>JAGWBY010000179.1 GCA_021295675.1 Candidatus Latescibacterota bacterium | reverse complement strand
TGCTGACTATTCGCCCCGTCGCGTATGAAGAATCGTCCGCCAAACGAGTAGGGCTTGCGTTCCTGCGGCGGCACGACCACGCATAAGACCTCACCGACGCTCTCGACTTCCACCAAGATTGGCGGATCCGCCGACCGTGCAGTGCTTTGCACCCTCGACTTTAGCTGATTGTGGTCGGCCACACCAACGATCTCTCCGGCATCCGAGACCCCGAGCATGATCACTCCGCCGGTAGCATTGGCGAAGGCGCAAATCTCCCGTCCGAGGTCGGAAGGCATGGCCCGCTTGAACTCGGTGGTGAAGCCTTCGCCGAGGGCGATGAGGCTGGAGAGGGATTGGGGGTTCATATTGTTATATCGCCGTTCATTAGCTTCGGAAGGAGCAGGTCGCGGGCTCTTTCGAGCTTGGCATTTTGCCGACGTAAGATGTCGATTTGCTGATGAAAAGGGCCGACCGTGTTCTCGAAAAGGCGGTGATACGACGATGATGGCGTCAAAATCTGACGGCTGTGAGCGAAATCGCGGTTCAATCCGGGGACCGCAACATCTGTGCTAATAAATGGCACAGTCCTCAGTGCATAGTACAGACGTAAAGAACAGCTTTCGCTCTGGACGTAATACACTGTATCTATCGGGAAGCAGTCTTCCGGCGACCAGTAAACACTACCAACGTTGCCTTTGCGTCCAACGATGATCATTGGGCCATTGACCATAGCCCGATTGTGAGTTCCTACAATACCGCTTGATCCATAGACCGGAATGCTACCGGGAAGTCTATTATCCGCCTTAAGAGATTTCCCGTAATTCAGCGAGGCAACCTCGCCCAGCGGCTTCCTCTCCCATCCCTCCGGCACACCGTCCTTGATCTTGACGTGCTGATGGCCGGGGAAGCGGAGGTGAACAAACCACTCCTTGTAGAGCAGCCGCACCGCCTGCTCCAGCAACTTAATCCGCCGCCGATTGTTCTCGATCAGATCGTCGTAGGCGGAAATAACACCGATGATTCGTTCTTGGTGCTCCCTTGGGGGTAGGACAACCGGCACCGATGCAAGAATCCTAGTCATTTCCCATTCTCCAGCCCCGACAACTCCACCTCTATCTCTTCAACAGTAAGCGAATTTGTGCAGCAAGCTGCTGCACAAATTCTCCTACTCCTCCCCGTACATCTCGGGATCCGGCTCAATCTCAATGACCTCGCCTTTTTCCATAACCACTACCCCGGTCTTGTGCTGATGCGCGATCTTGTGCGCGCGTCTGGCTGCTCGGTATAACGCATCGGGGACAGCCTGCATATCGGGATCGTCAAGTTTAGAGACGGGGATTGGTCGCTTCGGCTTTTTCATGGATTCTCTCCTTCATCAACCAATATGAGAGTATGGCCGCTGTTATCAAACCATTGCCAATAATCGACGATGTGGCGATACATATTCTGAAAATTCTTTAACCCACTCGCAAAGCGGCGGCGAATGACATCCGGTGGAACATGGTGGCCGCCTTGCCTGACGCGCAATTCAACCCGCTTAATCGCTTCTTCCGGCGTCGCCAGTGCCAGAAATATCAGCTTGACTGTGTAACCGTCGCTGCGCCAGCGCGGGATCATTCTGGCATAGCCAAGACCAGACAAGGTAGTTTCAAAGGCAAAACTTCTTCGCTGCTGCACGTGATTTTTGATTTCCTCCAACATCAGCCGACCGGCGCGAAAAAGAGCGGCTTCCGGCTGAAAGGGGGACAGGCCCGCTGCGATCAGGTCGGCGTTGACAAAGGATGGACATTGAGCCTCGTGCGGCAAATGCTCCTGTGCGAACGTCGTTTTTCCCGTGCCATTAGGTCCGGCGATGATAATAATTTTCCGGTCGGCGTTCATTCCCCATTCTCCCACTCCGACAACTCAGCCTCTATCTCTTCAACAGTAGGCAAACTACCTTTGAGGTCATCCGGCAACGAATCAACCAGCGTGGTTTCCCACTGCGCGACGCCCATCGGCTTCTCAAAACCGCGCAGGGCATATTCAACCACCGTCCGATCCTTACCCTTGCACAGCAGCAGCCCAATGGTCGGCGCGTCGTCCGGGTGGCGCATAAGATCATCCACGGCAGACAAATACAGGTTCATCTGGCCGACAAAGGCCGGATCGAACGGCACGGCCTTGAGTTCCACGACGACAAAGCGACGGAGCTTGAGGTGGTAAAATAGCAAATCCGCGTAGAAATCCCGGTCGCCGACTTCCAAGAGCACCTGCCGACCAACGAAGGCGAATCCCGACCCCGACGCAATTGTGGAACCACGGGAATTGGGCAACAACCTGTTGCACAATTTCGCGGTCGGGCCAAACGGAGGCGAAAGTACGCATGTAATTGAGGTTGCGCGGAGAGAAACCCCGTAGGTCCGGGAACGCCTCCCGCAGGTCGTGCGAAAGCCGGTCGATAGTTTTGGCCCCCCAGCCTTCCTGCTCTTGGCGACCAAGAATTGCCTTGCCGACATCCCTCGTTGGCAGCCGATACTACGCGCAACCGCTCCGAGCAGATGCGTTCCTTGATCTGCCCGAGCAGGACAGTATAGTCAGCGGGCAACTCGCCCTTTCCTGCGGGCGCGGGAAACGACGCCCCTTTTCGCTGCCGACCAATGGACTGCCGGCCAGAATCCTCGGTACCTGATCGGTCCTTCGTCATATCCCCAACTCCTCAAAGTTCTCCTTAATCGTCGCCGCCAACGTCACCGCCTCTGCATTAAGCTCGTCCAGTTCCTCGTGAATCTCGCGCAAAGCCTCCCTAAAGTCGAAATCCTCGTCCTCCTCCTCGGGCGCTACCCCCACATAGCGGCCCGGCGTCAAGCATCTTCTGCACTTAACGCATTGAGAAAAGGAGCTAGCGCATCCCGCAAGCTGTTGAGCGAGTCTAGGAAATTCGGCAGTCCCCATCAGTGAACCCAGTTTTCCAGCATGAGTCCCGGAACTTTTTCAAACTCTTTTACATTATTGCTCACCAAAACCAGCCCGGACGCACGCGCCTGACCCGCGATCATCATATCGTAGGGACCAATCGGAGCACCAATGCGATACAGTTCCGCACGGATTCGACCAAAGTGGCTGGCTGCAACTTGGTCAAATGGCATGATCTCAAGCCTAGTGCCCAGCGATTCAATATCCGCCAGATTGCGCTCGGGCTGGGCGGAGCGTTCAACGCCATAGATAAGTTCGCCCCAAGTTACGGCAGAAATCGCCATCTGACCTTGCGACCGATTGAATTTTTGCCGGCATAAATCACCACATTGGTATCTAGCAGATACCTGAGCATCACAGTTTTTCCCGCTGTGCATCGGCCGGCTGTTCCCTCACCGACATAAAATCATCCGAAACACCGGGACCGTTGAACCACTCATCCCAACTCTCGCCAGCAGGTGTGATAACGCGCCTTGACCCTATCGCGACGATATCGACCTCGCGCACTGATTCCGGCAGTTCAACGGCTTTGGGCAGCCGCACCGCTTGGCTCTTGTTGCTCATAAAAACTTTCGTGTGTGCCGTCGCCATACTATGACCTCGCTTCAATTTAAATTGGATATACAATAAGGATATACAAAAATGACAAAGGCGCAAATTTCTCGCCCGAGGTCAGAGAGGGATGCAGGGTCCCCTTACTGCACCAAAGAATTTGTGCAACGGTGCGTTGCACAATTGTGCGGTCCGGCGATGATAATGATTTTCCGGTCGGCGTCCATCTCCTCACATCCCCACCGCAAACACCTTCGCCCGACCCATGTGCAGGCGAATGGCCACTTGTCTGCCGCGCAATGCCGACAAATCGCTGCTGCCCCGCCACGTTGCCACCCTAGCCAACTCGTCGCCAGCCAGCACGTCGGCCTCTTCTAACCCAAAGCCCTCTATAGCCTGCACTGGCGCAGCCGGCGACGAGGGCGGCTCAACCAGCTCAGCCTTGATCCAACCGCCTTCCTTTTGCGTCTGAAAATTGAGCGTCAGTTCGCAGTCCTCGCACTCGCGTTCGACCAGCGTTACGCGGCCCTCCACCGGCGCTTCAAGAGCTACCAGCCGATCCCGCTTCCAAGTAGCCCAACGCCATTCCGCAGGGAGGCCCGGGTCGTACCTTTCTCCCCAGTCGTGCAAGTCGTACTGCCCAATGAACATCGCGCCCCACGTCTCCGAGTCGAGCGAGACCAATTCCGGGAAGGCAAACACCATGCCGTACCCTTCTGGTTCGCAGGAGATGATGGGCTTGCGCTCGGGTCGGCTCCACAGCAAGCCGTCGCGGCTAGTCGCCAATTGCACATCTACAGTAGCCGTCCAGCGGTGGTACATAGCAGGGAACATCAGGTGGAAGCCGCCGTGGGGATAGCGGCAATAGCCCGCCGCGTACACGTCGTCGTCGATGGGATCTTGCGGATCCGCGCCGAATACCGGCCGCGGCGGCGACCAATTCCCGAACTCCTCGCCCTCGGTGCGGCGCACGATGCGGCGGCGATCTTGATGGCCGCGCAAATAGGCCACGTATCGACCGGCTTCCGCGTCGTACGCAGCGATGTTGTGGCTGTCGAGTCCGGTGCGGCCCACATTCAAAAGCGGCTCCTCCAAGAAGGTCCACTGCTTGCCGTCGGGCGACACCGCACCTTTGAGCAAGCCGACGAAATACAAGGCGGCAGCCCGCTGCTCTGGCGTATAGCCGGCCTCTTGCATGGCGCGGCGAATGGCCCACTTGCGCTCCCGCGTCATCGCGGGTACCGGCGCACCCTCGTGATAGGTAATGGCATCGCGTGCCATGGCCTTGTAGCGAGCCTCCGGCACGGATTGCAGCCCAAAGTCGCCGAAGCGGAAGAGCAGGTTGTTGGCCGTGCTGCCGTCGTACTCTTGCAAATGCAGGGGCGGTCGCTCCCAACAAAAGCCGTCCGCGCTCTCGGCGTACGCAATGAAGGGGGGTTGGTCGTCCCCAGCACCGCTGGCTATATACCACATCTTCAGCACACCGTCATCGCAGAGCACGGCTTGTGGCGACAAACCGCCCGCCTCCCAAGGATGCTCCGGCGCAATGAAGACCGGGGATTTACTCGCCTCCTGCACGGCCAAGCGCACGCCGACCGGAGGATCTTGCACCCAAGCTTGGCCGCCTTCAATGCCGGCTTGACCGGCCCATACGCCATACCAATCGAGAAAGGGCTGTGGCATGGCTTAGCCCGGCCAGTTCTGGTGGGCCAAAAGGCGCAAGCGGTCGACTTCGCTCAGGTGATTTTTGATTTCCCCTGCGAACTCCGCCAAGGTCTGCTCCACCGTGGCGTCGGACGTGTCGAGGGCAAATTTCTTGCGGATGAGCGAATCGCGGTATTCTTCCTCAAAGCGCTGCAACACGTGCTCGATGTCCTTTTCCTGCACCACCGGCCGTTCGTGCGGCTGCTCGCTCATGCGCTCGGCAATGACTTCGGGCCGCGCGCGCAACAGCACGAGTACTGTGTCGGGCGCGTGCTGCATGACCTCCTCGTCGAAGGAACGAGCCAGTGCGGCGCGGTCGCCGTATTCGCCTCGGCCCCCGTAGCCGTAGTACAGGGGCGCGTACACAGCCTCTTCAATGTGGAACCCCACCAAGTTATGGTCCGGGTCGCTGTAGAAAGCAGAATGAAAGTGGTAGTTCATCATGTAGCGCTGGAACATCTCCTTCAGCCGAGGGCTGAGAGCCAGCAGTTGCTCCTGCTCCTCTACGGGGAACTCATTGCACGGCAGGCTGAAGTGGTCGTGGAACGTGCGCGACGAGCCAAAAGTGCGCTCGGTCCAACCGACTATGGCATTGGCCAAAGTCGTCTTACCGGCGTATTCGCAACCTACGAGAATCAGTTTCATATTCCGTTCTCCCGCGCCTGAACGGCGCTAATCGAGGTCGTGGTTTTGCATAGTAATGCCATAATATAGCGCAATATAGCGCCAAGAACGGATCGGTCCTAAAATCAGCCCCATACTCGGGCCAATATCGACAATAGGACTTGCGTGTCCCATGATAGACTGGTACGATTTTACGAATCTAAAATTCATATCGAGGTCACATGCGAATATCTGAGCGAGGACAAATCACCATCCCCAAGCGACTAAGAGACCGCTTTGGAATGAATCCCGACGTCGAGGTCGAGATCACTCCAACAGAACACGGCCTGCTCATTCAGAAACGGACCGCGTCGAGGCACCCAGTGGAGCGCGTGTACGCCATCCTAGACAGGGGCGGAAGCACCGACGACTATATCGAAGAAATCCGTTAAAGATACTCAGACCAACACCTCAATCCCAGTCTGTCCCACCCAAGCGCTAGTACGCCACCGCGACCACGCGTCGCCTGCTGTAGCTTTCCTCGTCTCCTTCGACGCGCAACTCCGCCACGTACAGCCCCGGCGTTACCTGCGCACCCCAACTCCCCCGGCCATCCCAAACCCAAGCCCGACCACCAGCCTCGCCCTCCTCTTCCCGCACCCACACCAGCCGCCCCGCAAGATCGAAAATCCGCAGGCCGATCCACCGCGCAGCCAAGACATTGACCAAGTCGAATTCCACCCGCAGCGCGTCGTTGACCCCGTCGCCATTGGGCGTCAACGCCAGCGGCCCCATCACCACGTTGGCCAGCAACCGCGCTCCCACGGGCAAGCGCACGGCATTTGTGCTGCTGACAACTTCCGCGTACGCGTCGCCCACATCCACCCGCTGCCGCAACAGCGCGTCGGCAGATCCTTGGGCGATAAAGGCGTCAAAGCGCGTGGCATCGACAAACACGATTCCGGCAAAGCGCAGTTCCACTAGCTGACGGCTCTTAACCGGCGCGGCCAAGGCGATAGCCACTCCCCCTTCCGTCGGCGTGGCCGTCGCCTCCACTACCTCGCCCTCCACCAACACCTCGACAAACTCAATCGGCGCGGAACTCTCCACCTCCAAGTGGTCAAAGCCGCGGCCCGCCACCTGCTGCGGACGAATGTAATAGGCAAACTCAGTGCGCTTCCCAGGCTGCACTTCGACTGGGAAAATCTCCCCCACCACTTCTTGCGCCACCGGATCGCCGAACTCGATCTCCAGCCAATCTAAGGCCGCCCCCACATCCGGCCGCTCGGACACCAAGGCGACGCGAGGGTGACGCAAACGGCTCGCCCGGCTGCAAGTACAGCTTGCTCCACGGGCTCCAATTGGCCCCTGGCGACAGCGCAGTGTCGATCCGGCCCTTAAAGGATGGGATGAGCTTGTTGTACTTCCGCTCGGTGACGACCCGGCCGTTTTTGTCGTGATAAGTGATGTCCATTTGCAGGTCATTGCCCGTGCGGCTGCGCACCTCCACCCGCGTCCCAGTAGGCGCGTCGGCTTGCCAGCGGACCGTATGGATCTGCTTGTCGCCGCCGAGGTCAATCAGGGGCGAGGCCAGCACCACCCGCTGCGGATAGCCCTCGCCAAAAACCTGCAACTCGCGCGTGCCGCCCCAAAACTGGCAGGGCGGCACAATGCCGCAGCCCACGCAAGCGGCCGCACAGGCCGCGTCCCAAAACACCCATTCGACCCGCACGTAGCGCGTTTCAATCGGCGCAAAGTGGTGGTTGGCGATCCCGAGCTGGCGATTGGCTGTCGTAGCTTTACCCGCGAATTGCCGGTGCCAGATGCGCGTGCCATTCGGTGCCAGCGATCCATCCGAGGTCAGCACCTCGTAGCGGTCGAAGTTGAAGCGGAATTGCCCGGGCCGCGACAAAAAATTCCCCACGATGCGCACCAAATCCACCCAATAAACCGCGCCCAAATCCAAGGTCATGCGCGAGATCACATCAACCGAGCGGTTGATGCGGCGGTTCTCCGTCCACAGGGAAAACCGACCGTCGGCCAGCGGCAGCGAGTTGGCAAACGACGCGGCATCGCCAAAGCCGTCGATATCGACGATGATTTCCAAGTCCCCGCCCTTGGCCGCCAGATCCAAGGAGAGGTTGTCGCCAATGGCTTCGACCTCCACTTCGGCCAGCGCAGCCCCGGCTCCACAGTCGAGCATTTCGACGCGAATAAATTGCACAAACGGGTCGCGCACCGGGTCCAGCTCCAACGCAACCCGCTGCCGCTGATTTTCCTTGAAGCGCTCCTGCACGCGGTACACGAGGCTGCCTTCAATGGGATTGCCAACCACGTCGATGGCTGGCTCCCCAGTGGAAAGCAACACGTCGAACAGCGCACACGGCGGCGCACTCTCCAAAAAGGTCAGCGCTACCCGGCGCGCGGCCACGGCTCGTCCCAAGTCGATCTCGATCCACCAATCGTCTAAGTCGTCAGCCAAGTTGGGACTCCAACCGGTCAGCCGATCCCCGTCAATGGCTCGCACCGCAGTTAGCGCATTGGAGCCAGCCGCGTGAATACCGCCGCCAAAGACCGCAGCATCGCGCACAGGATCGACATTTTTGCGGATTTCGACCGGGCGAATAACTCCAGCGTCGTCGAGCGCAACAATCCCCAGCGGTAGGCCCCACGTCCGCCACTCGTCGACCGCGTCAAAGCGGAGTTGTTCGGCGGCGAGCGCACCGGCTAGCCATAGCACAGCGGCGGCGTGGAGGAATACTTTGCAAGCCATGATACCTCCTATGGCATCGGTCGCCGCGGCTTGTCTTGTCAATCCCATTCTGCGCCCATCTGCGTCCATCTGCGGATCATCTTATGGATGTAGGATTGCTATATCCCCACCGCAAGCGACGCGGAGTCATAGTATATCGAATCGCACTTCTCCATCCAATCCGCGCTTGCCTCTTACGCATTTCCCTTGTTATTGTAGAAACAATACACGCGTCGCCCACCAACCGCGCACCCATTGGAGGAAAAACCATGCCCGCACTCACCCCCAGCCAACTCGACCACTTTGCCAGCGAAGGCTACGTCGTCGTCAAAGGCGTCCTCGACCCGGTCACCACCCTCGACCCAGTCATCGACGAATACGCCACGGTCCTCGACAGCTTAGCCGACGATCTCTACGCTCAAGGCGAAATCACCTCGCGCTACGAAGAGCTCGAGTTTGGCGACCGCTATATCCAAATTTGCGTTGAAACCGGCCGCGTCCACAGCCAGTACTTCGACTTCTCGCTGCCCTTCCAAAACGTCCAGCCCGACACCCCTTTCTGGGCTGGCCCGGCCGTCTTCCGCGCCTTCACCGACCCGAACCTGCTCGACGTCGTCGAGTCGCTGATTGGCCCGGAGATCTATTCCAATCCCGTCCAGCACGTGCGCATCAAGCCGCCCGAGCGTCACCTGCCCAAAAACCAGTTCGGCAACGCCATCCTCGGCGCGACCCAGTGGCACCAAGACCACGGCGTCGTAACCGAGGAAGCGGACGACACCCAGATGCTGACGGTATGGTTCTCCCTCCAAGACACCCCCATCGAGAAGGGGCCGCTGATGGTCGCACCCGGCTCGCACAAAAATGGGCTTTTGCCGCACTGTCCCAACTACATGGACAACGCGCCACAATTCGCGGGTGCAGCCCAAGTCCCGGAAAAGCTCTTCGCCGCCGATCGGGCCATCCCCGTGCCGGTCGAGCGCGGCGACGTCATCTTCGTCCACAAGCAGACCGTCCACGGGTCCTATCCCAACGTCAGCGACGAGGTCCGCTGGAGCTTTGACCTGCGCTACAATCCCACCGACCAGCCCACTGGGCGCATCGCCTTCCCTGGGTTTGTCGCCCGTAGCCGCCGCGACCCAGACAGCGAACTGCGCGACCCGGCCGAGTGGCACCGACTGTGGCTGGAGGCGCGGGCCAGAATGTCCGCTATCAACCAAGACGGCCAGATCGATGTCCCCTTCCGCCGTGAGCAAATGGCGCATCCTCTGTGCGCCTAAACGCCATGCAGCCATTCGACCGCTACGCCGACCTACTCACCTATATCCAAGACAACGGCCACACTCCACAGATCCTCGGCCGCGCACCCGACGGACAACCCATTGTCGCAGTCAAAAGCGGCGGCGACAAAACACCGGCCATTTTCATCAGTGCTGGCAGCCACGCCACCGAACAAGCCGGCGTCAGCACGGCCTGCGCCCTCATCGACGAAATCGAGACCGAGCACCAGCTCTACACCATCCCCAGCCGCGACCTCATCGGCATGAATGGCCTCGCCTACGCGCTCGGCCTGAGCCTAGATGCGGCCCCAAATCTCGGCGGCCTCGACGACGTCGCCCCCTTGCTCAAAAAGCGCGGCGAAATCCTCTATGAAGAAGGCGACACCGTGGTCGCCCTCATCGGCGAATATGGCTACGCAACGAGCAACCTGTACAACCATCCAGTAGGGGACTGGATCGAGGCACTCAAGGGCCGTCGGCTCTACTTTGCCGCCAGCAATCCCGGCGTCGAACGCGCGTACACGCTGGTAATTGATCCCGCCGGCGAAGTCCTCCATCTCAACCGCTTCCACGACACCCCTTGGGCACCCGTCGAGTCGCGCTGCACTCGCGACCTAATGGCCGCCATCCAGCCCGGCTTGACGCTGGACCTCCACGAGCACGGGGGCGACTTCTTCTGGTTTTCGGCGCGGCACCAGCGCATCCCCAGCGATCAGCAGTGGGAAGAGCGCATGGCCAGCGAGATGATCGCCTCGGTCGCAGCCTCCGGCGTGGCCCTCGCCCCGAGCGACTATTTGCCCGGGTCCTTTTTCACCAAAGGGCCGCGCAGCGTCTTCTGGCTCAACCCCCAGCAGCGCGGCGAGGGCTTCAACCTCGCCGACTTTGCCGCGAAAACCTACGGCTTGGCCTTCACCATTGAGACCGGCATGGAACTGCCCTTTGCCGAACGGGTTCACACCGCGAAGATCGCCGTGCAAAAGGCCGTCGAGGTCTTTGCAAGACGCCACGCCGGATGCCCATCGGCCACGCCCTAAATCAACCGCAATGTCCGGCTGTTTTTCGCTTTTGGCACCTCGATCAACGCCGGCATGGCGCTCTTTTCCCTGCTGTACAACCTCTATCTACTGCGCCTGAGCTACCAAGAGGATTTCATCGGCCAAGTCGCCAGCATGGCACCGCTGGCGACTGGCCTATTAGCACTACCCACCGGCATCCTGAGCGACCGCCTCGGCCGCCGGCCCTTCCTCATCGCCTCGGGCCTGCTGCTGGCCATCTCCCAGTTGGGCCTGTGCTTGACCACGTCGCCGGGCGCACTGCTAGCGTTCTCGTTTGTCGGCGGCGTTGCCATGGCCTTCGTCTGGGTCAACCACGTGCCCTTCCTCTCGGACAACGCCCACCCGGCGCGGCGCGCCGAAGCCCTCGCCATCTGGTCGGCTTTGCAAATAGTCGTCCGCATGCTTTTGAGCCTAATCGGCGGCTTCATGCCCGGAGTCATGGGCTATTTCCTCGGCCTTTCCACCGAGGTTCCGGAGCCTTTCCGCTACGCGCTGTTCTTCGGTGCGGCGTGTTCGCTCATCTCCGTCGTGCCGCTGTTGTACGCATCCGGTCCGGCCCGCCGCGAAAGAGCACCTGCGCCGACCCGGCGTCGCCCTGAGTACGCCGAAGCCCGAAAATCGCCGGACGAGGACGAGCCGACCGTCTCGCCGTGGCGCGTCTTTGCCGCGATTACCGTATTGAGTGGTACGCGCGGCTTCTCCATGGGGCTGACGTACCCGTTCTTCAACGTGTTCTTCGAGGCCGAATTGGGCGTCGGCCCGGCTGCAATCGGCGCGATCTTCTTCCTCAGCCAACTCGCTGGCTTACCAGCGACCTTTGCCGCGCCGACGCTGGTGCGCCGCTTCGGACCGACGCTGACCATCCTTCCATCCCGCATTATGGGCGGCAGTGCCCTCGGGATCATGGGGGCCTTTATCAGTCTGCCATTGGCCGTGCCCATGTTCCTGCTCGTGCGCATCGGCGAAGTCATCGACAACCCGTCCGACCAGCACTTTTCCACCCAAGTGCTGCCCCGGCGCTTCTGGGCGCGAATCCAGGGCCTCCGCGTCTGCGGCTTCCAGCTTTTGAACTTCCTCGGCAGCCTCATCGGCGGCATACTCATCCTCGACTATGGCTACGGAGCCGTCTTTGGCTTGGCCTGCGCCTCGCGGATTGCGAGCGGCCTAATTATGGCGGCTTTTTTCGGGCTGCGGCCAACGCGCGCTCTTGCCGGCGAGGGCTAGGGCTAATCACAGCGCTCCTATTGACACGGACGCTCCGTTCTGATAGTGGTTACTGACGTTACGCGGCTTTTGTCATGCCTGCGAGAGAACGTCACCCCGTGCCTCGACACGGGGCAGGCATCGAGAAATCGACAGATCCTGTGGGTCTGTTAGTACTTGATGGTAGAACGCCGTTGAATGATACTGGTATATTAATTTTTTTAATTATATTATTAATTTTATTGAATTATATGGCCTTAAAAATTGATAAATTCAATAAAAATAAGACAACTGGCCAGTCGCCCCTATAATGGCACTAACCGCTGATGTAAACGTGGAGGGCTAAAAATGAAAACAATCATCACATTGATTCTGTTATTTCTATTTTCACTCAACACCTTTGCCCAAGACTATGCGCAATGGAGTTTACCTGAAGGTGCCAAAATGCGCCTTGGCAAAGGGAGGCTATCTGGTAATATCGCGTATTCTCCCGACGGCACTCGTCTCGCGGTGGCGAGTAGCATCGGTATTTGGCTCTACGATACGGCAACCCATCAAGAGGTCGCCTTACTCACGGGGCATAATCTTTGGGGCTGGAGTGTTGCGTTCAGTCCCGATGGACAAACCATCGCTAGTGCGAGTTTTGA
>JAGWBY010000178.1 GCA_021295675.1 Candidatus Latescibacterota bacterium | reverse complement strand
GATTTCTGACGGGAATTTACGCCTGCTCCACATCAAACGCCGTTAGGTTGCGCTCGTCCTTGCTGAACTCCACCCCGATCAGGTAGATAGGCTGCTCCAAGCCGCGATACTTGTCGGCATATTGTCGCTCCTGCAATTGGGCTATCGCCGCCCCCGCCGACGCCAACTCCACCACCTTGAACTCGAACAGATAGACACAGCCGTTGAACAGCACTGCCATATCCAATCGACCGTGGCTGCTGCTATCCTCTACCCGAATGTCCAAGCCCAAGCCGGCGAAATAGGAATAGAACACGCTGGCGTAGTAGCCTTCGTACTGTGCAATGTCGTTGTTGCGATACCAGTCGTAGGGGATGCTGGCAAAAAAGGCGTGGAATAGGGTCTCCAATCCGGCGAAGTCATTCGCTTCCAACAGCCGATACAAGCGGCGGCTGTTGGCCGTCTGCCGCGTGGCGTCCTTCACCAAGTAACGCAGCAGGCTGCGGTTGAGGCTCTGTCGCACCTCGCGGTTGGGATAGCCCAACTGATAGAGCAACTCGCCGCCGAGATCCTCCGCGTCGAGAATCGTCAGGTAGCCGGTCTGAAACAGCAAGGCCTCGGTGGCAATGTCATCGACATCAAACGTCGAGAGCAGGGCGTCGCTGCCTTCCATCTCGTCTAAGTCCAAGGAACGAATGTGGCGTTGGCAGAGGGTTTCCACCAGAAACGTCGGCGTCCCGGTCTCAAACCAATAGGCGGCAAAGCGGCGGCGGCGAAACAACAGCAGGATGTCGAAGGGATTGTACACCTTCTCGTCGCCGAGCCAACTGTAGCCATTGTACCAGTCGCGGATCTGGTCGCGGTCAAGACCCGGCAACTCCGGCGCGAACACGGCGTCCAGATCGGCGTCGGTGTACCCACAAAGAGCCGAGTATTCCGGTTCGAGCGTAATATCGGTGAGGTTATTGAGACCGGAAAACAAGCTGACTTTGGAAAACTTGCTCACCCCGGTAATGAAGGTGAAGCGAACGTGGGCGTCGCTAGCCTTGATGACCGCGTACAGACCGCGCAGAAAATCGCGGTTGGCGCGGGCGATGTCCGGCACTTCTAGGGCGTCCAAAATTGGCTTGTCGTACTCGTCGATCAGCACCGCCACCGGCTGCCCTGAGTGGTCGTGCAGGGCCTCTAGCAGGTGAGCGAATCGCTCCGGTCCGGTGGCGTAGTCCGACACCACCCCGGTGCGCCGCTCGACGGCGTCCAACTGCGCCATCAGCGCAGCCTTCACATAGCCAGGCTCTTTGAAGTTGCCGCCGCTAAAGTCTAGTCGCACCACCGGATGACGCACCGACCAGTCCCAGCGGTCGTGAATGTACAATCCCTTGAACAGCGCTTCGTTGCCCTCGAACAGTTCCTTGAGCGTGTCCACGAACAAGCTCTTGCCAAAGCGTCGTGGACGCGACAGGAAGTAGTACTTGCCCTCGTCGAGTAGCTGACAGATGTAGGCCGTTTTATCGACGTAGTAGCACTCGCGCTCGCGGATCTCGCGGAAGGTCTGAATGCCGATGGGGAGTTTTCGTCTGTTCATGGCGCACCTCAATGCTCGACAATGAATAGACTTTGTTTAAAATATGACGCCGTCTAGACCGATAGACAAGGGAAGCGAGTTGGCCGTGCGCCATTGTAGGGGCGACCGGTCGGTCGCCCCTACGCGAGAAGAGGTACAGCCAGTACAGGACACCTATTTAGGGCGATTGTCGATCAAATAAGTTATTCTCTTTTGTTTTTTAGACGAAAAGAATCCCGTAGAAAATCGCTGTAAATAGGAGACTTTCATGCCCGTTTGTGTTCCCAAAGACGCTAGGCACATCATGCCGGACATGTTGCGCGATTTTGCGATCGACGTGCTGCGCAAAGTCCATTTGCCGGCTGACGATGCTGTGTTGATTGCGCGCTATCTGGTGGATGTGGATTTGCGCGGAGTGGTCTCGCACGGTACGCGCCAGTTGCAACGGTATGTGGCTGAGTTTCGCGAGGGGCGCATTAACCCACATCCCGAAATTGCCCAAATCATGGATGCTCCTTCAATGGCGATTTTTGACGGCGACGGCGGTGCGGGTTACTTGGTGGCAACGCAGGCGACAGAGGCGGTCATTGAAAAGGCGAAAGCAAATGGCATTGCTGTTGCGTGTACGCGCAATCACGGGCATGTGGGCAGCGTGGGGATTTATGCGCGGCTGGCACTGGTGCGCGACTTGGCGACCTTTTCCGTGGCAGGAGGCGTTGCTTGGGAAAAACCGACGGAGCCTGATGCAACGGTGTGGGATGCGATGCGAGCACCCCCGATGTGTTTTGGCGTTCCAACGGCAGAAGGGCCGCCGTTTGTACTGGATATGAATGCGAACATGTTGAAGGACCGCAGCAAGCTCGCCGAAGCGTTGCAGACATTTCCAGACTTTGTTTTTAAGAGTTTGGGGATGCGATTTACGTCGTGGTTCTTGGCGGGCATTTTAGCGGGCACGGCGACGCCTGAATCGAGCAGACCAAAATTTGCCAGTGCCACGCGGGCGTTTACGATTGTGGCGATTGATGTG
>JAGWBY010000177.1:12565-13394 GCA_021295675.1 Candidatus Latescibacterota bacterium | reverse complement strand
AAGATGGCCGATAGGGCGCATGAACACGGGGTGACGCTGTGCGCCAAGGCGCACGTGGGGCAGTGCATTTACGATACACCGACCACGTTGCGGGCGATGGAGCGGATCGATTCGCCGGGGTTTGGCGTGGATATGGATCCGAGCCACATCCATCGGGCAGGGGAGAATACGGTAGAGGCACTGGCGGCGGTTATCTCGCGGGTCAAGCACGTTCACATAAGGGATTGCGCTGTGGCAGAAGGCGGGCCGGGCGCACCGGAGTTGCAGGCGTGTGGGCATTTGTTCGGGTACGTCAAGGTGCTGCACGAATCGGGCCTAGACGTGGCGGCCAACTTGGAAGTGATTGGTGCCAAGGAGTACGACTTGGGGCAGGTGGCGACGATTGCGGCAGAGAGCCGGGGGTATTTGAACGCCTGCTTGCGGGCTTGCGGTGCCCGTTAGTCGAGCCTTCGTCGCCATCCGGGTGCCAGCGGAGTTGGGGAAGCTGAGTGACGCGATGCGACCGTTGTGGCCGGCGCAGGGTGTGAGTTGGGTGCGGCCGGAAAACCTCCATTTGACGTTGCGCTTTCTCGGCGCGGCTGAGGACGTGCAAATCGCCGCGCTGAGGCAGGGATTGACGGCGGTTGCCGACCGGCACGAGGGGTTTGTCGCGACTGTAGAGCAAAGCGGCTGCTTTCCCAATCGCCGCCGACCGAAGGTTATTTGGGCTGGCGTGGCGGACGCGGCCGGGCGGTTGGGCGCGTTGCAACGGGATGTTGAAGAAGTGGTGTGCGCTGCTGGTTGGGAGCCGGAGGAACGGGACTTTCGTCCGCACGTGACGCTGGGTCGG
>JAGWBY010000177.1:0-12300 GCA_021295675.1 Candidatus Latescibacterota bacterium | reverse complement strand
GAACTTATATGCCCGGCCGACCTTACATCCTCGCGGAGACCAATTGGCAGACCGTAGAGCATACCCCGTACGAGGTGGCAATTCTCCCGTGGGGGGCAACGGAAGCGCACAATTACCACCTGCCTTATTCGACCGATGTGGTACAGTGCGATGAGATCGTCGCGGCTGCGGCCCGCATCGCCTGGGAGCAGGACGCCAAGGTCATCGTCTTGCCGACCATGCCCTTTGGTGTCAACACCGGCCAGTTCGACATCAAGCTAGACCTCAATCTCAATCCCTCGACCCAGTTCGCCGTCCTGCAAGACTTGGTCGAAGTGCTCACCCATCAGGGCATTCCCAAACTGCTCATTGTGAACGGTCACGGCGGCAACGACTTCAAGCAGATGGTGCGGGAGTTGTTGCCGCGCTATGCGACGTTTATTTGCTGCATGGATTGGTACCGCATTGCCGATCAGGGGCTTTTTGCGGAGGGTGGCGACCACGCCAACGAGATGGAGACCAGTCTCATGCAATACTTGCGGCCGGATTGGGTGTTGCCTCTGTCGGAGGCGGGCAGCGGCCGCGAGCACAAGTTTAAGATGGCCGCGCTGCGGGAAGGCTGGGTCTGGACTCAGCGCGACTGGCCGCAGGCGACCGACGACACAGGCATCGGCGACCCGCGCCAAGCCACCCCGGAAAAGGGCCGCCGCTGCTTGGAACAAGTGGCCGCGCAACTCGCCGAGTTTTTGGTCGAATTAGCCACTGCCGATCTAGATGACCTCTATGAATAAGGCCATGCAATTCTACGCTTTCGTCGCCCCCGGGCTAGAGGAGATCGCCCAACGAGAAATCGCCGCGCGCTTCGGGGCCGAGCTGCAGGGCCAGCAGCGCGGCGTGGTGTTTTTTGCGACGGACGCGCCGCCGCAAGACTTGCTCGGATTGGGGACGACTGAGGATGTGTTCGCGTTGGTGGCTCGTGGCCCAGTGGATGCGGGGCGCGAGGGCTTGGAAGAGGCTGGCGCACTCGTTGCGGAGTCGCCGCTTTTTGAAGAAGCCGTGGGAGCGCATCGCCGCGCCCGCCCCAAGCGGATCAAGCGCATCACCTATCGGATCGTGGCCCAGCGTCGCAGCGGGCAGCAGCGCTATGTGCGCCAAGAGATGCGCCGCGCCTTGCAGCGGGCTGTGGCGTGGCGCTTCCCGCGTTGGAAGCACGTGGCTGAGCAAGCGCTGTTGGAGGTGTGGGGTTTGGAGGCTGCGGGCGAGCTGATCTGCGGGGTGCGCCTTTCCGACGAGACCATGCGCCATCGCACCTACAAGGTCGCGCAAGTGGAGGCTTCGCTGCGGCCAACAGTGGCGCGGGCCTTGGTGATGCTATCTGAGCCGGAGGATGGCGACGTCTTTCTCGACCCCATGTGCGGAGCTGGAACCATCCTCATCGAGCGGGGGATGCACGGTCGCTATGCCCAGCTTTTGGGCGGGGACATTCGCTCGGACGCGGTGGCTGCCGCTCGCACGAACATTGGCCCGCGCTACAAGCCGATCGCCATCCGCCAATGGGATGCGCGGGATTTGCCCTTGGACGACGGCAGTGTAGATCGAGTAGTATGCAATTTACCATTTGGCAAAAAGATCGGTGAGCCGCAAGCGTTGCGTGCGCTCTACGAGGGCTTTGCCAGCGAAGTGGCGAGGGTGCTGAAGGCGGGTGGAGTAGCCGTGTGTTTGACCAGCGAGCGCGCTCTGCTGGCCAAAGCTTTCGGTGCATGGCCGGCGCTATATATGGAGCGCGTGTTACCTGTCGATGTACTGGGGCAACGGGCGTTTGGTTGTAAATTGAAGAAAGGCGCTGATCGTTAGAGCGGCGCATGAAATGTTACATCAACCACAAAGGAGATTGTCATGGCTGATTTTACGGGTCAAGTAGTTATCGTCACCGGCGGTGCCCAGGGCATTGGCGGGGGGATTTCGCGGGCGTTCGCCGGCGCAGGGGCGCAGGTTGCAGTGTTGGATATAGACGCGAAGGCTGGCGCGGCCTTGGCCGAGGAAGAGGGCCAGATCCGCTTTTTTGAGGCCGACGTGGCCAGCGACGAGGTTTGCGCCCAGACCGTGGGGCAGATCATCGAGGATTGGGGCCGTGTTGACGTGTTGTGCAACAATGTCGGCATCCAGCCCGTGCCCAGCTATAAGTTGGCTCATGAACTGCCGGTAGAAATGTGGGACAGGATTATTGACGTCAATCTGAAGAGCTTCTTCCTGATGGCTAGGCACTGTCTGCCGCAGATGATGGAGCAGGGCAAGGGGGTCATCATCAACACGGCTAGCGTTCAGGGCCTGCAGTCGGCGTCGATGGTTTCGGCTTATGCTGCAAGCAAGGGTGGGATTATTTCTCTGACGCGGCAGCTTGCGCTCGACTACGCCAAGTATGGGATTCGGGTTTTCAGACGCCGTTAGTCGATGAGGTGATCGAGGCATTCGGCCACGAGCGCGAGCAGTTCTTCAAGGATTACGCCAAGCTCCATCCGATTGGACGCTATGGGCAGCCGGAAGACATTGCCAATGCCATGTTGTTCTTGGCTAGCGACAAGGCATCGTTTATGACTGGCGAGAACGTCTGCGTTGATGGGGGATTGATGGCTAAGGGGGCGTGGGCTGAGGTTGAGGAGTGAGGGAGGCGGACCTTATAGGCGAGTAGCAAGCGTTTTCGGCCTAGCTGGAGACGCTTGCTGCGTTTAGGGGCGGCATTACTTGGCACTGCGACGCTATTCGGAGACGAGGGTGGCGGCATAGATGACTCATTGACTTAGTTCAAGATTCAGCGGTACATTTCGTCAGTTCAAAACGTTCGCTCTCGAAAGAAGGTACCAACGCTATGTTCCAAGAACGACTCGACGACCGCCTGCATCTTCCGAGCCTGTCGATAAAAGGATTTCGGGGAATCAAGGAGCTTTCCATTGAGCGGTTGGGCCGCGTGACGCTATTGGCCGGCAAGAATAGCGTCGGCAAGACAACCGTTTTAGATGCTATCCGAGTCTATGCGGCGCGCGGGCACTATGAAGTTCTGTCAAGTGGCTGCTCTTACTGACGGAACCGGACAAGAACGAGTCGGCCCCTACTTGGAAGTGCTCTTCCACGGACGGGACGCTTCTCAGGGAGCCTTCCTCTCGATAGGTCCGAATGACGATTCAGAGCAACTCGTAATTGAAGGGGTCCCACCAGAGGGAGACTCTCGCTCTACTCAGCAATTTCCCTTTCTTATTTTGAATCCTTCAGTAAAGACCTTCAAAATTGTATTTCAAGGCCAAGAGCTGACAAATTCTTGGTTTTTCTCTCCCTATGCCTTGAGTACCAAAATAGCCAAGAACCGTCGTGTATATCAGTCTATGGGAGGATTTTCATTTAACAAACAATCGGCCGCAATAGCATGTCAATCTATAGGTCCAGAGTTGTTGACTAACAACGCGATTGTGGAACTTTGGGATACTATCGCGCTTACCGAAGATGAGGATCGGGTAATAAATGCACTACAACCCATCCTCGGCGACCAAGTAAAGCGTATTGCGATAATTGGCGATGACAGTAACGGTCGGCGAGTTGTCGCCAAAATTCAGGATCAAGCTTTTCCGGTCCCTCTGAAAAGTCTGGGCGACGGGGCACTGCGTTTGTTCGGCGTTGCTCTGGTTCTCACCAACAGCCGGGACGGATTCCTTCTCATCGACGAAGCCGAAAACGGCATTCACCATTCCATACAGCCCGATTTCTGGCGCATGGTTTTTAAGACTGCGCACGCAAACAACGTCCAAGTCATTGCAACGACGCACAGCTTTGATTGCGTGCGCGGCTTTGCAAAAGCAGCAGTCGAGTGTGAGGAAGTCGAAGGAGTGCTTGTACGCCTTGAACGGAAAGATGAGGAGATGTGGGCGGTCGAGTATTCAGAGCGCAATCTCAAAGCCGTTGCTAAACAAAGTATTGGTACTGAGGTGAGGTAGGTGGATGGATAATAATGACCGCGTCCTTCTCGTTGAAGGGGCAGACGAATCGCCATCAAGCGATACCAGAATTCTGTATTCGGGATAAAGGAGGAATAGAAGGACTTCTTGAAGACATCGGCTTGGAGATTTTAGCTCCTAGCCGCAAAGCAATCGGCATCCTCGTGGACGCAAACGACGATCTGGATGCCCGCTGGAATGCTGTGGCGAACAGGCTTTGAGAGGAAAATATCGAGGTACCTCATACTCCTGAACCAACCGGAACTCTAATAGAAGGCACTATCCGCACTCCTCGCGTCGGCATCTGGTTGATGCCCGACAATGAGTCTCTTGGCGAACTCGAAAATTTCATCTCAGAGATGATCCCCGACAACGATCCAGTATGGCCGCTGTCCGAGGACTACATTGATCGCATTCCAGAAGCCGACCGAAAGTTTACCGAGAAAAAGATACTGCGAGCCAAGATCCACGCTTGGCTGGCGACGCGAGAGGATCCTAGACAAATGGGTGCCGCCATTCGCGCACGAGATTTGCACACTGATGGAACACTCAGCACAGCGTTCGCTAATTGGTTACGGCAACTGTTCGAGTAAAACGCTGGCGGCTGAAGATAAAGATGATGACGCACAAAGAATTGATCGCAAAAATATGGTCGCAACCTAAATACAAAGAAAAGTATGATGAAGCAGCACCCGAGTTTGAATTGCTGCGCAAGATGCTCGAAGCACGAAAACGCGCTGATGCAGAAGGAAGATAGCTTGATGAATACTACACAGGAGACAGAATTTGATTATCAGACGTATATGAAAGAAAGCGCGCGAGGGCCAAGCAAAATTAATCGTGGAACAAAGGCGCGTGAAAAACGACGTGAGGCCGTCAAGGCGCGAATTTCCCAAAAACTACAACAAGGCGATAGGACACATTGAAAGGAGAGTCAAGTGGACCAAAATCAGAGTACTAGACCGTACAAAGCTAATACCTCAGTCAAACTCCTCTACATTTCACTTGGGATTGGAGTTTTAAGAAGTATTATGGAATCATCAACGCAGGCGGAAGTGGCGTCCCCAGCATTCGTGATGTTCATCGCTTTCTTTGTCCTCGGGATTATGTGGTTCTTCATATTCATGATCGGAAAAGGCCGCAATTGGGCACGTATCACTTTCTTGGTATTGTTCATCATAGGCACACCCTTCTCCGTCCTTCCACTGATGCAGAGCCTAGCTGCAAATCCTATTTCGGGATTGCTTGGCATCGTACAAATAATCATACAGATAGTTGCTATAGTCTTTCTCTTTCAGAAACCATCTTCTGACTGGTTCAGGGAAATGAAAGCGAACTAATAACATGCCTAACGAGGCGCTGCACTTTCAATGAGAAATAGCCAATTCGACGCCCGTCAGTATCACTTGCTTGAGGCGATTTTTTTCACTCGCCACTAGCCGCACGACGATCTCGTTAGTGCCCTGCCGCAAAAAAGAACCATCCACTGCAAATTCCACGCTGACCCCTTCCATCTTTCCCTCGACCGGACGAGTGGGATAGCTGGCCCAAAACAGCGGCGCTGCCTGCTGGCGTGCCCAGCCATCGCCGGAGACTTGGGCTTGTTCCCAAGGGAGCGCGCGGCCATTGAGTTCGACTTCGAGGCGATCCTCTGCGGGCAAGTGATCCAAACGCAAGGCCAAGCTGCCGGTGGCGTCGGCCACCTCATCGGCGACGCGGATGCGGAGCGTCGGCCCCAAGCTCGGGCTTTCAGCGGGCAAAGGCACGGGAAGCGGCGTCGAGGGGTGGGCCAAGCGGAAGGCAGCGCTGTGACCTTCTGTGGGGCTGAAGGACATGGTGCCGCTGATTTCGTAGCACTTGTCGAGTTTTTTCAGAGTTGCGAGGTCGGAGAATTCAGCGGCGGTTTGGCGGTTCCACTCGGGCGACATGGTGTAGAAGTTGTATAGGTAAATGCCGTCGGCCCCGTCGGTGAGCCAGCGCAGGGCCAAGGCGCGGAGGAAGTGCCGGTCGCTGTGGCGGGTGGCCTCAATGCAGCCATAGACGAGACAGGGGGTAGAGGCCGCAGCGTGGACGAATTCATCGACCGGAGTCTCGAAGGAGATAAAGCCGCCGCCAACGACGACGATATCGACGAGGCCGCTCTCGATCCATTCGTCAACGTCGAGGCCAAGGCGCCGCGAGTCGGCCAAAGTCGGAGGGACGCGGACGGCCAGTTGCAGCGGTTTGCCCCGTTGGGCACTGACCTCGTCGAGCCGCGCCTTGATCTTTTGCACCAGATCGGTCATTAGGTAGCTATTGGCCGTGGCTTCGGCCATGCGGAAGAAGGCCGAATGGCGCATGAAGTCTAGTTCGATGCCATCCACGTCAAAGCGCTCAAAGACCTCGCAGGCGATGCGCCGCATGTGCTCGCGCACCTCGGGGTGGGCGTAGTCGAGGCCGGTGCGGATGCCCCACTCGACCGACTTTTCGGGGAATTCTTCGCCGGGGGCTGCTCGCGGCGGAAGCGACCGTAGCCGGGATGGGACGGGTCGATCACGTAGTGGCTGTTCATGCGCACGCGCGGGAAAAAGGGGAGCTCCGCCTCCCGGCATAGTCTCGCAAGCGCAGTCAACGGCCCGCCGCATTCGGCAATCAGGCCCTGTAGGTTAGCGGCGAGTTGCTCTTCGACGCCGGGCGTGGCCGAGTGGACGAAGGAAGGAGCTGTCGCGTCGAGGCCGCCGCTTTCGTCTCTCGAACTGATACACCTCGTGGTCGCCCGTGCTCCACCAGAGCGCGCCGCCGGTGCCAGCATAGCCATCGACGATTTTTTCTTTGAGGTCGGCGACCGAGACGTTTTCCTCGGCCGTGAAAATCCAGCCATCGTCGGTGAAGATGATGGGCGATGCTTTGGGCTTGGGGGCCATGTCGCTTCCTTTGCTAGCGGTCGATATAGGCTTTGATGATGTCGATGATCAGGGCGATGTCGCAGCGGGCCTCTTCCAAGGGAGTACGCGGCTGCGCGCCCTCAGTGATGCAGGCGTGGAAGTGTTTCATCTCGCGGACGAAGGGGCCTTCCCACGCGATGGCCGGGCGGTGGACGATGGCCTCGCCGGTCTCGTCGAGGGTCTGAATCTCCAAGGTGGAGAGGATCCCCCGCGAGAAGCCGGTCGGGTAGGAGAGCAGCACGCGGCGGTCGTCACCGCAGACTTCGAGGGTTTCTTTGAAGTCGCGCACATCCCTCAGCTCGACCCAGGTTGCCGCACAGCGCGCACCGTTGGCATAAACGAGCATGGTGCTGACGCCCCAGCCGTCGTACCAGATCTCGGTACTGGCGACTTTTTCGGGCACGCCCATGATGGCGCGCAGGCCGTAGATGTCGTGGATCATGCTGCCGGCGAGATGGCCAAAGGCAGACTGTACGTCGGCGGGGACTTCGCCGATGGCCTCGCGCACGGCCGCAGCGCGGGCCACACTCGTCTGCTCGACGGCATCAGCAGGCAGATCGTCGGTGCGGTGCAAGCGGAAGTGCGCTAGATGGTGAGAGTTGTTGGTGTGCAGGTGGTGGATCTGCACGAAGCGGATCGCGGCCATGTCAGCAGGCCGGGTCGTACACTTTCATATAACCAGCCAAGCCAACGGTGCCAGCCGCCTGCCGGGCGGCAATGATCCGGTCGGCCTCTTGCAGCGAGAAGCAGATCGGCTTTTCGATGAAGACGTGTTTGCCAGCTTCAAAGGCGGCGACGGCGATCTCGGTTTTTGGATCGGTGTGGCACAAGAGCACGGCGTCGAGATCCGCGGTGAGCAGTGCACGCCAGTCATCGGTGTGGTGCGGTACGTGAAATTCCTGCGCCACGGTCTGCACCAAGCTCGGCGAGATGTAACAGGTCCTTGAGCGCGGTGAGGTTGGGCAGGTGCTGGACTTGGGCGACGGCTCCGCAGCCGATGACGCCGATGCGGACAGGAGCCATGTCAACCCACCTTGCCGACGCGCGGCGTCAAGTCGTTCCACAGATCGGCCATTGCGTAGGCCTGCTTTAAGCTCTGATACACGTCTTGCCACATGGCTTCGCGCAGTTCGGTGGCCTGTGCTTCGTCGCCGGCGGCGAGGGCCGCCTTGAGTTGATCGCTTCTTGCTGCTTGAGCGGTCGCTTGGTCGCTGGCGGCTTGGGCCAAGTCGGCTGACGCGGTCGTGAAGTTGTCGATGAGTTCGTCGATGGGCGTGTCGGTGTCCGTCTCCACGTCGTACGAACTGGAGGGCTGGAATTGGGTTGGGTGGCGGGTGCCGTCGGGGTCGCGGCCGGTGTGGGTCGGCTGGATGTGGGGCGTGACCGACAGGTACATGACCATTGGTTCGTCGCCGATGACTCGCACCTGATGGACCTCGTCGGCGAGGGCAACGCAAAGCTGGCCCGCGCATAGTTCCTGTTCGCTGCCGGCGATGAGGAAGACGCAGCGGCCTTGCAGGATGAGGAAAATCTCGTGGCCGAGGTCGTGGCTGTGCAGGCCGGCAACGTCGCCCGGCTGCATGCGCAGAAAGCGGGAGCGAATGTGCGGAGTGACGAGGAGGTTTTTGATGTGTTCCCCTTGGCGAAAGTCGAAAATTTCAAAGGCCATGAATAGGCTCCTTGCAAAAGTTGATGGGAATGGTACCAATATATCCAAGTATAGCGTCTCTAAAAACGTCTATACAGAAAGCTACTCATCGGATCAGAACAGTTCGTCCGCAACTTGTCAAGCTTCGACGAATCCCTCCGGCAACCCCTCCCCCTTGACCAACGCCTCTTTCAACGCCCGCGCATGTTGGCAAATCCCCCGATAAGAAAATCCCTTACAACTGCAACTTATGTCGTTCCCCTCCACCTCCAATTCGTAGAACGCTCCCGGCTTTGACGAACTGTCCACCCGGTACAGCGCCCGCTTTGGCCCTGCCAACACCCGCGCCAACACGCGCACTGCCTCGGCCGACGGCAAGCGCGACTTAGCCGCCGACTCGACGGCGGGCTGCGCGGCGACAAAAGCCGTCCCGGCCTCGCGCAACAATTTGCCCACTTGCTGCTCGTCCATCGCGCTCGTGGGCAGTTCGGGAAGCACCTCCATCACCCGCCGCAACTCGTCCATCACGTCGCGCTGGAAATCTTCGGGCAAGGCACTGCCTTCGACGAGTTGGTCGATCAGCGCCGACTTGGTTTCGAGGATCGTCTTGACGAATTCGTCGATTGTGTTGCTGCCGACCATGTCGATGCGGTAGGCCCGGTCCTCGGCCTGCCAGTGATTGACCGGCACCCAGTCGAGATCGTTGAAGACCACCTGCCGCGCTGCCGTGAGGTTGAGCCCGACGCCTCCGGCAGTGATCTGCGCGGCTAGTATCTGCACGGAGTCGTCCTCCTGAAAGCGGTCGGCCAGTTGTTGCCGCTCATTTGCTGGCACTTCGCCGGTGATGGCTACGGCCTTCTTGCCGAAGTACTTGCGCAGCGTGTTGACGGGTGATAGATAGCACGAGAAGACCAGGACCTTCTCGCCCTGTTCTAGCGCGTTTTCGACGAAGGGGATTGTGCTGCGGACTTTGGCGATGGCCAAGCGGTTGCGCGCAGTCGTCAACTGGCCCATGATCCAGCCCTGGCGCGAGCGGCGCTCGGCCTCGGTCTCGCCGGTAAGCTGGGCTTGGCCCCGGCGCGAGATGGTCTGCAACAGCTCCGTTACGGCCTCGCTCATCTCGCGCGCCACTCGGCTGGCGACCTCTACGTCGAGCCAACTGCGGATCTTGGGCGGCAGGTCGAGCAGCATGATGCCGTGCAATTGCACGGTTAGCTCTTCGATATTAGAGGCCCCGTCGGCGACCCAGCCGTACTCGCCTTTATAGGCGTCGCAATAGCGCTTGGCGAACGAGACGAATGAACGTCCGAGCGCATGGCGCACCAACTGCAACAAGGGGAAGAGATCGCGCGGCCGGCTCGTCAACGGCGTGCCGGTCAAAAGGTGGACCACCGCGTCGTCGCCAACGGCCTTGACCAAGTCCAGCGACAGGCGATGCCGCTGGCTGCGGTAGTTCTTGAGATAGTGGGCCTCGTCGAAGACTAGGCCGCTCCAAGCGTGCTCCGCCAGCGGATGTTTGGCGAGGATGTCGTAGTTGATGACGACCCAACCGGTATAGCCAGACTCGGGCGCGGGTGCGGGGCCGACGACGGCGATTTCTGCCGCTGGCAGCACCAGCTCAATCTCGCGCGCCCAGTTGATCTTGACTGCCGCCGGGCAGACGACTAGGTACGGACCCTCGGGCCGGGCTTGGCGCATGGCCAGCACGGACTGCCGCGTCTTGCCCAACCCCATGTCGTCGGCGAGGATCGCCCGCTGGCGACCCAACAAAAAGGCGATGCCCTCGACCTGATGGGCGTACAGCCCGGCGGCTAGGGCCTCGGCTTGTTGTTGTGGCGTGCTCATAGGTGCTGGGCAGCGTGGGTGGTGATAGTCGCCATGCCTTCTTCGGTGGACATGGTTGCTCCTCGTGAGTTGGGGTTGATCGTAGGATTTAAGGCGACGGGGATGACCGGGGCAAGTCTTTGCTAGCTATCGCGTGGGCAGAGCTTAGGAAATACCGCTGTGAAACTATCGGCTTTGATAATGCCGTTGATGCCCTATAGTTTACAACACGGAACGGCGGTCGCGTCTCGATTATGAGGCCGGCCGCGGGAAGACGTAAGCGACGAGCGAAATCCCAGCAAAGGCGAATGTGACAGAGACCCAACCACAGCGCGGCGTTTCCAAACGGGCGGTTTTTGTCGGCTTGCTCTGTGCTACTGCGATCTCCTGCGGGGAATCCTATGGCACGCTGGTGGTGCGCGGTTCGGCTATGGCCGCCGATTATTCCACTGGTGCCGCCATCTTCCTGTTCTTTCTGCTCACCTTGCTGCTCAATCCCCTTGCTCTGCTGCTCACTGGTTCGCGGCTGCACAGCGGCGAGTTGGCGACCGTTTACATAATGATGATCGTGGCTTCGGCGATTCCCTCTTGGGGTTTCGTTATGAACTTGATCCCGTTTTTAGGGGGGCTGTTTTACTTTGCCACGCCGGAGAACGACTGGGCCAATATCATCCACCCGCACATCAAACCTTGGCTCGTGTCCCAGGACCGCGCGGCGATCTGGAAGCTCTTTGAGGGAGCGGCGCGCGGCGAGCCCGTGCCTTGGGAGTTGTGGCACAAGCCGTTATTGGCTTGGGGTTTCTTCATACTCAGCGTTTATTTCGTCACGCTCTGCATGCTGGTCATCCTGCGCAAGCAGTGGATGGAACACGAGCGCCTGCTCTTCCCACTCTCGGTCCTGCCGCTCGAATTGGCCCGAGGGGAGCAGGGCCGTCTGCTGCCGCCGTTACTGCGCAACTATCTGACTTGGGTCGGCTTTCTGATCCCGTTTCTCATCAATCTCGTCAATGGCCTGCACTCCTACTTCAACTACTTCCCCTTCATCCAGTTGAATACCCCGCTGCGCTTGCTGCGCGAATCCGTGCGTCTGAACCTCTACCCGCGCTTCGAGGTCATCGGGCTTTCGTATCTGTTGAGCCTCGATGTCTCGTTCGGCGTGTGGTTCTTCGCCTTTCTCGCCTATGTCCACACGGGGGTCGAGCGTCTGTTCGGCTGGAGCATTGGCCCGTCGCAGCCCTACTCGATGCCTGCTTCGGCCAGCGTCGCCCACCTAGCGCAGGGCGCGATGTTCTTCTTGGTCTTTTCCATCCTGTGGGCTGCGCGCCAACACATCGGCGACGTGCTGCGCAAAGCCTTCAAGCGCGATCCGACGATTGACGATAGCGGCGAGATGCTCTCGTACCGCACGGCCGTGCTGGGTTTTATCTTTGGGTCGATCTTCGCCGTGTGGTGGTTGGCGCAAACCGGCCTGCAGTTCGGCATTGCCCTTTTTTATTTTCTGCTCTGCTTGGCCACTTTTATCGGTTTGGCGCGCATTGTCTCCCAAGCCGGCCTCGCCTACGGTGTGTCGCCAGTGGCCCCGCCAGTATTTATGGTCACAGCGCTCGGACCGACCACGCTCGGAGCGAGCGGGCTGACGGCGCTCGGCATGAACTTCCCCTGGACAGCCGATTTGCGCACCTTCGTCATGGCCTCGGCGGCGACCGGCCTCAAGATCGCCGAGGTTATGCGTTTGGAGACCCGGCGGCTGTTTTGGGCGATCGCCGCGACCATAGTGGTCACGCTGATTTCCGCGGTGTGGATGGTTACAACGTTGGCGTATAAATACGGTGGCGTTAATCTCGGGGGTTGGGGTTTCGGCGGCTTGACCCAACTGACGGGTAACTGGATCGCGCACAATATCAACAACCCAGAGGAAATCTACGGCTGGCACCTCATCTAC
>JAGWBY010000176.1 GCA_021295675.1 Candidatus Latescibacterota bacterium | reverse complement strand
TTTCCCCTCACCCCCACACATAGAACGCACCCAACAACGCGATCCACACCGCTTCGAGGAAATGCCAGTACGCGGCGCAAGCCCGCACTGAGAGCAAATGCTCGCTGTCGAGCCGATTCTTGCGCGCCTTCCACGCCAACATCGACAACGGCACCATGCCACCCACCACGTGCAGCGCGTGAACTACCACCAGTGCAAATGCAATGCCATAGACACTCACCCCCAGGGCCTGGTGGCGGTCGAGTAGCTGCATCAGTGCCGGCACTTGCACGCCGATAAACAACGCACTCGTCACCCAAGCCCACGCCAACCACCGGCGCAGAAGCGGGAAGTGCCCGCGCCGGGCGTTCTGCGTCGCCTTGTACATCGCCAGCCCAGCGCCCAACAGCACGGCCGTCGAAACGATAAGCACCAACGGCAGCTCAATGGGTTCGCTTCCCTGTAGCGCCGGGCTGGTCAGCCGCAGATAGGCAAAAGCCGCTATGCTGGCCCCAAACAGCATAGCCAGCGAGATCAAAAACAGGGCCAAGCCCAACTGGCGACGCCCCCGCAGATCGGGCGAGTTCCAGTTCATCCCCAACGGTACTCAGGCGGGTCAAACACAAACCCGTGGAAAAAGCGCCGCTGCGCCGGTGAGAGTCTCCGCAAGAAGGCTTGGTCGTAACGCCACTGCTCGGCACACGCCAGCATCCACGGATGTTCGTACCCATAGTACAGCATCACCCGCTTGCCCCCACGGCGCGTAAAGGGACCAGCCGTATGCCACATCGCGTTGTGGAAGAGCACCGCCGTCCCCGGGCCGCCACATATCTGCACGGCCCCGGGCATACCATTCCCTGTATCTGGCTCTAGCAACGCCTTATGGCTACCGGGCACTAAGGTCAGGTTGCCTTGATCGGGCGCGCTCATATCGCTCAGGTAATAGCCCACCTTGAACTGCAACAGCGGGATGTGCGGCTTGAGGTTGCGGAAGCCATCCTGAATGCCGTCGATGTGCCAGCCCTGTCCGTGGTAGTCGGCGGGTTCAACCTCGTAGAAGGCGTCCGTCGAATGCAGGTGCGGCATCTCGTTAAAAAGACCGTGGACGTAGGCCATCATCGGCTCGTAGTCGAGCATTTCCAAAAAGAGCGGATCTTCGGCCAGCAGGTGCATGACCCGCACGTTGGCCGCGTCGAGCCGGTCGGCAAAAGCTGGCTCGTGCGCACGCTTGAACTGGGAGTCGCGCCGACGCTCGATGGTGCGCTCCAGCGCCGCGTAGAGGGCCGCGACCCGATCCGGCGCGAGGAAATCTTCCAGCACCAAGTAGCCGTTGTTGTCGAAGAAGAAGCGCTCGGCGTCTGTGGGATGGTCGGTCATAATCAGAGCCCTCCTAGGGGGTCCACTCCTCCATCATCTCGGCGTACTGACGCGCCTGAGCGGCGATGTCCACGCCCACTTCCTCAGACCACGCCGCCAGCAACTGGCGATACACCGGCCCTACTTGGCCGTCGCCTACCGCCTGAAAGTTAAAGCGCGTAATCGGCACCATGCAGATCGTGGTGCTGGTAAACCACGCCTCGTCGGCTTCGCGTACATCGTAGGGTTCGATATCGGCTTCGCACAGGGGAAGGCCGAGTTTGTCCGCCAGTTCCATACATGCGCCGCGCGATACGCCGCGCAGGACATTGTGCCCTTTGGGCGTTATTACTTGGCCGTCGCGGACCATGAAGAAATTGTTGCCCGTTCCCTCAGTGATAAAGCCGTGCTCGTCGGTCAACAGTGCTTGGGCACCAGCTTCCATCTGCGCGGCTTGCAACTCGGCGATCTTGTAGAAGATGCGGCTGCGATTTTTGGCCTTGGGGTCGATGTAGCGCGAGGGCACCGACTGCTGAGGTGGGACGACGAAGTGCGCCCCCTCCTGATAGAGATGTGCCATCCCGCCGGTGTGCCGCACCAGCGGGAAGACGTTGATGGTGACAATGGGATCCGTGCCCTCCTTGACGAGGGTATCGTACAGCGGCAGGGCACCGCGCGTGACGTCGTGCATGATCTGGAAGTCCAGTGCACCGATTGCAGGCAGGTTGCGGGCAATGGTCTCGTGGGTCGCCTCCTCCATCGCGTCGATGTCCATCCCGCAGTCGATCTGCGCGTATTTGAGCGAGCCGTAGAGCCGCTCCAGATGCTCGCGCAGTCGGAAGGGCTTTTGCCCAAAGCTCCGCGTCATCTCAAAAACCATGTCCCCATACATCAGGGCGCAGTCAAAAATCGAGATCCGCGCCTCCGGCTCGGGGACGAACTCGCCGTTGAAATACACCAGTCGTTTGGCCATAGCTATCTCCCTATGATATACGCGATCCGCTACCCTCCTCCAGCCATAAAGAAAGACCAGATAGCCCTTGTCCGAAAGGTCAAAGACTATCTGGCCTAAAACGATCTAGTATAGTTTGAAATTCGAGTATTAAACAGCCGCGCCGAAGACAATCGCGCTTTTCGCTGGAGCCGACTTACCTCCCCTCCGCGGTGCCCCGTACCACGCATGGCAGCCGAAGCCCTTGGGCGGATCGACCGGATCGGGTATCAGCCCTTCTTCGCGACAGGCGACCATCAGTTCCCTACACGCCACCGCGAAGCCCAAAAAGCCCAGATAGTGAGGCTGTCCCAGCAAGTGTGAAAACTCCAACTCGTCCACCTTCTCGGCAAAAGCCGTTATCGCACCGTCGAGTACGTTGCCGGCGAGTTCGGAGCAGATCGCATCGATCGTTCCGATCAATCGCTCCTCGTCTGCTCCAGTCACAACCGGCATACCCAACCGCCAGCGCCCATCTTCTAACTGGACTAAATAGCCCTCCTCGCTGTATTCTTCCAGTCTCGATCTCTCCTCCTCGTCCGCGTCGCGGAGCAAATCCTCCTCGCTTATAGGCCCCTCACACAAGCCGCCGACAAATCGATCCAAGTCTTCGAAGCGCAGAGGTTTCATACAATCGCCTCCGACCATAAGGCGAGGCTCCGCTATATTGCCCATGCCCATGTCGTCTCCCTCCACATCCACCCCGCCAAATCGGAAAGAAGGCTCCTTTTCGACACCGCAATGGCCTAGCAGATACCAAAAGTCCACCGGCCTGAGTGGATAAGTCAGAATGCGATGTTTACCCCAATTGGGCAGCGACGACACTTGCCGCCCCAGACCACGCATAACAATCCACTCCGGCAACGCGATCCAAGCCAGTTCCTCCCAAGTAAATCCCTGCCAGCCGCACAGCGAAGTATGGCTCAGGGCCTCTCTGAGCTGCGGCAGGCGGCGCTTGAGAATGGCTACGCCCTCCCACACCGAATGCACGCTCTCTTCCAGCGGCAAGTACTCTTGGCGCGCTATAAAAAGAAAGGCCGTCTGATAACGACCAGGGAAGGGCTCATCCAGTATTTCTCCTTCCACTAAGCCCGGCACGATGTCCTGCACATAGGCCCTGTCGGCGTGCAACAGACGGGCCAGTTCCTCCACGCTTTTTGCACCCTTGCGGCAGAAGTAGAGCAAGCGCTTGGCCAGCAAGCTGTTCGTCTGCCGCAGCGGATGCAGCGGGTCATGCTGGCTTTCGCACTCGCCAAAGATGTCGAAGTTAAGCGTCTCAGGTGTTTCCATTGGCATCGTCGTCTCGGGTGCCATGTTCTCCAACTCCTTTCTCAATCTTTTGCGCCCCTGAAAGAGT
>JAGWBY010000032.1:31543-51498 GCA_021295675.1 Candidatus Latescibacterota bacterium | reverse complement strand
CCGACCACTTGGGCGGCCTGCGCCGTCACCGCTAGCGGGCCGTGTAATCGACCGACCTCGGCGCTGCGCACCACGTCGATCAATTCTGGATAAAACGCTTGTTCAAAGGCGTGGATGTGAAATGTGCCCTGTGCGCCTTTGCCCGCCGTCCGCAAGGTGTACTCGTCGGCAAGTGCTCCCATATCCTCACCCGCCTCGATTCTCGCTTTGATCTCCACGGCCTCTTCCCGGGTTTGCACCATGATTTCCTGCAACGTGACCTCCTCTGGTGCAGTGAATAACTCGGGCCGCTCGTCGTATAGTTTCCTGACCGCCTCCGGCTCGATCTCGACCTGGTCCTTGACCGCCGTCTGCCTAAGTGCCAACAGCAATAGCGCGTCTTTGCGGCGCTCATACCAGCGCGCGATCTGCTCTTCGCGGTCAATCCCCCTTTCATGGGCTACGTGCAAAAACAAGGTGCGGGGCAACAGCACGTCTTCGGCAAACCAGCGCACCGACTCGTCAATGTCGCCTGAAAAGCCCATGTTCAACTCTTCCGCATAATCCCAAAAATCGCCCACGGTGACGCTGCCACCACGAAATTGAAAGAGCACCCCTGTGCGCTCTGCCTCGGTGTAATCCCTACGTCCCGCCGCAACCCATTGCTGCAACTGGTGCAAGGTCTCGTCATCGGCCTGTAAGTCGATGTCGGCCCGCAGTTGCGCCAAGAAAGTCTCTATCAGTTCGGTCGTCTTTTCCTCTCTCAGCTTGGCCTCCAGCTCGTTGCTCGCCGTGGCAAAACTCACGGGCCGGGCGTGCATAACTTGGTAGATTCCAAACTGACCGTTGGGCAGGCGAATCGGCTCGGAGTACTCGCCGACGGCAAGTGCGTTTATGTATTCTTGCAGGTAGATCGGGATGCGTTTGGGGGTCAAGTAGCCGTCCAGTTCCCCTCCTTGGGGTGCCGTCGATTTGTGCTGCGATCGGCTGTGTGCCAGTTCGGCGAAATCCCGGCCATCGGCAAGGCTTTGCCCGATCTCCTCGGCTTCTGCCTGCGTATCGACGATGATCAAACGCAGCTTGACCTCGCGCTCCTTGTCCGCGGCCTCGTAAGCCGCCCGCAACTCCTGCTCATCGACGTGGACCTTGGCGAGGAATTCGCGCTCGAACAACAGGCTCAACACCCGTTCGGCTTTTTCCCGCTGTAACTTCTGCGCCACCTCTGGCGTTTCGTCGAGTCCCCTTTTGATCGCTTCTTGCAGGAAAATCTCCTTGTCGATAATTGTCCGTAGGTAGTCGCGATAGCCATCTAAGCCGGACTTTTTCGTCTTTAGCTGCTCCGGCAAGCGCTGTTCAAAGTCAATCAGTTGGGAGGCCGTTATCCGGCGGTCTCCCACTTCGGCCAAAACTGGGTCTTCTAGTTCCTCGGCATCTTTTGCACAACCCATAAGTACTAGGAAAATTCCACTGCAAACCAAGGACAGGTACGCTTTCATAGACTTAGTAAACTCACAATTTTTAGGTGGAATGGATCAAACTCGACGGTCAGCAGGCGCTAGCGGATGCTGCCATAGACCGTCACGAAGGAGAGGGCACCCGTCTCCCGAGCGCTCGGCTGTTCAAAGCGCTCCAGATAGCGCCTGCTCACCCTTATGCCCATCAGGGTTTGCAGGGTATAGCCCAGATACGGCTTGTCGATGGAAAATTGCACGGCGAGCGAAGTCTCGTCGAAATCCCCGGTCGTATCGCCGACGCGCAAGCCAGCGGCAGCCGTCTCGTCTTGGATAAAATCGCGGAAGATCAGGTGCTCGACGCCTAACTGCAGCGATACGTGGTTCAAAAAGGAACGTCCAGTCTTGGCGGTCGGCCGTCGAGGCGCTGGTTAGGCGGTCGATATTGTAGGGCGTGTCGTCCATGAAGAGTTCGTGTTTGAAGCGCGGTTGCACCGTCAGCCGGCCCAGCGAAAATTGGTAATCTATGCGGTTGATCAGCCCCAGCCGCCGCGTGTTGCGGGCGATCTTGCGGCCGGCGCGGTCGCGAGCATTGGCGTCGCGCTGCCGAATGAATTCGTGGATGAACTTGCCCTCGCTATTGATGCCCTTGTAGGTCTTGCCGGTGAAACCAGCCCACAGCCGATTGGCGACAGCGTCGCGCATCGCCAGCGGATCCATAACCGGCTGCATCGACCCCGGCGAGTCCAGCGGCCGCCCCAGTTCAGGGCGCGCCGTCACCCATTGAACAACGTCGTCGGCGATATCGTCTTGCACCAGCTTAAACATGTTGTAAAAGGCAACATTTCCCACCGTTGGGAAATTGCGCTCGTAGGCCAGCAGGGCGTAGCGGGTCAGGTTCTTTGCGCCGGTCGATAAGCGCTGCACTTGCTCTTGCCCCGCCATCCACTTCAGCTCCGGCGTCAGCCACGCCCCCACGTAGGCGTTGTACCCGCGCCGATCGCGCTTATAGGGATAATCCGGCTCGTCGTCGTTTTCAAAGCGCTCGCCCCAACCATTGTTGTTCAAGTCGATGGCGAAGACGAATTCCGGCCGATCGACGTAGTGGCGCAGGAACTGCTCTTCGTAGTCGGGCATGAAATTGGGGCGCACTGGCGTGTTGTTCTGATTGAAATCGGAAATGAAATCGTTGTTTTCGTCGAGACCGGGAAACACCGCTCCGTCGGCCAGTCCCTCCTTGTCGCGCCGCTGGTCGAGGCGGATGTCGTTGTCGTCGTTGTCATCGACCAAGTCGTAGAGAAATTCCGATCGCGCCTCTTCGTCGTCGCTGTAATTGATCCGCCCGCCCTGATCGACGAGAAACGACGTGGTGTTGTACTCGGCGTCCATGCTAAACGCCTCGCCGAACAGGAAGAAGGGATAGAATTCTCTGGCGACGTTGACCATCCAACCCGTTGCCGACTCATCCCCCAACACGCCGGACGCGCTGTGGTGCGTCTGCCGCGCGATATTGGGATACTGCCGGAACTGGTGGTTGACATTGTACTCGCCGTACATCCGAAAGCCCGCCCAATCGCTGACCTCGAAGCTAAAGCCGAAGACCTGGGTCGCTGTCGGCAGACCGTAGTCGAAGACGACCCACCGCTGATTGGAGTTGTCTTGGACATTGCCGTCCGCCCGCACCACGTTTAAAAACTTGGATTGGGCACCTAGCGGTTCGTTGTCGGTCTGGACGTCCGAGGTGACATCGATCCGGTAGTCGTTATTGAGCAGGAAGCGGAACTTCACCGCAGTGATGTTGTTGACCAAGTCGGCATCGTCGATAATGTCTTCCAGCGCCATCACTGCCGAGTCCTCAGAAGAGAAATTGTACCGATAGGTGATCTCGCCCTCGCTGCCAACTCCTTCGGCAACGGGGAAGCCATTGCGCGTGGTGCCACCCTCTATCTGCGGCAGAAAACCAAGCTGACTGCCGACCAGCACAGTGTCGCGGCCGCCGATTTGGGTATGCACCTCAATATCTTGGTCGAAAACCGTAGGGCCGCCTACGCCGTCCTCGGGCGAGTCATCCGTTATGCGGACGATGATCCAGTTGATGCGATTTTCCAGTTGGCCATTGGTCAGCTTGCCCTTGAAAGGATTGCCGCCGCGGTCGGATTGCGACCGGTCGTTGTGGGCGTTGACAAAGGTCGCGCCCAAGCGCACGGCGTCGCGTACCTTCCATTCGCCCCGGAAGCCGAGCAGGTTGGTAAAATTCTCAGTGACGATGGGAACGCGGATACCCGGAGCGATCTGGTCCACCGGCAGACTGATCCGCGACATCAGCACCGTAGCGGCCAAGCGGTCGGCGGCATAGTCGAACTGCACTCCGTTGAACCTAGTTTTGCGGAACGTCATCGGCGTCAGCGTGGTGTTGATCAGGTCGCCGATAGTCACTCCCAAATAGTGCTGGCCTTTGGTATCGGTGGCGATAAGCAGGTTGCTGAACCACGAGTCATAGCGCCCGGACGGTTTGAGTAAGCCCGAACCCCCAGAGCTGGTCGGCTGCCGCTGCCGCCAGTCGTACACCAGCCAACCCTTGGTCAAATAGCGCCCGTACAGGTCGTAGAAATAGTCTCCTTCCTGGCCGGGAGAAAAGTAGCGCCGGTAGGGATCCCGAGCGTAATTGGTGTACTCCCACTGCCAGCGGTATTCGGAGACGAGTTCCTGCGGCATGTACCAGCGCTTCAACGCGGGCACGAACGCCACCTGCTGCATGAGTGGGCCGGAAGCATAATAGGAAACCCGGTCTTCCTCGTTGGTCCCCAAGCGATTGCCGTAGTCAAGCTGGGCCGCCGCCGGCACTAGTCCGGCCAGCAGGCAAACCGCCGCCCCCATTATTAGATTGCGTCGCGTCATTCTACCCCAGCGTACACTGAGATAAAACTAGTGCCAAAGGAGCGGCTCTCGCTCTGCTTCACAAGCCCCTCGGCACCCAACACCACAGCCTCGTCCCACCGCTTGGTATAGCTAACGCCAAACTGAGTGGTGAGCTTATAGCCGAGGTAGTGGCCGAGGGTCGTCCACTGCACGGCCAAGACCAAGTTGCGAAAATCACCCGTGTCTTGAGTCGGACCATCGTCCAGCAAGGCGTCTTCGTCCAAGACCAACTCGCGGAACACCGAATACTCCACTCCGCTTTCGAGAAAGGAGTTGTTCAACACCGGCAGCCGTGCCTGCAAAATGCCGATCCCCATCCACTCCTTGCGGTCGGGCTCGGCCTGCAAAAAGGCCGTCTGATTGAGGTATTCGCTTTTCACCTTGGGTTGCAGCACAAACTGGCCGATCTTGCGGGTGTAATCCGCCTTATTGATCAAACCCACAAACTGCGTGCGTTCATTGAGGATCGGCGCATCGCCGCTTTTGAACGCCTGACCGCGCTGGCTGAAGAGGCTGTATTTGAATTTGTTGATCACGTTCAGCTTTTTGAGCGGTTCGTAATCGAATTGCACGTAGCTGTCATTGACCCAAGTGTCTCTGGCCGGCAGGATATCCTCGACAAGGGCCAGCGAGATTGTTTGCAGGTAGAGCGTCGGCTCGCGGCGCACGTCGGGGATATTGTCCGCGACCTTTTTCAGCGAATTGAAAAACCGCAAGCGGCCCCATTGCGGGTGGTCGCGGTCGTACGTGAAAACGCCGTAGGTCGCGTGGCTGCGGCGATTGGAGGATAGCTCGTCTTCGCGCAGTCGCCCCACCGTCAATCGCGCCTCCGGCGTCAGGTGTTGGCCGACATAGACATTGTAGCCCCGGTGATTCCTGCGGTAGGGGTAGTCGGGCAAGTCGTCGTTTTCAAACCGGTCGATCCAGTTGTTGTTGTTGAGGTCGATGCCAAAGAGGAATTCTGGCCGATCGACGCTGTAGCGGAAAAACGGCTCCTCGTAGTCCGGAATGCGATTGCTCAGTGAGATATTGTCGTTCTGGTTGAAGTCCGAGACGAAGTCGTTGTTTTCGTCCCAACCGGGGAAGACGATCGCGTCCGGGCCGCCCTGGCCCCAGCGGTTCCAATCGGGCGTGCGGTCTTGGTCGTCGTTGTCATCGACAAACTCATACATTGAGGTGCGCTCGTCGTCGTAGTAGATGTTGCCGCCCGAATCGACGATAAACGCCGTCGTCGAATAGTCGGGATCCATGCTGAAGGCTTCGCCGAACAAAAAGAACGGATAGGCCTGCTTGGAAACGTTGATCATCCAAGCCGCGGCGTCGCGCGCGTGGGTACTCAAGTTGCGGTCCGCGTTGGCGAGCGTGAGGTTGGGATACTGGATGTAGTCGCGATTAATGTCGTACTCGGCATAGGCGTCAAAACCCATCAATTGTAACACTTCCATGGTAAATCCGAACACCATGTTGGCCGATGGCAGTCCGTAGTCAAAGACTACGCGCTGCTGGTTTGAATTGTCTGTCACATTGCCGGCGGCGCTGCGGACATCGAACAGCACGGCCCCTGCTTGCGCCAAGTCCAAACCCGTAAGCGGCGGGCTGGGCAAACTGCCGCGCCCGATCTGGCGATCCGACCAAACCTCGATCTTGTAGTCGTTGGCCACCACGAGATCGAACTGAATATCGACGATCTCCGTCGGCCGCGGACCAATGTATGCCAAGTCGGTAAAGTCGTAGTTGATGACGATTTGTTCCTCGCCGTCGGCCGCCAAAAAACCCTCTCGTGGGAAGCCGCCGGTGATCACCGGCCATTTGGTCGGATCGGCTACCACCTCCCGCAAGCGGAATTTTGTGCGCTTCTTGGTGTCAAAATCCTCGGCGGTAATGATGATGTCGTGAGCAAACAGCGCCGCCCCACCTTGGCCGTCTTCCGGCGAATCGTCGCTCAGCACCACGGCGACGACCCGGATCGGATCACTACCTTGCCCGGCTCCCAAGGTGCCGATGAACGGGTTGCGTTCAAACGCCTCGGCCAGCGTCTGCGAGTGGTGGGCATTGACCATAGTCGCGCCGACCTTGACAAAATCCCCCACCTGCGCCGTGGCCCGTCCCCCCATCATATTGGTCGCGTTGGTCGAGGTACTGGGCTGGAGTGCAGGGGTGGTGCCGAGGATCGCCTCGCTGGCGCGGGAAAACAACAGCGTCGCCTCGTATTTGTCCGCGGCGAAGTCCATCTGGATGCCGTTGAAACGCGGCTTTGAAAAGGTCAGTGGGGTCAGCGCGGTGCGGATGCGCTCGCCAATGGTTATCGCTAGGTAATACTGATCGCGCGAATCGGCCGAGACCGTAACGGCGTTGAACCACGAATTGAACCTAGGGTCTTTGTATATCGACGAACCAAATTGGCCCGGTTGCGTCTGGTTCCAGTCGAAAACCAGCCAGCCCCAGGTCTGATAATTCCCGTACAGGTCGTAAAACGGCCCGCCCTGGCGGTTGGTGTTGACGTAGCGCTGGTACAAGTCTCTGGCGTAATTCGAGTACTCCCACTGGCGAAAGCCGTAATCGACGTATAGCTCTTGCGGCACGTACCATTTCTTGAGCGCCGGGTCGAGCGCGTCGAAGAGGACGCCTGGGCCGCGAGGCTCAAAGGTGAGTTGGGCACCGCGCTGGGTCCCGAAACGACGGTCCGACGACTGGCCGATTGCCTCGGTCGCCGGCAATACCAATGCCAAGAGGACCAGCCACGCGGGTATCCCCCTAGGTCTGCCCATTAAATCCCTCCGTTAAAAACAAATACACAGCTCAATCCTTTCTGTCTGTCTGACGGGACGTCGCGGGCTTAATAACTGACGTTACGCATGAAATGCTCCGGTATGAGATGCTTCGCTTCGCTCAGCATGACACTAGGAATCAACGTGCCAGCACCTGTCATGCTGAGCGGAGCGAAGCGGAGTCGAAGCATCTAATACCCAAGAAGTCCATGCGTACATACCATCCACTAATACACCATCTCGACGATACCCACGACCGCTTCCTCTTTGGCATCGGTGGCCAAATCAACGCGGAAGAGGTAGATACCCGGAGGCATCTGTTGTCCGGCAGCATTCGTGCCGTCCCACTGCGCGGAAAAACTCCCGCCGCCTTGCTCGCCTGCAAAGAGCGTGCGGACGCGGTGTCCGGCTAGATCGAACACGCGCACAGTGAGTGGCGCTGCATCGACCAACCGCACCAGATCGCAGTGTATCCGCGTCTCGTCATTGATCCCATCTCCGTTGGGACTGAAGATACGAGGTTGGGCTGCGACGTTGATCATCAGGCGGCCACCCGCCAACGGCACTCTTACCGCTAAGTCGTTCGGATCGGCGGCCCCTATAGGTATTAAATCGTCGTCCGCCGCTCCCAAATCGGCCGCATTGCCGCCGATAACCCGTTGACCGAGATCGTCGGTAACGCTGTTCCAAGCCGTGCCGGTAAAAGTCGTGCCAAACCGCAGCACGCGGCACTTGAAGCGGATCTTGACCAGCGCCGCCTGACCCGCAGCCAAATCGCTTTCCGTGATTGCGGGAAAGCGCACCCGCAGGTGTCGCTCGGTCACCGATTCCACGGCAAAGAGGCCGCTGTCGTCTTGCACGGGCAGATGGGTCAAGTCCACGCCAGTAAAATCCGCGGTTTGCACCTGACCGTCGGCATGCACCACCTCGATAGTCTCAACCTCTTCAGAGCGCACGGGCGTGGCGATCTCGAAAACATCGAAACCCAAATCGACACCCTGACGCATCTTGGTCGGCAGAACGGCATACGTGAACGACACCGGCTCGCCCAGTTCGACTTGGCGCGGGACGACTTCGCTGATGATCCGTTCCGTCAGCGGCGGGTTGGATACCGTAAAGGCGAGGGCACCCAACGCGCGGGCGGATTCCAGGTCCTGGCTGTCGAATTCGGCCTTCAACTGGAAATAGCGGCGCGGGCCGGGCGAAAGAATGGGCACGCCCAACTCATCATCGCCGATGTTTGCGGCATTTATAGCGCCCGCGGTTAGCTTATACGGCGGCGACCAGCGGCTCCAAGCAACCAAGTCGGCGCGCACATCGCCCTTAGCCGAACTTCTCAAATCGTCGTACTCATCCTGCGTCAACGCCACCTGATTGCGCTCGTCAATGGGCAGGGCGTTGAAGAGGTCGAGGGCTTCTTCAACATCGTCAATCGCGTCCAAGTCAACCGCATCGCCCGTCGCCGTATTCGCGACCGCTCCTTCCCGCCACGGCACCTCCTCCCCACTATCTGGATGCTGGCGAGTGAATTCCAACGGCGTGTCGTCCCAGCCGCTGCGCGAACTGATCAGCAAGCGCGATAGGCGTTCGGTGCCGAAGTGCTCCTCCTCCCAGCGGATGCGTCCCCACAGGGCCAATTCCTCGCCGAAGTCGAAAATGTTGGAAAGGTAGTCGGCGCGGGGCACAAAACCGGAGCCAAAGACGCGGAATTCCGCAATCTCAAACCCCACGGTGGTCTGCGATTTCAGGCGGATATAGCGGACGTATTGCGGCGGAATGGTCAGTTCGACGACCGGCTCTTCGTTTTCCGTCTCCAGTTCGACGGTGGTCAACACCGGCTGATTGGCCACCTGTGTTTCTTCGCTGCCGTCGTTGAGCAGCAGTTCAAAGCCGCGCAGGAAATCGTTCTGGAACGGAAAATTCGGGGCAGGGAAATCGGGGTGTGCGTTGCGGGGGAAAAACTGGATTCGCTCGACGCCGAACCGCGCGCCAAGATCGAAATCCATGATGACCCCAAGCGAGTTGACTTGGCTTCCCCCACGAGCAGTCTTGCGCTCAAAGGCGGTCTCGGGATCGTCGTCGATCATAAAAATTAGCTGGTCTTTTATGACCTGCGACAAAATAGTCGGCGCGCCAAGACGACCACCGCGATCGAGAAGGCCCAAGGCGATATTAGCGGTCTCATCCGCCTGTTGCGGCGACAGCCAGCCCACCCGGCCACTGGCGTCAAACTCGAGCACATTGCCCGGGGTATTACTAGCCTCGACCTCGGTCGGACCGGTTTGTATCAAGGCCGCGATAGTCCCGCCACCGCTTTCCCACGTCAAACCGTCCTCACCGCCCATGACAATGGTGCGACGCTCCGCCCCTAGATTCTGCACCACTAGCAACACCAGCACCAGCGCCTTCGCGCGCGGATACAACACAGCCGACTATCTCCTTATAGGTTGGTCAATACGCCACGTGCAACAGGCGCTGAACCCCTGTTTGCCGCACGTCGCGATCCGAATCCGCATCAATGTCAATGCGCAAAATGTAAATTCCGGGCGGCACCAGTTGTCCCTGCTCGTCATCGGCCGCCCAGTCGAGCACGTATTCCCCTGCCACTAGGGGCTTTTGGGTATCGAGGCGGCGCACTAGCCGCCCGCCCAAGTCGTAAATCCGCACTTTGACGGGACGCGCACCACTCAACCGACGCACAGTAAAATCAATGGTTAGCGCGTCGTTGACCCCGTCGCCGTTGGGCGTCACTACCCCTGGCTGAATCCCTAGATCGCCGAGCACGTTGTTGTCCTGCACCGAAGCGAGGATCTGCAACCCCTGACTCTGGGCTAGTTCGGTCACGTCCGCCGGATCGACCTGTTGCCACGAGTTGGCCAACGACGAATTGCCCAGCGCCGCTTGGATTACTGCCCCGGGGGAAAACAGCGCCGTCGTAAACCGCACCTCAACTAGATCGACCTCCCCACCCCGCTTTACCACCCGGTCGAGACGCAACCAGAGTGAATCCGAGCGCGTCTCCACCACCTGCACATCAGCCAACTCTTCGGCTTGGCCGCTTTCCCACTGCGCCGAACTGCCTAAGCGCAACGCGCCGAATTCGAGCGACATATCCGGCGGCGTGCGCACCAAGATCTCGTCAAAGCCCAAATCCTGCGACGCGAAGGTCGGCTTGACAAATAGCGAAATCTCCTGCGGTGCGCCCAAGCGCTCAAAGATCCCAATATCTAGTTCGCCTTGCAGTTGTTTTGCCACCGGCGAATTGAAGTTCAAGCGAATGGAGTGCAGGCTGGCGGCGTGCATAGGGTCTGTGGTCGTCAACCGGGCGCGCAAGGTCAGGTATTGGCGCGGGCTGGGCGAGGCAATCGGGTCGCCGGAACGCGCGTAGGGAGCACTCCAGTTGCTCCAGTCAGACCCGGCCACCTGCAGGGTGTCGATCCGGCCCTTTTTGAAAAAGCCCAGCTTCGCGTATTTGCCCTCCGAGACTTCTGCGCCGCCGCTGTCGTAGTAGCGGTACGCTTCGGAGACCTCATTGCCAGTGCGGGTCTGGATTTGCACGGACGTACCCGGGGGCGTGTCCGCCTCCCATTCGATCGACACTAGGTTCTTGGCCCCTTGCAATGGGATCAACCCCGACTCCAGTTCCACTTCGGGATGGTGCCCCTCGCCATAGATCTGCACTTCGCGGAGGCGCGCTTTATTTCCCTCCCGGCCCGACTCGCTGCTGGCAAAGGGATAGGCTATGCGCATAAAGCGGGCCGGCGTCGGGTCAAAGGTGTTGACTTCATACGCCGTGCCCAAGCCGCGGACCTGTGCGGGCACCCTCCACAGCCGACCACCACCTGGGGCGGGAGTGCCGTCCGAAGTCTGGATTGCGTAGCGATGAAAGCTGGCTCCAGCCAGCCGGCCGCCAGCAACGCTGAGGCTGTACCATAGTTGCACGGTGTCGAGCCAGTAAGAAGCGCCTAGGTCGAACTCCAGAAAGCGCTCGCCGAATTCCACGTTCCCCGTCTGAAAGGCTTTGAGATTAAAAGTCAGATAGGTGCCTTCCCCATCTACCAGGTTGCCCACAGACCCATCGTGGGAACTTTCGGCGCTACCATTGCGGTCTAAGATCATGCCCTGCGAAATGTTCTTGCCCAACTCATAGACGGCCAACTCGGCCAAGCGCGGTCGCTCCCGCCGATAATAGCGCACCGGGCCGCGCAGTTGCGAGTCAATCGCCTCGTAGATCGCCTCCTCGACCTCTACTTCCCCCTCCCCCACTTGCTTGTAGAAGACCACGTCTCCCTTGTCGCGGCTGGCCAATGCCTCGTATTCTTCCGCCGACACCTCCACGGCGCGCGCGCCATCGCTTTCGGTGACCACGACTTGCACGAAGCGCACCATATCGCCCGCAAAATCCACGCCGGGCGTGGGGTTGATCAGCTCCCCTCGGTTGAGGTCGAACTCGAACTCGCGCTGGTTTTTGTTGTCGCTTGGCGTGCGGTACACCAAGTGCATGGGCACCTTGCCCGCAATTTTGTTGCCCTGATCGGCGTTGTCAGCCGTCAGTACCGCGAACTGCAAAAAGGGATCGCCCTGCCCCTCGGGCACGAATTGCAACCCGAGCCGCGTGGCATTGATCAATCGTCCCATATCGACTTGGATCCACCAGTCCCGCAATGGGCTGTCGGGGTCTGGCTCCCAATAGGTCGTTTCGTCGCCGTCGAAGAGGTTGGCAACCGCCGCCTTGTTGGTCCCGGCTTCGATCGCGTCGAGGATAGTCGCGTTATCGGCGAGGCGCTGCAGGTGTTGGACAATGTCCGTTACGGCGTTGTGATCCTTGGGCACGAAGGCTGGAAAGACTTCTCCAGTGGCGGAGATATTCAGTATCCCCTCGACAAAAGCCCAATTATCCCAGTGGCGTTGGGTGTTTACGACCACGTGGTCGGACCGCAATGCGTGATTCTGCGCCCCAACCAACCCCCACAACCCAAGCCCTAGACCCAGCGCCAGTGTACACTTCCCGCTAACCATAGCCCAATCTCCTGAAATAGCCGGTTTCAATAGGCGACTGCTACGACCCCTGCGCGCTGCCGCCGACCCTCCTCAGTCTCTACCTCGACGCGGCAGATGTAAACACCGGGAGCCACCCGCTGCCCGTGCTCATCCAAACCATCCCACTGCCGCCGGTGGCGGCCAGCCGCGTCGAGACCATTGTACACTTCGCGCACCAACCCGCCGGCCAAGTCCCGCACTTCCACCACCACCGGAGCTGGTGCCACCAGTTTGAGCAGATCATAGGCAATGTCCAACCCGTCATTGACGCCGTCGCCATTGGGCGTAAAAATGCCCCCGGCCAAATTGAGCGCGCCGAGGACTCGCGGCCCCAACGCAACGGCCTGCACCGAAAGGCTATTGCCGTCCCTGAGCGCCGTGGCGTCGCCGGGCTGCACCGGTTGCCAAATTTCCTGTGGGGTTTGGCTGTCGAACACGCGACCGGCAAAGGTCGCTCCGTAGCGAAAAATCTCGGCGCTAAAATCCACCTCCATCACCTCTTCAGTGCGATCCACGTTTAACCTCGGTACGCCTACCACCAGCCGCTCAGCCGCTTCTTCGACTCGCTCAAAAGCCACCTCTTGGCCCCCGATCCGCACGCCGTCGATACTCACAAGCCGCCCGCCCTGAACCGAGATTTCCAAATGGTCAAACCCCGGGTCGTCGAGTCCGATAGTAGGCCGGATGGCATAAGTGAACTGCGTTACTTGGGCCGTCTCCACCTGATAGGGATCGATTTCTCCCACCAGCGTCGTGACCGCCGGCGGGGACGCAGTAAACTCCACGTAATTCATCTGGCTGCCCGCGGCGATGTTCGATTGAAAATCCAACTCAAGCTGGACAAAGCTCCGAGGCTTAGTCGCCGACCAGCGCGTCCCAACACTGTCGCCAAAATCGTAGGTCTTCGACCAGAAATCCCAATTTGCCGCGTCGCGGGTGATCTTGCCGCGCTCGGAAATTTCCAAGCGCCCGTACGTGCGCAAAGTCAGCGGCCTGCCCCTGTCGTCGTAGCTGACCTGCTCGTCACCCCGGAATGTATGGCGCCAGTATATGTTGGGATCGACATCGCTGCCGCTCCGGCTGCGAATGTTGACTGCGGCCTCAGCGTCCTTGGTCCCCGACCAGCGCAGCTCGCCTAGCGAGACTTCTTTGCCGAGATCGAGGATGTTGGAAAGATACGAGGCATTGGGCACATAGCCGGGCGCAAAAATCTCAAACTCGGCGATCTCCCAGTCCCGCGTTAGCTGCGACGGCACGAACATCACCACGCGACGGATGTATTCGCCGGTGAGTTCCACTTCTACGGTCGAGCGGGCGTTTTCCTTGACCTCCAACAGCGCGTTGAAATACATGTCCTTGCGATTGTAGAGGTCGCGGTGTGCCCGGTTGATGAAGCCCAAACAATTGTCCGTCCTGCCAGCGGTGCAGAGGTCCACGCTACTGATCCCGGCTTCTTCATTCGTCAGCGTATTGGTCCAGATGTGGAAGAGTTCGATGTAATTGGCTTCGTTGCCAGCACGGGCGAAAAAGCGGATTCGATCCACCGCAAACAAACCGCCGAGGTCGAACAGTAAAACTTTGCCGAACCGCAAGTCATCTCCCACGTTCACCTGATTGGATCCCTTCTCCTCGTAATAGGCCGTCGCGGGATCGCCGTCGTTTACCAAGATTATATCATCTGTTTCGACCCAAGCCTGAAAACCTTGGGTCTGTAGATAGCCACCGCGATCCTTGACCGTCGGTGCGATATTGACATCCGCAGGGAAGAACAATGGGGAAATGCCGTCGGGCGCAATCGTCAGGGATTCGCTTACTCCCTGCAGGTCGGGATCGAGTTCGGCCCAGCTAAATTGGACCAAATCGGCTTGTCCACTGGCCACTTCGGGCGGCGGCGGTAAACCCTCACCACCTAGCCGATAGACAGTCAATCCCGCGACCGGGATACTACTCGCGGCCAACAAGAGCGCGGCGCAGAAGCCTCTAAGAAGCTGTCTGTAAATTCCGGGTGTGCCCCGAGCGTGAGCGAAAGCGGGGCGGACAAGGCGGGTAAAGCCGCCCATATTGACGAAATATGGGCGGCTTTGCCCAACGTCGGACGCCGCGTTTGCAGCCGCGCGAAGGCCACCAGGGGTTTTCAGACAGCTTCTAAATGCGACCATGACTGCATCTCTCACGGGGAAGGCAGAAATCAGAAGGGGAGATGCACGAGACACCTCCCCTTCTGAGACTAGCAGTTACTAATAGTTGGGAACGAGAAGCGAACTACTGGATATAGGCCGCCTTAATGCGTCCCCAGCTCTCTTCCTCTACCGCGGTTTCAACGCTGCTGAAATCCACGCGAGGATCGAGCGGGGCCAGCAGAAAGTCCGAGCAGTTGACGCAGTCGAACCACATCTGGATGTTGGGGTTGATGCCCCAGCCGCCAGCGCTGGCTCCGCCATTGTCCTCTGCGGTGTTGTCTATGTCGTGAACAACCCAACCCAGACCGATGGTATTCCCCTCGGTGAAGGTGTGGACTAGGCTCTCGTCGGGACCGACCCAGTAGAAGTCATCCCACGCGATCGTCATCACCTCAATGCGCGCCGTGGCCTCGCCCGAGTTGACTTCGCCATCTAGCTGGAAACCGTAATCGCCCCACGGAGGAACGTCGTGCCAAGTGGATTTGCTGTTGAAGAACCACTTCCAGCCGACGGCCCGGTTGGCGTCGGGCATTTCGGGCCAGACGTAATGGGCGTTCTGGGCGAAGCGGCCCTGATTGCGGTCGCGCTCTTCGGCGTCTTCGTAATCGTCGGGGAGGGCAAAGTGCCGGTCGCCGCCGTGGTCGGCGTCGATCATGATCTCCCAGCTATCGTCGCCAGCGGCGGTCTGACCAAAGCCTGTGCGGACCCAGAGATTATCGAAGCGCTCCATCATAAAATAGAGGCGATTGGTCCCCGCGCTCCAAGCAGCCACCACCCGAAACGACAAATTGCTCTCGTCGTTTTCGTGGCCCAAGCCGAGATAGTACTCGAAGTGCGAATCAAAGGGGACGTAGTAATCCTCGGGGACGATATCCCATTCAGAGAGGTCGCCATCCAAGGTCGGTTCCAAGCCAGCGGGCCACTGGAAAAGCGTACCGGAGTCAATGCCGGGGATCGGCACGTGAGCCGATACCGCGCTGGCCTGTCGCGATGCTCAAAATCTTCTTCATAATGCAATTCACCTCATGGGTTCGTGGTTTGAACATTCGTCAAGAAAACGAAAAGTGAGCTTCTGATGCCTAAAACGGCCTCTCTTTACCTCCTTTCAACAGCTCTTAATAGTTGCCAATCGTTGCTAAATATCAGCACAATATAAATAAAGATGACAGCAAAAAACAACTGACCTCTAGATGTAGATGCTCAAGAGCTCACGGCTACTTTGCAACTTCCTCCTCCAAATACCAAGTCTCCGGATAGTACGGCCACGTCCAGCGCGAATCCCAACCCCAATATCCCAGTCGCGGCACATTGCGCAGCTTGTGGCTGACCACGACCGGATGCGGCCCCAAGCCAATGACGCCGAGTGCCCACAGGTTCTCGGCTTGGCTGCGGAGAATCTTCTTGCCCATCGCAATGCGCTCCTCCTCGTCCGTGGTGCGGCGCAGCGTCTCCCACCAGCCAATCAGCTCCTTAATCTGCGCCGGCGGCTCCCACCCCAGTGCGCCATCGGAGAAGTACCATCGCGTCCACTTAGACCACTGGCTCTGCTCCCAACCGCCATTGGTCGGCACGTACCAATAAGGCTCAATGGGAAAGAGGATATCCGCGTTGCGGTCGGCGTGCCAGATGGTCATGTCCATCAAGCCCGCCCTAGCGCGGATCCGCTGCAACGTGCCGCTGATCTGTTTGAGATTGACGCTTATCCCCACCTCGCGCCAGTGGGCTGAAACCAAGTCCAAAGTGACCTGCTTGGGCGTCTCGCCAATCATGTACTCCAAGGTGATTTGCAGTGGCTTGCCGTCGAACCGCTCGCGTCTTCCATCCCCGTCGCGATCGACAAGCCCCATCTCGTCGAACATGGCATTGGCTCGCGCCGGATCAAACTCCGCCCACGCCGTGGCAAATTCTGGCTCGAAGTAGCGACTAGCAGGCACCACCGTCAACTGGCGCGGCACCCCGTAGCCAAAGTAAACGATGTCGTTGATTTCCTCCCGATTGAGCGCACGTCTTGGAAAATCCGCCGCAGTCCCTCGTCGGGATGATTCAAATTGAACTGCAACACCACGTCCGAGCCGTACGGCCGCGGCCAGACGTAGGTGGAATAGTCGTTGTACTGCTCAAAGCGCTTAAACAGCGGAATATCCGCCGTCATAAACTGCCGCCCGGCAAAGTCAACCTGTCCAGTCGAGGCCTTGGCCGCCATAATTTCGGCGCTATCGACCCGCTGCACCTCCAGATAGTCGATATAGGGCAACTGGTTGCCTGCGGGATCCACCTTGAAATAGTAGGGATTGCGGCGCAGCAGCGCGCGCGTCGAAGTCCGGCTGACCAATACGTACGCCGTCAGCACGGGGCGGTTGAAGTGAATCAAATCAGTCGTGCTGTTGACCGCCCCGAAATAGGTGAGCCAGTCCTGCAAACCCAACTCTTCGGCTTCGCGTTCCAACTGCGCGGGATCGGTAAACGCCGGGTGGTAGCGGCGCATGAAGTGCGCAGGCATCGCCAAGCGCGAACTGTTGTGGGCGAGATGGTTGACAAACAGCGGCATCGGCTGGGGAAAGTGATAACTGAAGCTATGCGCATCGTGCTTTTCAATTCGCGCGCCCTTGAACCGAGGCTCCACCACCGGCGTGAGCTCCTCGTTCATCAGCACGTGGTCGAACCAGAACACATAGTCGTCAGCCGTTACGGGATGGCCGTCGGACCACCTGTGGCCAGGACGGAGAATGATCCGCAAGGTCCGCGCGCTGTTGCGGTATTCGGCCTTTTGCGCAAAATTCGGCAGATTCAACCGCATTTGCGGCCCCGGACGCAGCACCCCCTCGGGAACGTTGATCAGGCTTTCACCTGCGAAGAACAACCGGGCCGTGCCCCCGTAGCGGCCAATTTCTCCGTAGGGTTCGACCACCACCGGGTCGTCGGGCAGGCGCTCGGCGACCGGCGGCAATTCACCAGCCGCCACCAATTCATCGAGCACAGGCGATTGGCGGAAGGTCTCCATCTCCACGGCTGACGCCGTGGCCGGCGGCCGGAACCAAGCCGCTGGCCACGCACTCTGCGGGATGTCGCCCGTCGGCACCGCGCGCTGACCATCAGCGGCCGCAATCGAGCGCTCCGTTTCGACCGGAGCACAGCCCAACCACGCAGCCGCGCCTATAATCCACATCATCCTGCAATTCAGCACGGACACAACACCCTTCTCATTTTTCCTTTATGTTACTGATCCATGTCTTCACTGCCATCCCAGCCGCCCGCCTTTTCCCTGCGCGCTGTCCTCACGGGTTTGCTCCTCGTGGGGGCGATCAGCGTACTAAGCCCTTGGGGGATCCTCATCGTCAAGGGATCGCAAATCACCAGCAATGCCATCCCCCTAATCGCCGTTCTCTTCCTCTTCCTGCTTACAGCCACAGCCCTGCCCCTGCTCAAGATGCTAGGCCGCACATGGGCCTTTTCGCGCGCCGAACTCATCGCCGTGTACGCCATGATGCTAGTCGGCTCGGTGGTGGTTACCACTGGCTTCACCGGCAGCTTCCTGTCGGTTATCACCGGAGCCGCGTATTACGCCACGCCGGAAAATGCCTGGCAGGAACTCTTCGTCGAATACATCCACCCCTGGCTGGCACCCGCCGATACCGAGGCCGTGCGCCTGTTCTACGAAGGACTGCCCCAAGGCAGCGCCATACCGTGGGCTGCTTGGAGCCGCCCGCTAGCCGCCTGGATCTGCTTTATCTTCACCTTCTACTGGGTCCTCTTTTGTCTTGGCGTGTTGCTCCGAGGCCAGTGGGTCGCCAACGAGCGGCTCGTCTTCCCCCTCACTCGTCTGCCGCTTACCATGCTCGAAGACGCGGACTCCGCGTCCTTTTTCGGCCGCTTGTTTGGGCTTTGCCGTGCCGCTCCTGATCCACTCGTGGAACTCGCTCAACTACTACCACGACGCCTTCCAGCCCATCGCCCTCAACGGCAGCCTATCCCTGCTGCAAGGCAGCGTCGGCCTGCCCTGGCGCATCAACCTGCCGATCTTGGGCCTAGCCTACCTAATGGCGCTCAGCGTCTCCTTCAGCATCTGGTTCTTCTTTTTGTTCTACACCCTAGAAAAAGTCGTCTTCGCCCGCATCGGCCTCGTAATCGGCGGTGGCGATATCTGGACCTCGGGCGGCGGCTCGGTCCCCGTTTCCCATCAGCAGGCCGGCGGCCTCTTAGTGCTGACCCTCTTCGTTATGTGGACCGCCCGCACTCATCTGCGCCGCCTGTGGAGCCAAGCCCTAAAAGGCGAGCCAGCGCCCGGCGAACTCATGGCCCCGCGCACGGCCTTTGGCGGCCTAGCAGTCGGCGTGGCGTTCATGGTCGCTTGGCTGACCCTCACCGGCCTCTCCCTGTACGCCGCCGTGCTGCTGGTGGTAGGAGCACTCATCGTCTTTATCGGCCTATCGCGCATCGTCTGCGAGGCTGGTATCCCCGGCTGCCAGACGCCGATGGCCCCGCAGGCGTTTATCACCCGAGGTATTGGCCCCGAGACCCTCGGCCTTGGCAACATGACCGGCTTGGGCCTGAGCACAGTGTGGATGGGCGAAACCGCGGCCAACATGATGAACGCGGTCATGCACAGCCTCAAGCTCACCTCCGGCGACTCGCCCGCGCCGCGCTGGTTGCCCTGGGCCCTGTTTGCCGCCATCGCCGTGGGACTGCTCGGCTCAATCTGGTTTACCATGACCCTCGCCTATACCTACGGCGGCATCAATCTGCACGGCTGGTACTTTAGCGGCGCGCCGCGCTGGCCCTTTACCTATATGGCCTCGGTGTACAACGCGCCCGAGCCGTCGTTTGCCCCGCGCCTCGCCTTTACCGCCAGCGGGAGCTTCGTCATGGCGGCCCTGCTCTTTTTGCGCCACCGCTTCGCGTGGTGGCCGCTGCATCCTCTGGGTTTTCCCATCGCCTCTACCTTTACCATTGTTTACTATGGCTGGTTGTCCATCTTTTTGGCTTGGCTACTCAAGGCGACCATCCTGCGCTACGGCGGGGTGCGCGCTTACCGCGCCTTGATGCCGTTTTTCTTGGGACTGATCCTCGGCGACTTCACCACGGCCTGCCTGTGGCTCTTCATCGACGGGGCGTACGGCGTCGAGGGCAACATGATCTTCAATTTTTGATTTGGCACCGTAATATACGCTCAATTTGACTCAGCGGGCTAAATACCAGACACTTGGCACAATCTAAAGAAAAGGAGCAAACGGCCATGATCCGCAAAGCCTTTGTCATGCAGGTTAATCCCGACCAACACGCCGAGTACGAAGCGCGCCACAATCCCATCTGGCCCGAGTTGGAGCAGACCCTCAAAGACCACGGCGTCCACAACTACTCCATCTTCCTCGACGCCGACACCCACCAGCTTTTTGCCTATGTGGAAATTGAGGACGAAGAGCGCTGGAATAGCATCGCTGAGACGCCGGACTGCCGCCGGTGGTGGACCTACATGAAGGACATCATGGCCTCCAACCCGGACGACAGCCCTATTGCCAAGGACCTGCGCGAAGTATTCCACATCGACTAGGTAGGGGGCGGTTTGCAAACCGCCCCCTACAACGCGAAATTTGGCTAAAAAATCATGCACATTTTGGTCA
>JAGWBY010000032.1:18538-31239 GCA_021295675.1 Candidatus Latescibacterota bacterium | reverse complement strand
GCGTCGATCAGTTCATCCACCCCGAAAAGGAAACCGCCGACGCCATCGTCCGCCTCATCCGCCAGTCCAGTGCCACCGATCTGGTCGAATTTGCCGAAGGCAAGCTCGTCTTGCTCGGCATGCGCCTAGATCACCAGTCCTCCCTGCTCCACGCACCCCTGACCGAATTGGGGCGGCAGTTTACCGACATTCCCATGCGCATCGTCGCCATCCAGCGCAAGCAGCAGACCTTGATCCCCCGTGGCAACACCACGCTGCTGCCAGAGGACCGGATCTTCGTCATCAGCGATCCCGACTTCATTCCCTCGGTGCTCAGCTTGACCGGCCTCGCCGACCACCGCATCGAGGATATCGCAATTCTCGGCGGCGGCCTAATTGGCCAATTCGTCGCCGAGGAGCTTGCCTCACAGATGCGCGTCAGGCTCATCGAAAGCCGCACCGATCGGTCCCGGCAAATCGCCGATCAGCTCGCCAACGTGCTGGTCATCCAAGGCGACGGCACGGACTACGACCTGTTGGCCGTCGAAGGCCTCGCCGACATGGACGCCTTTATCGCCGTTACCGGCAACGACGAGGTCAACATCATCTCGACGCTAGTCGCCAAGCACCTCGAAGTGCCGCGCGCCATCGCCTTGGTCAACAATGTCGATTACATGCCCATCACCCCGGCCATCGGCCTAGATTCGGTGTTGAGCAAACAGCTTTTGACCGTCAACGCCGTCCAGCGCTACGTGCGGCACCAGCGCATCGCCTCCATCGCCAGCCTGCCCGGACTCGACGTGGAAGCGGTAGAGTACATCGCCCACAGCGACAGCAAGATCACCCAAAAACCCCTGATCTCCATCCGCCTGCCGAGGGATTCGATCATTGGAGCCGTCGTCCACGGCGATAGCGTGATCATTCCTCACGGCCAAACGCGCATCCAGCCCGGCGACAAAGCCGTGGTCTTCGCCCGACACTACGTCCATGAGGAAGTAAGAAAGATCTTCGGGGGATAGGGAACGCATGCGCCCCGCGGGGACATTTCGGGTGCTGGGCGTCCTGCTGACGCTCTTTAGCGTCACCATGTTAGTGCCCGCCGGCGTCTCCCTCCTCTATGGCGAGGGGACTGAGAACGCCTTTCTGTTGGCCTTTGCCATTACGCTCGGCACCGGACTCGCGTGTTGGTTGCCATTGCGCAAGCAGCACGCCGAGTTGCGGATTAGGGACGGGTTCTTGGTAACGGTCTTGTTCTGGGCCGTCTTGGGCTTATACGGCTCCTTTCCGTTGATGTTGTCCGATCAGCCTAAACTCGGTGTTACCGACGCCGTATTTGAATCCCTCTCTGGCTTGACCACGACCGGTGCCACGGTCATCCAAGGCCTAGACGACCTACCCAGATCCATCTTGTTATACCGCCAGCAGCTCCAGTGGTTGGGCGGCATGGGCATCATCGTCCTCGCCATTGCCGTATTGCCCATGCTCGGCATCGGCGGCATGCAGCTTTTTCGCGCCGAGATCACCGGCCCCATCAAGGATTCAAAGCTGACGCCTCGGATCACCCAGACCGCCAAGGCCCTTTGGTTCATCTACTTGAGCTTAACCGTGGCCTGTGCCTTGGCCTATTGGCTGGCCGGCATGGAGCCGTTCGACGCCATCGCCCACAGCTTTTCAACGGTTGCCATCGGCGGTTTTTCAACCCACGATGCCAGCATCGGCTTTTTTAACAGTCCGGCCATCGAGCTAGTCACCGTCTTTTTTATCATAGTGTCAGGCATCAACTTCACGCTGCACTTTTACGCCTTTCGCCAGCGGTCGCTGCATCCGTATCGCATCGACCCCGAGTGCCGCACGTACCTGACCATTTTGCTAACCACCACCCTAATTGCCTATCTGATACTCTTTACACACAACGAGCACGACGCCGTCGCGTCCCTGCGCTACGGCCTCTTCGCCACCGTGTCCATTGTCACCACCACAGGTTTTAGCATTGCCGACCATTCGGTCTGGCCCAGCGTGCTGCCGTTTTTGTTGTTCCTCGGTTCGTTTACCGGTGGCTGCGCCGGCTCAACGGCAGGGGGCATAAAAGTGATGCGCCTGTTGCTCATTCTAAAGCAGGGCAGCCGAGAGATTATGCGCCTGATCCACCCCAACGCCGTCCTCCCCATCAAGGTGGGGCGGCGGGCTGTTCCCGATCGGGTCATGGAAGCGGTGTGGGGGTTTTTCTCGGTGTACGTGCTGACGTTCACGCTCATGTTTCTCGCCGTGCTCGCCACCGACTTGGATCTGACTACGTCCTTTTCAGCGGTAGCCGCCTGCATCAACAACTTAGGACCGGGCCTAGGGGAAGTCGTCCACCACTACGGCGACATCAATTCGGTCGCCAAGTGGATTCTCTGCTTTGCTATGCTGATTGGGAGATTGGAAGTTTTTACGCTCTTGGTGCTGTTCAGTCCGGCGTTTTGGCGCAAGTAATATCCTCGGCAATGGCGGCGAGCGCTTCCCACAGATAGGCCGCTAAGCTGTAATCGACCCACAGGCGGTACTCTTCGCCGCGCGGCAGCACCCCACAAGCCGCCCCGGCCACCTGCGTGTACACCATCCGCTCTGCTGGCTCACGGGCCAAATCCACCGCGCAAGCCTGCGCCAAAATGCCCTCGGCATCATCTCCTTGCACCACCAAGGTCACCGACTGCTGCTCCACCCGATAAACCCCGGCCTCCGCAGCTTCCAACGCCGCGTCCAGACGCACCCACAACTCGTCTTCGGGCCGACACTCCAAAATCAGTTCGCCCGCGCCCACCCGCGCCAAAACTCCATCCGCACCCACGGGCCGCGTATCGTATATCCGCGTCGGCAATGCGAGCGCGTGCTGCTCGGCCCACTCGACCAAGCGCGGACCTTTGGCCCCGAGCTTGACCATATCAACCGGATGGTGCAAAGCGGCTTGCACCGGAGCGGGTGCGTCAACGATGAGATGGGCGATGGGGCTTTTGCGGGTGGTGGTCATAGGGTTTATCGCGGGGTTAGAGGTTTCAGGCCGCCCATCCTTCGGACAGCACTTCGGCCTGTGCTAGGACGGTCTGCGTGGCGTTTTCTTGCTTGTCCGGCGGGTAGCCGTGGCGTCTCAGCGTGCGCTTAACCAACGTGCGCAGCTTCGCCCGCACATTTTCTCGCAGCGTCCAGTCGATGGTGACATTGTTGCGGACGGTCTCGACTAACTCACGGGCTATGCGGCACAGGGTCTCGTCGCCCAAGACTTGCACGGCGCTGTCGTTGGTCTCCAGCGCGTCGTAGAAGGCCAGCTCGTCTTCAGCAAGACCCAGTTGCTCGCCACGGGCGTTGGCCTCGCGCATTTCCTTGGCAAGTCCAATCAATTCCTCGATCACCTGCGCGGCCTCAATGGCCCGGTTCTGGTAGCGGCGCAGGGTCTGCTCCAGCATCTCGGCGAAAGAACGCGCTTGCACTACGTTTTTTCGCCGGCGGGTAGTGAGTTCGCCCTTGAGCAGCTTCTGCAACAACTCCACGGCGAGGTTGCGCTGCGGCATCCCCTTTACCTCGGCTAGAAACTCGTTTGATAGTACCGAGATGTCCGGCTTTTCCAGCCCGGCCGCAGCAAAGATGTCCGTTACTCCCTCGGAAGCCACGGCCTGCGAGATGATCTGGCGCACCGCGTGGTCCATATCCTCCTTGGACCGTGCGCCGCTGGGGGCGCTCTTGGCGAGCACGGATTGCACGGCTTGGAAAAACCCCACGTCGTTCCGGATGCGCAGGGCATCCTCGTTCGGCACGGCCAAGGCAAAGGCTTGGGACAGTTCGCGCACGGCCTGCACGCAGCGGTCTTTCCCATCCTCTTGCGCCAAGATGTGTTCCTGAGCGGCGGGCAACAGGCCCAGCCGTTCCTGCGGTGTACCGCTGATCCACTTCGACCAGTCGAATCCGTAGAACAGGCCACAGCATATCTCGTACTTTTCCAGCATCACGGCCACGGCCTCACTCTGATCCAGTGCCGTTTGCCCTGTGCCTCCGCTCTCGGTGTACGTGGCAAGGGCGCGTCTTAGCTCCTGGGCCAGCCCTAGATAATCCACTACAAGGCCGCCGGGCTTGTCCTTGAACACGCGGTTGACTCGGGCGATAGACTGCATTAGTCCGTGGCCGCGCATGGGCTTGTCCACGTACATGGTGTGCAGGCTCGGCGCGTCAAAGCCGGTCAGCCACATGTCGCGCACAATCACCATGTGCAGCGGGTCGGCAGCGGCGCGGAACCGCTTGGCCAGAGCCTCGCGCCGGGGCTTGTTGCGGATGTGCGGCTGCCATTCCAGCGGATCGGATGCCGAGCCGGTCATCACGACCTTGATGGCACCCTGCATGTCGTCCTCGCTGTGCCAGTTGGGGCGCAGGCTTACCAGTTCGCGGTAGAGATCAATACAGATGCGGCGGCTCATGCAGACGACCATAGCTTTGCCGTCTAGGGCTTCAAGGCGCTGCTCAAAGTGCTGGACGATGTCCTTAGCGATCAGCTTCAACCGCTCCTCCGTACCGACGAGGGCTTCCAACTGCGCCCACTTAGTCTTGATCTTCTCCTTGCGCTCTACCTCCTCGCCCTCAGTCACTTCCTCGAACTTAGGATCAATGAGCGGACGTTCGCTCTCGTTGAGGGCCATCTTGGCGAGCCTGCTCTCGTAGTAGATGGGCACGGTGGCTCCATCCTCGACCGAGCGCTGGATGTCGTAGATGCTGATGTAGTCGCCGAATACGGCGCGGGTGTTGGCATCCTGCCGCTCGATGGGGGTGCCGGTGAAGCCGACAAAGGAAGCCTGCGGCAGGGCGTCGCGCAGATGCCGTGCGAAGCCGTCGATGAAGTCGTACTGGCTGCGATGGGCCTCGTCGGCGATGACCACGATGTTGGTGCGCGTCGCCTTTTTCTTCGGGGAAAAACTTCTGGATGGTCGTAAAGACCACACCGCCCGATTCGACCGAGAGCTTGCTGCGCAAATCAGCCCGGCTGTCTGCTTGCACCGGCGACTGGCGCAGCAGGTCTTGGCAACGAGAAAAGGTGCTGAAGAGCTGGTCATCCAAGTCATTGCGGTCGGTCAGCACGACGATGGTAGGGTTGCCCATAGCTGGCTCGCGAATGACGGCCCCAGCGTAAAAAGCCATGGTCAGGCTCTTCCCCGATCCTTGGGTATGCCAGACGACGCCAATGCGCCGGTCGCCTAATTCGCCGCCGGGCTTCGAGCCTGCTTCGTACCGCCCTTGCACATCCGCGGCACGCTCATCTGCCTGCTGAAGCTCAGCGGCCCGCAGGGTCTCGCCCACGGCCACCCGCACCGCGTGGAACTGGTGGTAGCCCGCCATCTTCTTGGCGAGTACACCACCGCCGCTGTCCTCAAACGCGATAAAATCGCGCACGAGGTCGAGGAAGCGCCGCTGCTCGAATACGCCTTCAATCAGCACTTGCAGCTCCGGTAGGGAAGTCGGCGCTAGCGCTTCGCCAGCGACCGTGCGCCACGGCTTGAACCACTCCCATCCGCTGGTAAGCGTCCCCATTCTCGCCTCGACTCCATCCGAGACCACCAGCGCTTCGTTCATGGCAAACAGAGAGGGCAATTCGGCCTTGTACGTCTGAAGCTGTTGCCAAGCGGTTCTGATGGTGGCTTCTTCGTCCGCCGGGTTTTTAAGTTCGATCAGCGCCAGCGGCAGACCGTTGACGAATAGCACGATGTCCGGGCGGCGATTATGCCGGTTTTCCGTGACCGTAAACTGGTTGACCGCCAGCCAGTCATTGGCTGTCACATCGTCAAAGTTGACAACCTGCGCTTGCGCCCCACGGATCGAACCGTCGTCGGCCCGATATTCGACTGTCACTCCGTCCACCAGCATCCGATGGAAGGTGCTATTGCGCGCTTCGAGGGTTGGGCCTACCGGGCGGGTCAGCTTGCGGAAGGCGTCGTCGAGGGCATCTATGGGTAACGAGGGATTCAGCCGGGCCAAGGCATTCCGCAGCCGTTGCTCCAAGATGACTTGACCGTAGTCGGTGCGCTCCTCAATAGCAGCGCCAGGGGCGATGTCTGGGCCGTGGGCAATCGTCCAGCCGAGACTTTCGAGCCAAGCGAGGGCGGCGTCTTCGACGACGGCTTCGGTGAGGACGGTCATAGGACTTTGGGTGGGAGTTAGCGGCGGATTGTCCGACGTCGATGCAGATACGCTTGCGACCGCCTGCGCTACGCGAAGCACTGTTTTCTCCAGCGTATCGTCTGCATCAGACCTAAGCACCAACTGGCCGCTGTGCAATTCTATGCCGAGGGTTCGACATAGATCTTCGACCATCAAACGCTGTTCTTTCGACTGCTGCATACTCTCCGATTGCATGTGAAGCCAACCCAAGGCATCGCCAAAATCTGTGACCATGTAGCCGTCGTCGCGTTCCAAAACGAACACATCTACTATGCCGCCATCGGGATACATCAGCGGCGTTCTTACCCGTACCCCTTCTTGTGGAGCCGGTGAACACTCGAATAGTGGCAACGTTTTGCCAACAGCGGCGCAGAGTTTGTCGGAGTTCATAACAGCATATCGGGAAACGCCATCAAATTGACACCTCTCGATAGTCGCTAGGCTGCATTCGGTTGATTACTTCCCTTATCTCGGGAACCTTGGACTGAATGCGTGGCCAAGACGTTGTCAGCAGGACGAGCACGGCCAGTTGCCGAGTTGCAAAATTCTGTTGATGACGCAACTGTTGATCTGTGGTGATGAGCAGTTCGTAGTTGCCCTCCTCGGCTCGGTCAAGTAGTTCGCCGTTGCGGAGGTTGGACCAACCCATCTCGAAGGCAGTATCTACCGAATGCTCGGCCAAGTGATGCCGAAGAGGAGCGGGGGTGCCTTGATCGAACAAAATCTTCAAGAGACCTCCGCATCCGCCAGCGATTCAACTTCGTGGGCGAGGACGGCTTTTACGGCCCCGTCTTCGACACCGGGAAACCACTCAAGGAATTGTTCCACCGTCGCGCCATCTTTGAGATTCTCAAACAGAGCGGATACCGGCACTCGTGTCCCGCGAAAGACCCAAGCCCCACTGAGCTTATTAGGGTCGCGTTCGACTGCGGAGCACTTCTCCCAGCTTGCCATTCTCATACCTCCTATGAGTAATGATACAACCCTTCTCTTCCTATAGCACCACCCTTAACTCCCCCGACACGAACTTCGGCAGCAGCGCTAGGACGATTCCATCCGTAGGCAATCGTCCAGCCGAGGCTTTCAAGACAGGCGAGGGCGGCGTCTTCGACGACGGCTTCGATCGTATCACTCATGCCGGGACCACCATGTGAACCACATCCCGCTCGGCCGGAAGTATCGACTCGGCAAACGAGCCACCTTGGGCTGGCAGCTTGTCAGTATAACGAACAGACGCAGTGTGATAGAAATTTCTGAGAATGAAGTCGATAAACCAGAAAGGAGTCATTGGGGCCGTCACTGGGATTCGGCAGTGCTCGTATTGGCCGAGCGTCAAGTGAGACTTGGGATGCAATAACTCTTGGTAGTTGCTGTCCCGGGCATCATAGTCGAAACGCACCGGGAACGGAACGATATTCTTGGTGATCACGTCCGCATAGATTTCGTCATCTTGATAAATGTCTGGGTTGTTCTGAAACTCTTCAAGATGAGGTGCAGGAAAGAATGCAAGTCGGTGGCGTTGAAGCGTTCCGTTGGCGAACGCGTACATCATCTGAATCAATGCACCGTCAAGCATTTTCACATTATATGCACGGTCTTGTTTAAGATGCTGGTAAATCTCCCTATAGGAACGATCCCGTAAGGCGATCGATACATGTTCAGCCCCTGCAAAAGTAACCTGCACAATATCTCTGTCTGATCGTTGAAACGCGAAGCATTGATCATCCGCAAGGCTAATTGTTACCAAGTATGTGATGAGTTCATTGATATGATCTACAATCTGGTTAGGAGTCGTCACGTTCGTTGCCCTTCTTTGTAAAAATTGCTCTGAGCTCGTCAACCGTTCTTTCGTCTAAGTCTTCAAGGTGAACACTACCGGATTTGATGTCATTGATTAGAGCATCAAGATTCTGCTGGCGATTTTCTAGTCGCTTGCTCTCTACTGTCGTCATGTCTCGATGAACGAGCCGTAGCTGCTCACGCTGTTCCCTAGTCGGATAGGTGAATCGCAGTTCAAAGTTTTGCTTCTTTAGCTTCTCGTACTCCTTTATAAGTTCTTTCATATTGGTACCAACGCCGAGAACGCGAATCCACGCTTTGCTGCGCGTGATGGCCGTGAAAAGTCGATTGCGGAGACTTGCCAGATTCCGTAACCCCGAGTGACAATCTTGGGCGTTGATGATATAGACCATCCCCGCCTCGTTGCCTTTGGCGCGGTATATTCCAGTGAAAGTTACTGAACTTATATCTTGCTCGAAGAAAGTGTCGGGGCTAGTATCGACTCCAGCAAGATGAGAGTTGATGCCCATCTCCAGCAAGCGAGCGCGTATTGGCCCAACCGCTCCGCGTGTTTTACGAGGATCAGGGTTAATGACGATTATGTCGTCATGCCGTAGTTCATCTTCCTCGATATTTCTCTTAATCGCCCTCGTCAGCCAATCAGCCTGTTTCTCATCGCTATCGAAGGAAATGAACTGTATTAGGTCATCGATAGCCGAATGATTTTCGAGGAATCTCGGGCTCGTCTCCGCCGGCCTATCGAGAGTTATAGACGAGCCTTCTTTCAACTCTCCGTCTAGCGGCCGATAACCAATCTCTTCCCATAACTGCGGATGGTCGAACATTTGGATAAGTCCCGTTTGGCTTGGCCGATTTGGTTTTCGATATATCCCAAACCCGAGCGCATGAGCAGTTACGAGAACGGGACGCGAGTTGCGATAGCATTTTGCTAAAATTATATCGCGTTGCGGCTCATTACTATTTACATCATCGAACCGCACCTTGGGTAACCCATCGGCATTCTTTCCAAAAATCTCCTCTGGCGAGGGCAATGATTCTCCTGAGAGGCTTTGCAACTCATCGTAGGCGTAAACCAGTCTCTTAGGATCTTTTAGCAATTCATAGCATAGTCGGAGGAATGCGGGAGAGAGGTCCTGTGCCTCATCTACGAGAATCGCATCGTAGAGTTGCTTATTCTCGCGGGCTTGGCCTAGCGCGTGTTCACACGCCTTAGCAAATTCTCTATCTCCACCGAATTTACTTCTCGCCATTCTGAAATCGAAATACTCAATAGCGTGAGCATGGCAAAACTCGTAATAGATTCCGTCTCGGTCATCGTCACCCTGTGCTCCCCAAGCGCTGACGATTCGCAGTTTATCCCAATCAGGCTCCTCCCCTGTTTGTTCTACGGAGAAGTTGTTAATCAGGCGGCGGAAATACGCCTTGAGCGAACGTGTGTGGAAGGTGACAGCAATACGCCATTCAGGATGCTGGGCATGGAGGTAGGCCGCTTTCAGTGCTAAAACAATAGTCTTGCCCGAGCCCGCTAGACCACGAATCCGTTGCACCCCTTCGACGGTTTCGATCACGGCTTTGCTCTGTCTATGATCCAGAGTAGCAATCGTTTTTTCCAATTTTTGCAGCTTGTAGCCTTTGGAGTTTTCTTTTTGAATCGTTCGTTTCGTTCTGCTCGTGCGGATTGTGGAAATGCTCTCAATAGCCGCCAACGTTCTCTTATATACCTCTTCGGATTGCTTTTCCCAGACAGTTTTTTTCAGTTCGCTTATCAGGGACGAGGCATTCACGAGCGGATAGTTATCTTGAACGTACGGGATTAGATTAGAGACTGCCGGCGCAAATGAAATCGTATAAATTGGGATGAGGAGATTCCTGCGCTGCGTCAGTTCACTGTGAGTCTTCAGCCGAGCTTCCAGTTTATTCGCCGAGTCATCCTGCCGTAGGCCATAATCGCCTATCTCAGTTCCCTCAACTAGGTCGAATAGAACGATTCCTTTGTCTGCGGACACTAAGAGCGCGTCGAGGGGATGAGGTCCTTCAGGCGTACTAGTGATTGGGTATCCGACGAATAACTGGCCAGACAAAGCGGTTTGGTCCGCCATAATTTCGACCAACTCGTGGCTGGCCGCTGGCTTGCTGTTAGTTCCTTGAACGATCTCAATAGTCATATCTGATCCTCCTTCTCATCCGAATTTGCGTTGTCAAAGAACTTCCTTTATTTGCAACTCCCCCGCCAATAGCTTCGGCAACAGCGTATCGCGCAGGGCGGCGAGGCTAGTGGTCTCTCTACGGCAGCCAGCACTCCTATCCAAGAGTGCCGAGGCTTGCCGATCAAACGCACGAATAACTGGTGCCGATGGGAATTGTCGCTCCCAAGGCGAGAACGGCTCCTGCCGGTGCCCGTTGGTGACTCTTCGATGTGTCTGTCACGAGAGATTCGATCTGCTGGCGAAAAAGCGGAGAACGTGTTAGGCAATAGACGTAGCTCCGTTGGAACGGCGGTCGGGCTTGAAGAACCAAGAACTCGGTTGAGCATATCGCCCTCTCATCAGACGCTACATCCGCAAACCAGACGCGCTCAATTTCTGGATTAAGCTTCGATAACAGAATGGCCTCTGGCGGGACACGCGATTTCTGACTTTTGATATTCTCGCCACGCTCTGTCTGCGGCCATTGGTCTTTGTCGAAGGCTGGGATACTGAAGTGGCGAAAGACGGTATCTGGAGTAGCAAATGGGCTTTCCTTATCGCGGTTCTGTTCAACTATGTCACCAAAGCATCCAACCTCCCACCCCTCCGGTATCTCCCCCAACTCCGACCCCACCAGCCGATCAGGAAATAGAGCGGCAACATTCGGCGGCAGCCCGGTATCCCTCCCTTCCATATTGGCGCGAACCGGATCGAAATCGACGAACCACGATTTGAACAGCGCCCGCGCCATCTCCTCCAACGTCTCATTCATGCGCCGGTTGAGTTCAATCTTGTCGTCGAGGGTGCCGAGGATATGGGAGATGGTGCGTTGTTCGAATTCTTCCGGTACTAACAATGTACGTGCATGGGCATCACTACGATTAAGCCCCGGCCCTGCACTATCCGAATTCATGTGTTCTAAGCCGAGCATACTGAGCGCGTAATATTTGAATTTGACTAGTGCAGGGTCGTTGCCAGTAATAAAAAATGTCGTATCAATAGGCCAACACGGAATAGATGAATAGTGAACTGCTCCTACCGTCCCTTTGCGCCCAATAATAATTGTCGGCCCATCAGTCAATGAGGAATCGTGATAGCCAACAATTCCGTTAGAGCCGAAGACGGGAATAACACCCGACGGATTTCGTTTTCCTACAGGTAGCCCCTTTCCATAAGTAAACGGTGCAAACTCGCCCAAAGTCACGGTGTTCCATCCATCCTTCACGCCCCGCTCTTCCTTCCCCACCAACACCACATAATCCTGCTTGATGTACTTTCGGAACCGCTCAGGCACATCGTCCCACACGAACAAATCCACCCGAAACGGCAGATTGCTTTCCGCAAAGGCTTCCCTGAGAGCGAAAACCTGACTGCTTTGCTCTGGCGTTGCGAATACCACCATGTCAAGGTCAGATTGAGGGCGTGCGGTCCATTTGGCGCGGGAGCCGTACACCCAAGCAGTAGTGTTTGGCAGGTGCTTTTCCAATAGCGCCAGAACCGTCTTGCGCTGTTCGGTGGTGATGTCAATAGCAGGTTCTATTCCCATGTCTCGCCGCTCATGGTTTGGTAAAGCCCAATGGCGTCGTCAATGAAATTATCCACAATTCCAAGAGCTTCTCTGCTTTTTCCCCACTGTAGTCGTGAGTAGTATCAATCCGAGCATCTGCATACGCCAGCCATTGGTCTAACAGCGTGACGAAAAGATTGTTCTCATCAGCCAACTTAAGAATAGGCTTTGGACTGTTGGGCACGTCCGGGATGCCCAGTTCTTCAGTCAGGTATCGTTTCAACGCCTTCCACAAGCAATCGTAGCAGATTTCAAAACGATGAATTGTCGATTCGGCCACACCCTCTTTTGTGAGTTCAGGAAGTTCATCGTCCAGATTTTTGTAGTTGTCATACTGCAACTCAAGATTCTTCAGTGCTTTGCTAAAATTCCCATAATCAATCATCGGTCTATTTCCTGAAACAGGTTTGCCTGTGAGTTCTATGTACAGAGCATCGTCGGCGTAGTCGCCCGTGCCCATAATCACGGCTTGAATGGCCGATACTCCACCAGGGCTGACCGTCCCACGATCTCCACAATCCGCCCGGTCATCTCGACGCCATTGACATCGGTGAGCCGCAGCACCGGCTGCTGCTGGCCTTGGTTGATAGCGATGTTCGAGGCGTAGAGATAGGTCCGGTCGAGGGAGTCTCGTTTAGGATTCAGCGATCCTTTCAGCCCCGGAATTTGGCCGCTGTCTTCGGAAAGAATGACGGCACCGCCGCCGGGAAGCGGCTCAAGTTCAATGGTGAGCATACCTTCGGCGGGTATCCACTCGCGTTCGCAGTGCGCGGCAAAGCCGTGGGCAGCGGTGAACACGGTCATCGGTAGATCAACCGTATGCAGGCCGATAATGGTTTGGCCCAGCGCATCTGTCGTGGCCTGTTTCCAAGTCTTGTTCGGGAACAGCACCAGTACATCCGCATTGGCAAGTGGCTGGTCGCCAGCACACACGGTAATGAGCACGCGGGCCGGGCTCGGCTCGGTGGAGGCCGCCGGTAGGGTGACGCGAA
>JAGWBY010000032.1:13727-18510 GCA_021295675.1 Candidatus Latescibacterota bacterium | reverse complement strand
GTTCGCGGGTTTCTCGCCGGATGGCGGGGACGCCATCACCGCGCCGCTCCATGATGAAAAGTCGGCCACCGGCCCCTTGAATACCGCTGGTCGGCATTCGGCCAAAGACCGAGGCAAGCACCTCGTTGCGCGTCGCCTGCCGATATTCCAACTCATCCACAGTCAGACTATTGGCCAAGGCACCGGGCGACTGAATTTCCACCCGGTCGGCGAACATGGACAGGCGAATCCGGCTGCCGCGCATCGAATAATCGCGGTGGGCCACGGCATTGGCGATAGCCTCAAACAGGGCTTCTGCGCTGTACTGTGGCAAATCCATGCGGGCCGGGTCTTTGTAGGCCCACCGCTTCGGCAATTTGTCGGTTGAGAGGGCCGGTGATTGTCTGGGTGTCGAGTTGGCCAGAAGCCCGATCCGTACCGCGGTAGTGGGTGGCCGTGATGCAGGCATTGGGCAGCCATTCTTCCGGTGTGTGGCTGCAAAAGAGGAGGCCGGCGACGGTCGCTCGCACCGTATCGTGTTCGTCGCGTCCGACAAGGCCCATTTTTTCCAAGGCCGTTTCTGGCTCAGCCCTGCCTTCCGCACTCAACAACGGTCTCCAAAGCGCTTCGTCCAGCGTTCCCAATCCAGTGTTGGGCACGGGCTGCTTATCGAACCAAAGGAACGCAGCCGCTCATCGCTTGTCATTCGGCGTTTTGAGCCGCCTACCCGAACATAGCTGCCGCCTGGACTATCATGCTGCGATTCGCTCTGGGGTACTACGACTAGGAGCAACCGCTTGCCATCCAGTTCTCTGTGATAGGTGCTGATGCGAACAGCCGGTTTAATGGCATCAGAGCTAACCTCGACCAGAACAGAGTCTAACTCGACGATCTGTTCACGCGACATGCCCTGAACTTCGCCGGCGTCGGTGACGCCACAGAGCAGTACGCCGCCGGCCGTGTTGGCAAAAGCGGCGATTTCGTCGGCCCAATCATCGCGGCTCGGACTTTTGGGACGGCTTCCAGAAAACTCAATCCGCTTAAATTCCCACTCGCTATCCTCTCCCGAGCGAATTTGGCGCGCAATCTCTTGGTCGGTGTAGTTCATTGCTTGTCTCCAAACCCGAGGGCCTTCAGATTCGCGTCAATAGCCTCATCCAGCCGAACGGCCTCGGCCTGCTGCTCCCGCCACTGCGCCGTGAGCCGCTGCATCTTCTCCGCGAAAGGCTCGCCATCGTCCTCCTGTACCTCGGCACCAACATAGCGTCCCGGCGTGAGCACATAGCCGTGCTTGCGAACCTCTTCCAGCGACGCGCTCTTACAAAAGCCGGGAACATCTTCGTAGTCGCCTGCCTCCTCCTCGCCTCTCCAAGCGTGATACGCACGGGCAATGCGGGCAATGTCCTCTGGTGCAAAATCGCGGTGGGTGCGGTCCACCATAAAACCCAGCTTCCTCGCGTCGATAAACAGAATCTCGCCTCGGCGGTTTCGGTATTTGCCATTGCGCCGATTGCGGGACAAAAACCAGAGGCAGGCCGGTATCTGGGTCGAGTAGAAAAGCTGGCCGGGCAGCGCGACCATGCAGTCCACCAAGTCGGCTTCTATCAGATTCTTTCTAATGTCGCCCTCTCTCGACTGGTTGGACGACATGGAGCCGTTGGCCAACACGAAGCCCGCCGCACCCGTGGGCGCAAGGTGATGGACGATATGCTGCACCCAAGCGAAGTTGGCATTGCCCTTCGGCGGTGCCCCGTACTGCCAGCGCTGGTCGTCTTGCAGCCGCTCGCCGCCCCAATCAGAGATATTGAACGGCGGATTGGCGAGGATGAAGTCGGCCTTCAAGTCGGGGTGGCGGTCGTTGTGGAAGCTGTCGCCGTGGGCGATTTGGCCCTCAATACCCCGGATCGCCAAGTTCATCTTGGCCAGCCGCCAAGTGGTGTAGTTGGACTCCTGACCATAGATAGAGATGTCAGAACGGGCGCTGCCGCCGTTGCCCGAGGCGTGGGCTTCGATGAATTCCACCGACTGCACGAACATGCCCGAAGAGCCGCAGCAAGGATCATAGACCCGGCCCTGATAAGGCTCCAGCATCTCGACTAAGAGCTTGACTACGCTGCGCGGGGTGTAAAACTCGCCGCCTCGCTTGCCTTCGGCGCTGGCAAACTGAGAAAGGAAATACTCATATACCCGTCCCAGCACATCCTTGGAGCGAGCTTCGGCGTCGCCGACAGTGATATTGCTCACGAGGTCTATGAGTTGTCCAAGCCGCTGCTTGTCCAAGATGGGACGAGCGTAGTCCTTGGGCAGCACATCCTTGAGGGCTGGGTTGTCGCGCTCGATACCGGCCATAGCCTCGTCCACGACTTGGCCAATAGTAGGTTGTCGCGCCTGCTCCTTGAGACGCGACCAGCGGGCCTCAACAGGCACCCAGAAAATGTTCTCGGCGCGGTACTCGTCCGGGTCCTCGGGGTCGGCCCCTGCGCTGCGCTCCGCCTCCAACCGGGTATAAACTTCCTCGAAAGCATCGGAGATGTACTTGAGGAAGATGAGGCCCAAGACGACGTGCTTGTACTCAGCCGCATCCATGCTGCCCCGCAGCGCATCGGCCATCTGCCATAGCTCGGCCTCATAGCCAGTGGTCGCCCCGTTGCCCTCTGTGTTAGAAGGTGTCTGTCGCGTTGTCGTCATTGTGTTTGCATTCTCCTATCAACAAAAATTAATACACCGGCAGGCGGTTGCCCACCGTCCCAGTAAACCCATCGACGATGAGCCAGATCCCCGCAGTGACGATCTGGCCGAGAGCTATGCCGAGGAAGAAGGGCACGGTCTTGTGGTAGAGTGCCGCGCCCCCAAAGCGGAGCACCAAAGTCTTGACGAACCAAGCGAGAAAAATCGAGAACCAGATATGGTTCATAACCCAAGCCATGCTCGCGGCAAAGCCCAAAGGATGCAGCGGCCACCAAGCCCAGTGGTTGCGCGCACCAATCAACGCACTCATCAGCAAAGCGCCGCCGCCGGTCCACAGCCAGCCAATGGCGTCCGGGCCGGTGGGATGGAGTAGTTGCTGCGCGGCGAATTTGGACGGCTCGGCCGCAAAGGTGGAAAAATACTGCCGGTGGAGATTGACGGCTCCGTGCGTATAGGCCAAGTGCAGCGTGTACCAAGTCGATAGCACAAGGCTGATGAGCATGGCCGCGGCCAAACCCCACAGCAACCGACGGCGGTCCCCCGCCAATTCGCTGCCCAAGCGCAGGCTATTGGCCAAAGGAGCGGTCATAAAAACCAGCAGATCGCCGACCCAGACCAAGGTATAGCTCAGCGCCACCATGCCCGGCGCACCCAAGGCCGGCACCCCGACAGCGCCGACGGTAAATCCCGCGGGAATCATACCTGAAGTAATAGTGGGAGTACCAGCTTCGGCGATGATGCGCGTCAGCGCGACCAAAAGACCCAGCGCCACCACCACCACCAGCGCGGCGATCCACACCGGCAACCCGCTCTGCCACAGCCACACCACCATACCCGCCGTGCCCAAGACCAATCCGATGACGGAGAAGCGATAGGACGCCATCTCCCCTTCGTCTCTCTTAGGGCGCAAAAAGCGGCGACCGACCTCGGTTAGATGGGCGCGGGCCGTCCACAAGCTATACGCGACCAGCACGGCGCAGGCCCCTATCATCTGATGCCCCATCCCCGGATCGGACCACGTCCCCAATTCGGCGGTATGCTGCAAATGCAGACTGTGCAGCAGGCCCTCTTGCAGGGCGTGGAGCAGATAGAAAACCCAAAGACTAAAGGAGAGCTGGACGCCGATGAGGTAGGCGAAGCCGAGCATCAGGAAGTTTATGTCGAGGCGCAGGACCACGATCTGCCGCAGCAGCGACAGCCGCGTCTCCAGCACGGGCGAGGGCATAGCGGAGAAATAGTGATGCAGAGCCTCTAAACTGCCGAGGACAAAGGGGATGGCCAAGCCCAGCCAGACGAGGCGCTGGCGAAAAAAGGGCGCGAGCCGGCTTTCCTCCACACCTTGAACCATGGCCAGCGGCACTTGCGCCAAGGGATAGGCCAGCCGCTCGTTATCGACCCACTGGCGGCGCAGAATATTCATCAGGCATATCAAGGCCAAGTAGAACGCCGCGTAGAACGCCAGCCAACGCCCTAAGGGCACCAACCAAGCGTCCCAAGGGATCGGCGCATCGCGGCCCACGCCCTCGTAAAAGTCCCGGATAGCCTCGATGTCCGCGACGACCATCCAGTCGGCCAAATGGGGGTGGACCAGCTCAGCCCACTGGTTTTCCGGGGTGGCGTAGTAGAAGGTGCCGGTGATCATCGGCAAGAGCATCCCCACTACGCCGCGCGTGGGAATGGCCGTGGCCACTGCCATCATCGCAAAAATCGTCACCAACTCGCCGCGGCCAAACGCCCACTCCCGCCGCACAGCCCCCAGCGCCACCTGCACGGTCAGCAGTAGCACGAATAACAAGAAAAACGCCGCCGGCGTCGTCGACGAAAGCCCCAACCGCGACCCTTGCACCACCATGCCCCCATAGGGCACGCCGACGGCGATGAGCGCCGCCAAGAGGCCACCGGTGAGCAGGGCGCGCCCCGTAACACCCCGGCCCGTGGTCTGGTCGCGGCGCACTACGCGCCGGCGATAGGCAGCCGGTACTCGTCGGAGCAAGACCAGTCCTTTCCTAGCGCCGCCCCAGCAACGCCTGATGCGCTACCAAGGCCCTGTGGACATTCAGCGAAGGTCTCTTACCGTACATCGGGAGTTGGGGTCGGGGCTTCGGGCGACGAGGGC
>JAGWBY010000032.1:11404-13629 GCA_021295675.1 Candidatus Latescibacterota bacterium | reverse complement strand
ATACTTAGTCGCTAAGTACACGAAGTAGCAGATGGTCTGAGATGCTTCGCTACACTCAGCATGACAAGTGGGTGCTCTACTTCACTGTGTCATGCTGAGCGCAGCGAAGCGGAGTCGAAGCATCCCATACCTCAATGTCCATGCATAACGGTACGGTCGTGTACTAAGCTTAGTCCTTCCAGCGTATGTTTCCGCCAATAGGGTCATGTCAATAGTCTGGTTTGCCTTCTTTCTCTTGGGATACTGCGCGGCTGATTCCCAAGCCGAGGTCGTGGTACAGGGCGTAGTGCGCGATGCGGAGACGGGAGCAGCCCTGCCGCGGGCCAATATCGAGGTGATGGGCCAAGCGTGGGGGACTATCGGCGATGGCAAGGGGGCCTTTCGGCTGGTGGTAGATGCGTTGCCGGTGACGCTCCGGGCGACGCACATAGGATACGCGCCCGTCGAGTTGCTGGTGGCCGAGGCCGGCCCTCTAGAATTCCGTTTGCAGCCGATATTATCGACGGCAACGACCCAGCGGTGCGCATCATGCGCGAAGTGATCCGCCGCAAACGCGCTTGGGCACCGCTTGCGCATCGCTACCGAGTTGAGGCACATACGCGACAGGTTCTCTACAGCAATCAGTACATCGCGGCGATCCGCGAGAGCCTAGTCGAGCTGTATCGGGATCGGGACAAAGGACTGCGCGAGCAGTTAAAGGCCAAAAAGCACACGGCCAACGTGAGCGCTTCAATGCAGGTCTTTGCGGCGGCAAAGTATCTGTTCAACCTCTACGACGACGAAATCGCGCTCCACGGACAGATTTTCTTAGGACCGACGCACCCACAGGCACTGGCGCACTACTCCTTCCAACTGGTCGGCCACAAGGACGGCCACTACTTCATCTCGATGCAGCCAAAAACCAATGCCTCAGCCGGATGGACGGGCGCGCTAGTCGTCCAAGACAGCGAGTATGCCCTAGTGGAGGCGCAACTTTGGCCGAACCGCCGACTGCATCCAGTCGGTTGCGCGACGGAGAACGGGCTTGGCTACCGGCTCAAACAGCACTTTGCCCGCTTCGCGCCTGGAGCTTGGTTGCCGGTGGAGACCGAATACGAAATCGAAGGCCGAGTGGGCACAACAACCGGCGGCGAACGCATCCGTCGCCTCCGTGGCGCACCCACGCCGCAGGCGCGGTTGCGCGGCTGGACCCGGTTCAGGGGCTATGAGTTCGACGCGCCATCGGTCGATTATGCATTCAACGTAAGACAAACCCTCTTAGTCGAGCCGCACTCGCCAACCTGGGACAAGTTTCTAGACAAGCGGCGGGCGGAGTGGCCCTTGACCCGCCGACAAGCGCAGGCTTTTGCGGACTTGCAACAAGGGTTCAAGCCGCTGGCCGAGCAAGCGGTCGCCGCACTCTACCGGCTCCATGAACAGCGGGTGGGCGAGGAGGTGTCCGCTGTGATCGGGGAGGATCCCCTAGCGCGAAAAAGCTTGGTCAACGACGCGCTCTTGCGCGATGTCGTCGCCGGGGCGACCGGGGTTCACCTCGACACGAGCCTGACGTTTTTCGGCCAGCACGTAGTAGAAATACCGGCAGCGGTCAGGGGCAAGCTCACGCCAGAGCTGTGGACCAACCGCGTCGATGCGCTGCATTTCGGTGCGCGCTGGCGCGGCACCAACCTGCTCGGCCAGCGCACGGGGATTTACTTCAAGGGGGGCTACAACACCGGGCACGGGCGCTTCTTTGCCGGCGTGGGGTCAAAGCGAATTTGGGGTGCGGATGGCCGCAGCTTCACGGGCCTGTACTACCAGCGCGGTACGGTTCCACGCTATCCTTCGTCGCTCTATACACTCGCCGACAACAGCTATCCCTTTCTGCTCAGTCTCGACGACTACTTCGACTTCTACTGGCGGACCCGCTGGCGCGCCGAGGTGGGGCAACGCTTGGCGCAGCACAGCGTCCTAACACTGGCGTTCAATCGGGAACGGCATAGCAGTTTGCGCAAGGAGACAGACTTCAGCTTCTGCCGCACGCAGTCCAAAGACAGTTACGTCTATAAACACCTCTGCGCTGGCCGGGACCTGACCTACAGGGATAATCCCCCGATCCGCGCCGGGCGCATGACGTCCCTAGAACTGGTGCTCGACCTAGGGGGACTCTACCCCAAGGCGTGGCATCGCACCCGGCTCGCGGCCGAGTACAGCGACGAATGGATGGGGAGCTTTGCCCGTTTTGCCCG
>JAGWBY010000032.1:0-11071 GCA_021295675.1 Candidatus Latescibacterota bacterium | reverse complement strand
CCTCCACCACGAGCTCGGCCTATCGCTGACCCTGCTCGATTATCTCAATGTAGAATACACCCGCAGACTGGATCGCCAAGAGGTGCACTGGAGCCTGAGCGCGAAGAAGGCATTTTGAGAGGATCAGTTGTACTGACTGATGTTACGCATGGGCATCTTAGGTAACAGATGCTTCGACTCCGCTGCGCTCCGCTCAGCATGACAAGGAAGCGGATTTCTGAGCCAGTCATGCTGAGTGAAGCGAAGCATCCCATACCTAGGGCCCTGTGCGTAACGTCAGTTTCTAACTGACGACAGAGCCTTTACTTTTTATGGACGCAGCTTGCATCTAGCCTCTCACAGCTTCTGCCGCTCGTCCTCGGCGTCGTAAAAGGGCAGCGCAGTCACCTCCGCCACACTCGTCGAGCCATCGTCCAAGCGCACTTCCACCTGCGTGCCGGGCGCGGCCATATCCGCTTCGACAAAGGCCATGCCCAGCGGATAGCCCAGCGTCGATCACGCGCCCAGCGATCCACCCGCCCCGCATGATCAAGTTGCACTCCTCGGGCAGCTTGCCGGCAAAATTAGCGGGCCATCGCACGCCGACGAGCGTGCGCCGGGTTGGCCGCGCGGCGTAGATTTGCAAGCTGCGCTGGCCGACGAAGAAGCGCTTGTTTTTGCCAATGGCCCACGCCAGCCCCGCCTCTTGAGGATAGGTCAGCGCGTCCGTGTCGTGGCCGACGATCAAGTGCCCTTTTTCCAAGCGCAACAGGCGCTGCGCCTCCACCCCAAAGGGCCGCGCGCCAGCCGCTATCAACGTCCGCCACACGTGCTCCCCCTCCCAAGTCGGCACGTGGATCTCGTATCCCAGTTCGCCGACAAAACCCACCCGCATCACTATTGCCCGCACCCCAGCTACTTCGCCCTCGCGCACCCTTAAATAGGAGAAAGGCCCCGACCTCAGATCGATGTCCGTCAACCCCGCCAGCGCAGCGCGGCTTTCCGGGCCAGCTAAATTGAACGCCGCCAATTGACCCGTGACATTGCTCAAGGTCACGTCCAAACCCCAGATTGCGGCCCAGCGCAGCATCTCGCGGTAAAAGGCCGCCGCGCCGCTGCTAGTCGTAGTCGCGTAAAAGCGGTCTTCGCCCAGCCTCGCTATCACCCCGTCTTCAATCACAACCCCGCTCTCGTCGAGCGCCACGCCGTAGCGGCAGCGGCCGACCACCTGCTTCTTGAAGCGGCCCGTATAGAGGCGTTCGAGTAGCTCGCTCGCATCCGGGCCACTGACCTGCAATTTGCCCAGCGTACTCACGTCGATGATCCCCAGACCTGCCCGCACCTGCTGCGCCTCCTGCACAATGCACTCGTCGCGGCTGGCGTCGCCGCAGGCATAGTATTCAGGCCGATACCAGTCGCCGGCGTGGGCAAAGACCGCGCCGTGCTCGCAATGCCAATCGTGAATCGCCGTCCGACGCATCGGGTGGAAGCGCCGACCGGCCAAATGCCCCAGCGGCACCGGCTGGTAGAAGGGACGGGCGGTCGTCGAGCCAGTCGCGGCAATACTGTCGCCGTTGAGTTTGGCCAAGATCCGCATCGCGTTCATGTTGGACAGCTTGCCCTGGCTCGGCCCCATTCCCACGGTGCTGTAGCGCTTGAGCAATTCGACGCTGTCGTAGCCTTCTTGGTGCGCGTTGACGAAATCCGCCAAGTGCAAATCCTCGTCGAAATCCACGAAATTCTTTTTGCTCGGATGGGCGAAAATCGGATAGCTGTGGCTGGGGGCTTCTCGCCCAAGCAGCGGATGCTCGGGCACTTCCCCGTCGCCGTGGCCGGCGTAGTGTGCGGCCCTAAGCCCAGCGACCCGCCCGTCTTCCCGCTGCGCGTCTAGATCGTACACCCCGCGAACGCGCCCAGCGACAAAGACCCCGTCTGGACACGACTGCGGCACGAGCTGCTCCAGCCCCTCGTCGTACGCGAATTGCACTCCCGCTTGGCTGGGCAGCGCGGCATTGGGCATCCAGCCGACCGACGCGGCAAGGCCGTCGCAGGGAATCTCGGTGCCGCGCTGGGCATCTATGGTGCCGTCTGCGGCTAGCGGGGCCACCACTACGCCGCGCAGACCATTTTTCTGCCTATTCGGCATGGCCGCATAAATCGCATGGCCGCTGTGGATCGGCACCCCGGCGGCGGCAATTTTCTCGGCTAGAGCCGAGGGAGTCGCATTAGGACGCAAATCGGCAATGGCCACCACCTCGCCCCCCGCATCGATCATGTCCAGCGCCACCCCGTACGCATCGCTATTGGCCGCTAACACTACCATGCGGTCGCAGGGTTTGACCGCGTATAACTTGACCAACCGTTGAGCCGCCGACCCGAGCAGCACGCCCGGCAGGTCGTTGTGCCCAAAGACCGCCGGCTGCTCAATCGCGCCGTTGGCATAGACAACGGCCGCGGCGCGCACCTTAGTCATCCGCACCGCGTCGAACAAGGCGACCCATCCGTCGGCGTAGTGGCCGCCAGCCATCGTCCCGCAGCGGACCTCGACATTCGGCAGACCAGCGAGTACCTCGACCAGTTCGTCGCAGCCCCCGTGCTGCCACGCCCAACTCCCCCCCAAACGCGCCTGTTCCTCGACCAGCAAAACGCGGGCACCAGCTTCTCCCGCAGCCCTAGCCGCCTCCAACCCAGCCGCGCCACCGCCCACGACCAGCACGTCGCACCAAGCGTATTCCTTGGGGCTAGCCGTAGCCGCTTGGTCGCGGTTGATCTGGCCCAAGCCCGCGATTTGGCGAATGATCCGCTCGTGAAAGGGAAAAAGCCACCGGGGGCGGTGGAATGTCTTGTAGTAAAAACCCACCGGCATGAAGCGGCCCAAAATCTCCAGCCACTTGAGCAAATCGCCTTTCAGCCCGCCGATGGTGTTGACTGCCCGCAAATCCATGCCCGCGGCCAACGGCTCGCTATCGCCGCGCAGATGCGTGCGCTCGCCGTCTGTAAACAGCGCGTTGGCATCGTGCCCGGCCAAGCTGTACGCCCCGCGCGGCCGGTGGTACTTGAAGCTGCGCCCCATCATCTGCAAGCCATTGGCCAAAAGCGCACTGGCAATCACATCGCCAGCAAAGCCGCTCAACGCCTCCCCTTCAAAGCGGAATTCAATGGGCTGCGTCCGGTCGATCCACTCCCCAGGCTGTGCAGACAGGCGGCGCTTCACGCTTTATCCTCCTCGCCCCACAAATAGGTGCGGACGATCTCGTCGCTAGCCGTATCGCGCTCGGCGATAAACCAAGTGCTGCTGGCACTGTGGTACCACCACTCGCGCTGGATGCCCGGCTCGCCGCAGCGGTTGAACACGTAGTCGGCCCACTCAGCGTCACTTGCTTGCTTGGTGCCGGGCATGGAGCGCACCTCGCCGCCGAAGACAAACTCCGATAGCGGGCGCGGGCCGTTGATTGGGCAGGTGAGGATTTTCATTGGGAATTAGGAATTAGGAATTAGGGGAATTAAGAACTGACGTTACGCACGGGCACCTAGGTATTAGATGCTTCGACTCCGCTTCGCTCCGCTCAGCATGACAGCCTCTAGCGTGTTCCTTCCTTGTCATGCTGAGCGGAGCGAAGCATCCCATACCTAATGGCCTTTGCGTAACGTCAGTTAAGAATTGAAAATTGAGAACTCGTAATTCCTAATTTACAATCAGTGGCCAACGGACGCCGCTCCCTTCTCCCCGACCAACTCAAACGCATCAAAGCGCGACAGATTAAAAGCGCGGATCAGCGGATGATTCTCGTCGTGGGCGATGGTATGAGCCATAGTGTAACCGCAGACCGGCGAGGCCTTAAAGCCCCAAGTGCCCCAGCCCGCGTCGATGTAAAAGCCCGCAATCGGCGTCGTGCCCATGATCGGCGAAAAGTCCGGGGTCATGTCGCACAACCCAGCCCACTGGCGCAGCACCTTGACGTCGGCCAAGCAGGGAAAGAGGTCGAGCATGTGGCCGGCCAAGCCCTCGGCAAAGTCGAGGGTCGAGCGCATGGACGTCAACTCGTAGGGATCCAAAGACGCGCCAGCGACCAACTCACCGCGCGAAGATTGGCTAACGTACGTGTGCAAGCTGGCCGATACGACAATCGCGTCGAGCCACGGCTTGAACGGCTCGGTGACAAACGCCTGCAGCGGATGCACCACCAGCGGCGAGCGCAAGCCGACCATCCGCTGTATCTGCGGCGTCCAGCCCGCCACCGCGCTGAGCACCTTGCGCGTCTGGATAAAACCGCGATCCGTGTGTACGCCCGCGATCCGTCCGTCCGCGATTTCAATGTCGGTGACGCTGGTCTGCTGGTGGATTTCAACGCCTTTGCTGTCGGCCCCGCGCGCATAAGCCCACGCCACGGCGTCGTGGCGGGCAATGGCCCCCGGCGGGTGGTAGAGCGCGCCGACGATGGGCGGCTGGTGCCCGCCACAGTTCAGGTCGATCTCGGGGATGGTCTTCTTGATGAACGCCGGGCCGACGACCTCGGAATCGATGCCGAGGTGCTTGTTGACCTCGGCGCGCCAGCGCTGGGTGCGCAGCGCGGCTGGCGTGTGCGCCAAGGTGAAGGGTTGTAGTCGAGTTTCCGCGCCAAATCGCGGTACAGATCCACGCTGAACTGGTAAAAGCGCGCGCCCTCTTCCGTCAGATAATTCGAGCGGATGATCGCCGTGTTGCGGCCAGTGCCGCCGTGGCCGATGTAGCGCTGCTCTAGCACGGCCACATCGCTGATGCCGTGCTCGTGGGCGAGATAGTGCGCCGTGGCCAGCCCGTGGCCACCGCCGCCGATGATGACCACCTCATACTGGTCGCGCAACCGCTCGGGCGAGCGGAACATGCGCGGCTCGGAGTACTTGTTCGCGAAACCGTATTTGAGCAACCGGTAGGGCATGACGGGGGAGACTATCCTCTCGTAGAACGAGAAAAATCAAAGACCGATAACGGTAAGAAGCCTTTGCAACTCACTATCGTGCTGGGCCGCCCGCTGCACATCAGATAAAGCGAAACGCTGAATCAACTGGTCCGCCGTCAGTTGCTTGCTATACTCGGGCCAAACCTTTCTAAGCTCCGCCATCGCTTTGTCTGCCGCAATTTTTCGATTCTCTTGTCCTTGATGCAGCCTGATCAGCAGCCCTTCTAGGTTCGGCTCCTGAAAAATGATCTCCAGCTTCGCTCTGGATGCTACCGTTTGGGCGTCGCGTTCGGCCTGCAGGTCTTGCTTAATGCGGTCTCGGTCCAACAACACCAGCCTGTTGCGGATATTGCTCTTGCCGGAATGTCTCAAGTGGCGGGCAGCTTCCTCGACAACGGCTACAGAGTCACCGCCGCTCCCCGGTCTCACATCCAGATGCAGGTGCAGACCTGCTTCTTCGCAAAAGCGGCCGAGGAACCGTACGAATGCTTGGTCGCTCTTGCCCTCAACCCCGATGAAAATGACTCGCCTAGGTTCGACCGACCTGCGGCGCATCGCTCTTCAGCCGATTTTCGGGATACCACCGAGCACCCCCGCCCGGTACTTGGGATAGAGACGGGCGTCGCGGCGGAGACCGCGCACATCTTGGGCACTGTACACGCGGGTCGCGCCATCGCGGTCCTTCTCGACGATGAAGACCTCTTCCTTCTCCAGATCGTCGAGCAGGCCGACATTGTGAGAGGAGACGAAAAGCTGTGCGCCGGAAGAATTGGTCTCTTGGGAGCGGAACCAGTCGAGCATTTCGCCGGCGATATCCACGTGAAGATCACCGTCGACCTCGTCGAGGACCGCGGGAATGCCGTCGTTGAGGGCGAGGTAGAGCTGAGGTAGCAGATGGAACAACCGTTTCGTGCCATTGGACTCGAAGGGCAAAGGAATCGGCCTGTCGATCCCGCGATGGTCGAAAAACACCTCCTTCTTGTCGGCTTGCTCCAAAATACGCATGTCTTGAATCCCCAAGTCGCTGGCCTGGATGTGTCTCACGAGCCAATCTCTCACCTCGGGAGCACTCTCGTCGAATGCTTCTACCATTGTTTGGGTTGGAAGCTGCCATTTCTCGCGGTGAAGGATGTTGGAGAAATAAGAAAAAGCGCGCATCCATTCTGCAATACGCGCCGCCAAAGGCACATTGAGCAGGGCGAGCGTGGCAATCACCGAGGCGTCCTCCCGAATCGCCTTGAGGCGGTCATCCTTCGGAGTGAGCCCTAGCTCACTGGAAACGTATATAGGCTCTCCTGGAGCACCGCGCTCGAAAAGGCGGCGGGGGCGCCCCTTGGGAAAGTAGGACAGCACTTCGCGCTGGAAGAAGGTATCCTTGACGCCGGCGTCACCGCGTCTCACGGCCACTTCGTAGCGGAACAGGTGCCGGGCTTGATCCGGTGCCAGCCAATCCGCTTCTATCTCCACGCAAAACCGCGTCGGTTTGTCTCTGGTTTCCGTCGAAGAGAAAGGGAGAAAGGTGAGCGGGCTGGTCTCTTCAGCAGGAGATGCGGATGAGGCGATGCGGGAGATAGCCAGCAGCGCATCCAGCAGGGTCGTCTTGCCCGATCCATTGGGTCCCATGAACACGACGACAGAGGGGAGCCGGATATCCGGCTTGGCCGTACTGCGCCGAAAGCGTGGCAGGGCGGGAGCAGTGCCTAAAATGCGGAGATCGAGAACTACTTCCTCGCGGACTGAGTAGTAGTTGGATACGGAAAATGTATGAATCATTTCTCAATGATAACGATTTTTCGTCGAAATAGCAATATAACTTGCTCAAAATGTGGGCGTACATCAAACTCAAACAGACGTCAAATACCGGTCGATCTCCCAACGGCTGACTTGGCCATCGTACTCGGCCCACTCGTCGGCTTTTATCTTGAGGAACTCGTCGGCGATGGGGCCTAGCGCGCTCTGCACCACTTCGTCCTCGCGCAGCGCGTCGAGCGCCTCGGCCAGCGACTGCGGCAAAACCTGTATCCCCTCCGCTTGGATCTCGTCGAGGGGGCGTTCGTACATATTGCCCAGATTGGGCTCGCCCGGCTCCAAACCGCGCTCAATGCCGTCGAGCCCGGCGACCAAATAGGCCGCCAGAGCCAGATAGGGATTAGCCGCGGCGCTGATCGTGCGGTCTTCAAAATGCCCCTCGCCGGCCGTGCGGATCATTTGCGTGCGGTTATTGTCGCCGTAGGTGATAAACGCCGGTGTCCAGGTAAAACCCGAACGGCTCGAATAAATTCCAGCGCCGAGTTGCAGGCGCTTGTAGCAGTTCACCGTCGGGCTGGAAACCGCGCACAGCGCGCGCGCGTGGTGCAAAATACCGCCGAGGAAGTGGTAGGCCAGCTCTGAACAACCCAAACCCCGCTTATCCCCTTCGTCCAAGAACAGATTCTCGCCCGACTCGGCGTCGGCGATATGGTAGTGCGCGTGCAAGCCGCTACCCGTGCGGTCGGCAAACGGCTTGGGCATGTGCGAGGCGATCGCGCCGTATTTCTTGGCGATCTGCGAGGTGGCCATCTTGAAGAAAATGATGCGGTCCGAAGTCGTCAGCGCGTCGGCGTAGTCAAAGTTGACCTCGAACTGCCCGTTGGCATCCTCGTGGTCGCACTGGTACACGCCCCAACCCAAGCTGTTGAGCGACAGCGTCAACTCCTGCAAGTACGCCATCGCCGGCGACATGGAGCGGAAGTCGTAGCAGGGCTTGGCCAGCGAGTCCACCCCGTCCGGGTCCCAAGGCCGGATCGAGCCGTCGTCATTGCGCGTGAGAAGAAAGTGCTCCGGCTCCATACCCACGTTGAAGACATAGCCTTGTTGCGCGGCGTTGGCGAGCACCCGCTGGAGGTTGGTGCGCGAACAATAGGGATAGGACTCCCCATCGACGAAGAGATTGCTAGCAAAGCGCACGGTGTTCGGCTGCCAAGACAGCCGCGCGTACGAATCGAGGTCAATCTGCGCCAGCATATCGTGCGAGTGCGGCCCCTGCCCCAAGCCCCAAATAGACGCGCCGGCAAAACCCGCACCTTCGTCAAGCGCGTCGTCGAGTGCCGTCACCGGCACCATCTTCACTTTGGGCGCGCCAGTCATATCGACGAATTGGACGAGTAGGAATTCAATGCCCTCTTGGGCGAGGCGTTCTTTGATCTCAGTGCGTTCAGTCACAGCAAGCTCCTTTAGTTGGCGTGTTTCCAGGAATCCAATCCGTCCCGGCCAAAGGGATTCAGCGCCGCCAAGTCCTCTGGCTCTAGGTTGTGCACGTGCGATTTGCCGCAGGCGCGGGCAATGGTCTGGCACTCCATGGTCATTACCCGCAGATAGTTGGCAAGCTGGCGGCCTCCAGCTACGGGGTCGAGGCGCTCGGCTAAGGTGTCGCTCTGGGTCGAAATGCCAGCCGGGTCTTGACCGTCCTGCAAGTCGTCGTAAAAGCCAGCCGCCGAGCCAATTTTGCGGTACTCGGGATCCAAATGCGGGCTGTTGTCGCCTAGCGTGCCAATCGAACAGGCGTCCGCCCCCATCGCCAGGGCCTTGGCCACATCCGCGCCGCTGCGGATGCCGCCAGACACAATGAGCTGCACCTTGCGGTGCATATCCAACTCGTCGAGTGCTTCCACCGCTTGGCGCACGGCTGGCAGGGTCGGAATCCCCACGTGCTCGATGAACACATCTTGGGTCGCGCCCGTGCCGCCCTGCATCCCGTCGAGCACCACCACGTCGGCCCCGGCCTTGATCGCCAAGAGCGTGTCGTAATACGTCCGCGTCGCGCCGATCTTGACGTAGATCGGCACCTGCCAGTCGGTGATCTCGCGCAACTCGACTATTTTGATCGCCAAATCGTCCGGGCCGGTCCAGTCGGGATGGCGGCAGGCCGAGCGCTGGTCGATGTCCTTGGGCAAAGTCCGCATCTGGGCGACGCGGTCGCTGATCTTCTGGCCCAACAGCATGCCGCCGCCGCCGGGCTTGGCTCCCTGGCCGAGCACCGCAGGTCGTCGGGGTTCATGCCGTAGCGCGAGGGCAACAACTGATAGACCAAAATCCGCGACTGTTCGCGCTCCTCCGGCGTCATCCCACCGTCGCCAGTCGTGGTACTCGTACCCACCTCGCTGGCACCGCGGCCGAGCGCCTCTTTGGCCTGCGCCGATAGCGAGCCAAAGCTCATCCCCGCGATGGTGACGGGGATGTCGAGGTGGATCGGATTTTTGGCGTAGCGCGTGCCCAGCACTACATCGGTGTCGCAGCGCTCGCGGTAGCCTTCCAGCGGATAGCGCGACATGCTCGCGCCCAAAAAGACCAAGTCGTCAAAATGGGGCACCTGGCGCTTGGCCCCCCAGCCGCGGATATCGTAAATCCCGGTGCGCGCGGCGCGCTGGATCTCGTAGATGACATCGCGGCCAAAGGTCGCCGATTCGCGCAGGCCCTCGGGGCTGTGGTGTGATTGCGTCATAGGTCGTCTAGTACTGGGATGCGTTATCTACCTTGAAGTTGTAAAGCTGGCGCGCCGACCCATAGCGGCGGAACTCTTCCGGGTTCACATCGGATAAATCCGCTCGCGCCAACAGCTCGGCCAACGCGCTCAAATGCTCGTCGCGCATGGGCTTTTCAATGCAGTCGGCCCCCAAGCCCGCGACCCGGCCGCGCACGAAAATCCGCGCCTCGTACAGCGAATCGCCCAATGCCTCGTCGGCATCGCCGCAGACGACTAAGTTGCCGGCTTGGGCCATAAAGCAACTGCTGTGGCCGACCGAGCCACCGACCACAATATCGATCCCCTTCATCGAAATCCCGCAGCGGCTCGACGCGTCGCCCTCGATGACCAGCAGCCCGCCGTGTCCGGTGGCCCCAGCGCACTGGCTGGCGTGGCCCTTCACTCTCACTACCCCCGACATCATGTTCTCGGCCACCCCGACCCCGACCATCCCGTGGACGGTGATGTGGGCGCGCTGATTCATGCCAGCGCAATAATAGCCAACGTGGCCTTCGATAGCGATTTCCACGGGCGCATCGACCCCGGCGGCCACTGCGTGCGCGCCCCGAGGATGCAGAATCCGCCACGGCGTCTTGGCCGTCTCGTCAGTCAGATCGTGTAGGCGCTGGTTGAGCTGGCGCAACGCCCCGGTCGCCAAGTCGAAAACCTCCGCGCCCATTAGGCTCCTCCCCAAATGTACAACCGCGCCGGCTTGGGTTCCCACACCTCTGCGTCGTCGATCCCCGGCAAGCTCGATAGCGCCTGGAACTCGCTGGCCATCGCCACGTACTCATCCGTCTCGGCCAGCACCGCCGGCTTGCAGGCGATTGGGTCGCGCAATACCGCAAAGCCATCGACCGTGCCAATGGCAAAGGTATAGAAGCCGTCTAGATCGTCGAGCGCCGCTTGCAGGGCTGTTTGCAAGGTATCCCCCTGCTGCATCCGCCACATCAAGTAGCCAGCGGCCACTTCCGAGTCGTTTTCCGTGCGGATTTCGATCCCCCCGCGCTCCAAGCGCGTGCGCAGCCGATTGTGGTTGCTCAGCGACCCGTTGTGTACTAGACAGAGATCCATGCCTGTAGAAAAGGGATGTGAGCCGTCGGTGGTCACCGCGCTCTCAGTGGCCATGCGCGTGTGGCCGATGATGTGCGTGCCGCGCATCTGGCGCACGCCAAAGCGATCGACGATCTCGGCAGGCGCGCCGATCTCCTTGAGGATCTCGATGCTGCGGCCGATGCTCATTACCGTCAGGTTAGGGTCTGAGCCAGCTAGCTCTTGTCCCAGCGAATCGGCGTCGGCGCGCACTGCGATGACCGCGTAGTTGGCGTTGACCCGCAGGCGCGCCTCACAGTCAAATCGCGCGCCGAGTTGGTCGGCCAGCCCCGGCCAGTCGTAGCCATCGGCCGCGTGCCGCAAGGTGACCTTGATAAAGCCCTCCGGCGGCTCATTGCCATAGAGCGCCAACCCCGCGCTATCGGGGCCGCGATCGCTCATGCATATCAGCATCTCGGCGAACAGCGCGCCGAGTTGGTCGGCCAAGTCGCGTTTTTTTACATATAGCCCAACAATACCACACATTGCATACCGGTCATTTTATTGCGATGCTTCCGCTCGCGAATAGAGTAACTGATTTACGCATAAGAGGCTTCTT
>JAGWBY010000175.1:3533-6553 GCA_021295675.1 Candidatus Latescibacterota bacterium | reverse complement strand
CCGAGCGGCTCCAGACAGGACACGCGCACGACCTTGCCGGGATGCGGCGGGTTTTTCATGGGCATGTCGGTTCTCCCTTCGTTTTTACGTTGTGCTCGGCCGCCAGTTCGCGTGCACTCTTCCCGAAACGATTAGCCTCCAGCGTATTCAGGATTTTCAGTTGTCGCACAATTTGCTTCTCTGGCATTGGGTCAACTCCCCTAATCCGCCGCCCGGCGCACTAAATACTCAAATAACTTCACCCAAATCGTCTTAGGCATCCGTTCCGGGTGAAACTGCACGCCGATTAAGCGGCCATCCTCGCTCTCAACTGCCTCCACGATGCCATCGCCGCTGCGCCCGCTGATGTCCAAGCCCGCGCCGGGTCGGTCAATGGCCTGCATGTGATTGGAATTGACCCGCGAAGGGCCAGCAAGGCCCAGCGCAGCCAGCACTGTGCCCGGCTCTACTTGGAGATCGTGCTCGATCCAATTGTCCGCAGTCCGCTGTCGCGCATGAGGCTCAACGCCGAGTTGGGCTTCCACGTCCGCCCAAATCGTGCCGCCCAACTCGGCGCTGATAAACTGCATTCCGTAGCAGATGCCCAAAACCGGCAACTGGCGCTCTTGCGCAGCCGCAAAGCTCCAGCGGTCGGCTTGGTCGCGGGCAGGGTGCCGATCAGGCCGCGCTCAATGCCCGGGCCGCCGGTGATCAACAGACCGTCGATGCGCTCGAGTACCGCTTGCAGTGGAGCGCGATCTGTGGTCATGGGCAGCACGAGCGGGGCACCACCCACCTGCACCACCGCGTCCACGTATTGGTGCTCGAGGACTTGATGGCCGGCGGCGTTTAGGCTGCTGGTGATGCCGATGAGCGGGCGGGACATCAGACGCCGGCCTTGAGCCTGGCGGAGGACTAGGGCCGCAAAGCTCTCGATGTCGGTGCGCGAGGCGTCGAGCCGGGAGACGGCGTTGCGCAAGAAGTCCTGTTGCCGGTCGTTGCGCGGGCTGGCGGTCAGGAGCCGTTGATTAAACCCAGCCTTGTCTTCCTCGCTCTTGCCGGAGAGCCGCTCGCCTAGCCACGCCGCTATCGCCTCGTCGGTCTCGTTGGCTGCAATTGCTTCGGCGAAGGCTTCTTGGTCGGTGCCGAGAAAGTCCAGAACTGCGCGGTCGAAACCCGAATCCCCGCCGCACCAGTAATCACCCAGACAGTTGCAGTGAGCTGCGCGGAATTTGTCGATCATCCGCGCGAGGCAGGCGAGACCGCCGACGCTCAGATCAAACGGGCTGCGTGGCGGGTGGCGGCGCAAGTCCGTCAGTCCAAAGCTCAACTCGTCGTCGAGGTCTTGCAGGTCGAAGAAGCTCTGGACATCTGCGCGCTCAGGCGCGATTTCGGCGCGGCGCGTGGCGAGCCGTTCGCGCATCTGGTCGTAGTTGCCGGAGGCGTCGAATATATCTGGGTGATATGAATGATGGAGCGGGTGAGCCGGATGGCGGCCGACATTAGCGCGGCAGACGCTGAAGGCGCTTTTTTCTGCAGCCGACTTCTGGCAGCGTTCGGCGATCCATTCGGTCAGCTCGTCGTCGTTGGGATTTTCGTACGCCGCTTGGCGAAAGGTGTCCTCTGTAATGCCCAAGAAATCCAAGATGGCCGCGTCTTGGCTGGAGTCGGCACCGAAGCGGTACTCGCCTAACTTGCTGCAGGTCACTGCTCGCGCTTTGTCGGCCATGCGCGCTGTGCCCGCCACGCCGAAGACGCTGCGCACGTACGGGCTGCGCGGTGGTTGGGAGGTCAAGTCGAGGTCCCTGAACGCACCCCAATCGTCCAATTCGATGGAGGCGAAGACCGTCTTGATGTCCGTGCGATCTGGGGCGTACTTGGCGATCCGTTCGACGAGCAGCCGCTCGTGTAGCTCGTCTTGCGGCTCGCGGGTGAGGTGTTCCTTGTTGAAGGCGTCGATCTCCGATTGGCCTTTCTGCGCTCTTTCCAGCGCCATGACGCCCAGAACCTCGTCGTCGAGTTCGGCAACGGCCTCGGCGAACTCAGCGGCGTCCATATTGATGAATTCGAGCACTTCGACGTCGAGGCCGGAGTCGTCGCCATATTTGAACTCGCCAATGGTCTCGGCGTTGTGGCCGCGCGCCTTGTCGATCATGCGCGCCAGCCCGACGATGCCGGCGACTTGAGCGTTGGAGGGTCGGCGGGGTGGTTGTCTCGTCAGATCCATGAGGAATAGCTCCTAGGTTTTGGGGTGAGGGTTTTCAATATACCAACCGTAGAAGAGTCGGCAATGCTAAGTACACAACAGTAGAAGCGGTATGAGGTGCTAACATTCGCTTCCCAGTGTCATGCTGAGCGGAGCGCAGCGGAGTCGAAGCATCTGATACCGCGATGCTCATGCGCAAGTACTGTCCTGTATTAAGCCGCAATGTTTGACGCTTCTACGGGAGGCTTCTATACTCTGCCCATGCCCGAGCTACCCGAGGTAGAAACCGTCCGCAGCGCGATGGAGTGCCACCTGCTAGGCCGACCAATTACCCGCGTCCGCGTTAGCACAAAGCGCCTGCGCGAGCCGTTGCCGAGGGCCGCGCTACGCTCCTTGGTCGGGGACCGCTTTGTGGCTGCGCGCCGCCGCGCCAAATTCCTCCTCCTCGACCTGCAATCGGACCGGACGCTCTTGGTCCATCTCGGCATGAGCGGCAATCTGCTCCTGCGGCCGTGGGGCACCAAGCACGACCACGTGGGCTTTGAGTTTGCCGATGGGGGTGCCACGTTTAACGATCCGCGGCGCTTTGGGCTGGTGCTGGTGCTCGACGAGGGCGAGGAGCGCACGTGTCGGTACTTGCAAAACCTCGGTCCAGAACCGCTCTCCCGCGCCTTCAACGCCCGCTATCTCCAAGCCCAATGCCAGCGGCGCAAAAGCCCGATCAAGAATCTCATTATGGATAGCAGCACGGTAGTAGGCGTGGGCAATATCTACGCCAGCGAGGCCCTCTTCCGGGCGCGCATTCATCCGGCGACCCCGGCCGCGGCCATTGATC
>JAGWBY010000175.1:0-3425 GCA_021295675.1 Candidatus Latescibacterota bacterium | reverse complement strand
ACGTGTACGGCCGCCAAGGCGAGGACTGCCGCGTCTGCGACGCGCCCATTGAGAGCTTCTACTTGGGAGGCCGCAACACCTTCTATTGCCCAAGTTGCCAATAAAAACGCCGGCCCCGTTTGGGACCGGCGCGATGAGCAAGAGACGAAGGGACGGCGCTACTTTTTGGCGTATCCGTTGGGCGAGGGCGCCGTGGTGGTGATTATGTCGTCGAGCAGACCGTATGCCTTGGCTTCCTCGGCCGACATGAAAAAGTCGCGGTCCGTGTCTTTGGAGATCTTTTCGACCGGTTGGCCGGTGTGCTTGGCGTAGAGCGCGTTTAGCTCTTCGCGCAGGTGGATGGTCTCCTTAGCGCGGATGTCGAGGTCGATCGCCGTGCCGGTAATGGTGTGCATAAGGCTCGGCTGATGGATCATAATCCGGGCGTGCGGCCAGGCGAAGCGACGCCCTGGCTCGCCAGCCGACAGCAGGAACGAGCCCATGCTCATGGCCATGCCCATGCACACCGTGGAAACAGGTGCCTGAATCGCCAACATGGCGTCATAGATAGCCATGCCGTCGTGAACCGAGCCGCCGGGGCTGTTGATGTAGAGGACGATTTCCTCGGTTGGATCCTCGACATCTAGCGAGAGCAGGCGGGTAACTACGGCCTTGGCCGACTCGTCGTTGACGTCGGACCAAAGGAAAATTTTGCGCGCTTTGTACAGGCTCTCCTCTAGGTTTTTTTCCTGGAGGGTCTTGAGCAGATCTTCTTCTTTTTCAGCCATTAAAACATCTCCATATTTCTGAATTGTTCTACTGTGTTCAGGTTTCTCAATATACATCTGCTGTGCCTCGTCCTGCTGGGTGCCTATACCCTGCTCAAGCTCTGGCTGGTCGCCGATGTGGAACTGGGCAAGGACGAGGCCGTTTACTGGTATTGGAGCCAGCATCTCGACGCCTCCTACGCGCTCTTGCCGCTGGCCGTCTTCAAGCTCGCCCACGCGCTCTTGCCGCACCAAGAGTGGTTTCTGCGGCTTCCCTCTGTTTTATTGGGCGCGTTTTCTATCGCGCTCGTCTATTGGCTTTGCAGGATGCAGGGATTGGCCGAACGACTGGCGCTATGGGCTGCGACCGCTTTCGCACTCAGCCATTGGATTTGGCACACCAGTTCCTACCTGCATCCCGATGGCTTCTTAATCCCCTGTTGGCTACTGGCCCTGTGCATGGCGCGGCAGGCCGAAGCAACCAATGCGCTCCGGCCGTATGTATATGCGGGCCTAGCGGCGGGCTTGGCCGTCCTCTGCAAGTACTCGGGCGCCTTTCTAGTCGGCGGGCTTGGCCTGTGGATCGCGCTCGATCAACGAGGGAAAGAGCGTTGGCACCGGCTCGCCGCCTTCCTACTGCCTTCTGTCGCAGTCGCCGCACCACTCTCCTACGCCCAATTTAGTACCGACTTCTACTTGCCGCAGACGTTGAGCACCCTGTCGCGCATCGACGACCTCGGCCATCCCCTCGCGCGCCTGCTCTTTTTTGCGTCCAGTCCGCTCTTTTTTATTTCGCCGTTTTTGCTATTCCTGCTCTATGCCGGCTTGGTACGGGCGACCAAACAGCGCGACCTCCTCGCCCTGCTCCCCGCGCTGTGTACCATCGGCGCTTTTTTGTTTTTCGCACTCGGCCGCGGTCAGATCAAAGGCAACTGGCTTCTGCCGGGCTTGTTGAGCCTGTGGCCTGTGGCCTTTGCAGCACACCCCAGACGGTGGCTACTCGTCGCGGTCGTTGCCACTGGGATGCTGCAAGCACTCGTCATCGGCCTAGGACTGAAATACCCCGATCTCTACAGCGATCTGGCCGCGCGCAGCGGGCTGGACAAAAGCTATGTTGGTTTGGTGTCGCAGGAAGACCGGGTCCGCGAGCCTTCCTACTCGTGGAGCGAGCGGCTCTGCGAGTACAGCGGCTGGCGTCGCTTCGCTGCGGACGTGGAAGAGGTTATTCCATCGCTGCCGCTGCTGAGCACGCAGTACAGCATACCGTTTGCGCTGGCGTATTACGGAAGGGTCGAGCGAGAATATTACACGGTCGATGATCCGAGGTTTCGGGACTTGACGGATTTTTACGGGCAGCGCAAGGCACCCTATCCAGAAGAAGTGCTCTTCGCCGTGAGAGCGGGCGGAAAGGTTCCCGAATCACTGAGCGCTACGTATCCACGGCGAAAATTGATCGCGGGAATAGATCGCCGCCGCGCTGGCTGCCCCTCAGTGTCCTATCAGGTCTTCCATCTAGGACGATGATCCGCTCGTCTCTGATTTTCGCCCAAACGCCGACGCCATAATCCGCTGCATCGCCGTGCGGAAATCGTCGAAAAAGGTGTAAAACAGCGGCACCAACAAAAGCGTCAGCACCATGGCAGCCAGCAGGCCGCCGATCATCGTCCGGCCCAGCGGCGCGTACTCCAAGCCCACCATCTTGGAATTGCCCGCGGCCATTGGGATCAGCCCGAAAGCAGTGGTGAAGGTCGTCATCAGAATCGGTCGGAAGCGGTGGCGGCCGGCCTCCACCAGCGCGTCGTAGCGCGACTTGCCCTCGGCCCGGAGCCGATTGGCTAAGTCAATCAGCACGATGGCGTTGTTGACCACCACGCCGATCAGGATTACCGAGCCGATCATCGACATGATTTCAAAGGGCGTGTCCGTTATGTATAGAACCCAGTAAACGCCGAGGAAGGAGAATGGGATCGACACGATCACCGACAGCGGCAGCACGAACGACTCGAAGAGCACCCCCATTAGCAAAAAGACGAAGGTCACGGACATAATCAGGGCGAACGTCTGCGACTGGTCCTGCTCCTCTAGCTCGACGAAGCGAGTGCCCTTGTCCCAGCGGTAGCCGCGCGGCATCTCAAAGCCCTGCATCACCTGATCGACTTGGGCGAAAAGATGTTGCGCCCGGTCCTTGGCGGCGCGGGCACTGACATTGAGCATGGTCTGGCGGTTTTCGCGCCGGATATTGCCCAGTGTGCGCTCGACGTAGATGTCCGCTAGCGCCTCAAGGGACACTTCGCGGCCATCGTCGGTGGGAAAGTTTTGGGTGCGCAGATCGTCTAGGCTCTGGCTGTCGTAGTTGGCTAGCCGCACGCGGATATCGACCTCGCGGCCGTCGTCGGTGTGGAACTTGTTGATATCCGTGCCGCGTAGCGCGTAAGCGATGGCTCCCGAAACCTGCTGGGGATCTACGCCGAAGCGCTGAATTTGGTCGCGATCGAGGCGCAACTGTAGCTCGGTGCCGCCGCGGTCCATGTCGGTGTTGACCGACAGCAAGCCGGGGATGCTCTCCAGCCGCCGCTCGACCTCGGCGGCCAGCCCGACCAACACCTTGGTGTCCTCGCCATACAGGCTGACATTGACTCGGGCATCCTGCTCGGAGTTTTCCCAGTTGACCCGCAAGTT
>JAGWBY010000031.1:18631-20312 GCA_021295675.1 Candidatus Latescibacterota bacterium | reverse complement strand
GGTCGGCGCGGCCGTAGATTCGGGTGGCAGAATAGCGCTGCCCCTCGCGGCCCTTGAACACGGTCGCCGAGTGCCAGAGGTGGGTGTTGAAGATCATGATTGTGCCCGCTGGTACGGTCAACAAAACCCGCTTGCTCAGGTCCTGGCCGTAGGGCTTGGGCACGATCTGCATTGGCGCTTGGTTTTCGTCCACGGCTTCGGGGAAGTACCAGGTGCTGATCTGCCCGTAGCGCCGGTCGGATGTGGGCGGCAGGAGCGAGTTGTTGCCATTGTCGATGTGCAGGCCCGGCTGCTCGGCTCCGGGGTCGGGGTAGCGCGCCCAGTTGTGGGCGTAGCGGAAGAAGATGTCCTCGGTGTCGAGCACCCGCTGGACGAACGCGATGAGGTCCCAGTCGAGGATGAATTCATTGAAGAGCATATCGGCGTAGGGAAAGTCGTCCGTTAAAAGCCGCCTTGCGGGTGGATCGTCGGCGATCACCTCCCAAGGGGGGAGAGTCTGGCGGATGCCCTCGGCGATCTGAGCCCGGCGTTCTTCTGGATAGAAATCTTCTACTATGACAAAGCCCTGTTCTACAAAAGTTTGCAAATGATCGTCTGTTAGTTTCATCCTCACTCCTCCGCTGCGTTTTCATTCGCGCTTAGATTATACGGTCAAAGCTACTCCGTGCCTATTGCAGGCCGCCGTCCGTATTACCAATATACACTGACATTTTATCCACTAACCGCGAGGGATGCCATGAGTGCTACCTATGATTACGAAGTCGTCGAACGCTGGGGCCTAGGCCCCCAAGGCCGCTCCATGGGCGGCGTCGTGCCCGGAGTGGCCGCCGATAGCCAAGGCCGGGTCTTTGTGGGCCGCCGTCACCCGCCCGCCCTGCTGGTCTATGACCGCGACGGGGTCTATCTCGACACTTGGGGTGCCGATCTGCTAGGAAACCCCCACCTCCTGTGGGTTGACGGCGAGGACCAAGTGTACGTGGCCGACACCGACGAGCACACCATTCGCTGCTTCAATCCGCAGGGGGAAGTGGTCCACACGTGGGGTACGCCGGGTGTGCCGGGCGTACCCGACCAGCCCTTTAACCAGCCGACGAAAGCCATGCGTGGCCCTTCCGGGGATTTGTACGTGGCCGACGGGTACGGCCAATTTCGCATCCACCGCATTTCGGACGCGGGAGAGTTGGTCCATTCGTGGGGATCTGCGGGCACGGGTCCGGGCCAGTTCGCCTTGCCCCACAGCCTGTGGGTTGACCGCGACGAGCGCGTTTGGGCCGTTGACCGCGAAAACAACCGCATCCAGCGCTTTGACTCCGAGGGTCGCTACTTGGACGAGTGGACCGACTTGGTAATGCCCATGGATCTCTTCATTACCCCGGACAATACAGTGTATATAGTCGAGGCCCCGTCGCGCGTCAGCATCTTCGACATAGAGGGGCAGTTACTAGCCCGCTGGGGCGAGGATGGCTCGGCTCCGGGTCAATTCACCGACTCTCCGCACAGCATTTGGGTCGATGAAGAAGGCTCGCTGTACATCGGCGAAGTAGCTACCCTGCACGATAGGGTGCAGAAGTTCTGCCGCGTTTAGAACTGCTAATTTTAACTGGGAAGATGATATGGAACTTGTGAGGTATCCAGACCGCCGCATTGAGGTGCTCGACGAGCGCTTCGCCAAGTACAAGCT
>JAGWBY010000031.1:0-18587 GCA_021295675.1 Candidatus Latescibacterota bacterium | reverse complement strand
GCGACGGCCGCTATCTACTGTTCAGCGACATCCCCAACAACCGCATTCTCAAGTGGGAAGAAGAGACCGGGGAGGTCTCGGTCTTCCGCAAGCCATCGAACAATACCAACGGCAACACGCGCGACCGCGAGGGGCGATTGCTGTCGTGCGAACACGATGCGCGCCGCGTCACGCGGACGGAATACGATGGTTCGATCACTGTGTTGATGGACCAGTTCGAGGGCAAGCCGTTGAACGCCCCCAACGACATCGTGGTGAAGTCAGATGGATCGATCTGGTTTACTGACCCTGGTTACGGCATTTTGATGGACTACGAGGGGCATCGGGATACGTTTGAGAATGCCGCCAATGTGTATCGTCTCGACCCAGACGCGGGAGAAGCGACGGTGGTGGCCGGAGACTTCCAGCGGCCCAACGGCCTCTGCTTTAGTCCAGATGAGTCGCTGCTCTACATCGTCGATACCGGGCGCTCCGACGGCCCCAAATACCCCACTCACATCCGCGTTTTCGACGTCCACGGCGACCGTCTTGCGAACGGGCGCGTGTTCGCGGACATGGGGATTGGCTCGTCGGACGGGGTTCGCACCGATGTGGATGGCAACCTGTGGTCGGGGGCCTGCTGGGGCGGCGAGGGCTACGATGGCGTGCATTGTTTTGCCCCTGACGGCACCTTGATCGGCAAGATCCACCTGCCGGCGCCCTGCGCCAACCTATGCTTTGGCGGCGCGAAGAAAAACAGGCTGTTCATAACCTGTTCGCAGTCGCTGTTCTCGGTGTACGTCGAGACGAACGGGGCGCAGAAGCCGTAGATTAGTTGCAAGGAGGATACATCTATGAGTCGATTAGAGAAGGGCCTGTGGGTAAGCCAGCGGATTATGGGTGTGGTTTTTTTAGTGGCTGGTCTGGCTAAGACATGGGAGCCTGCGCTCTTTTTTCGCGAGGCCGTGCCGTACGCTCAGGTGCTCGTCGGGTACGAGGCAGAGGGAATCGTCGCCACTTTGGCCCTGTTGCTCGGGCCGCTGGAATGTCTGGTGGGTCTCGCGCTTTTGGTTGATTGGAAACCGCGTCTCATTCTGCCCGTAAGTACAGGGATGATGACTTTTTTTCTGCTGATTACCGCTCAGGCATGGATGCGGGGGACGGGGGAGAACTGCGGGTGTTTCGGCTCTCTGGTCGATCGCTCGCCGGTGGAGGCGATGGTGGAAAATTTTCTCATGCTGGGGCTGTTGACCTTTTCTTGGTGGGGTCTGCGTCGGCGGTCGATGGCACCATCGGCCTGGAGCAGGCGGGTGATCGTGGTCGGCGGATTGGTTTCTCTAATCGTGCTGGGTTTCAGATATGTGCCCCAACGCCATTTCATGGCCGGATCAGACCTGCAGGTAGGTAATGATCTGAAAGGGCTATCCCTGTTGGATGCGGATATCGATTTGACCGAGGGAGCCTATCTGATTGAGTTGTTCAGTCCAAAGTGCCGCTACTGCAAGGAGGCTGTGCCCAAGCTCAATACCTGGGCTGCCGATCCAGCGGTGCCCACGCTGATTGCTTTGAGCCGGTACCCCAAGGACGACCCAGCGACCCAGCAGTTCAAAACGCAGTTCCAACCGCGTTTTATCATAGCCACCATTTCTGCGGCCGATATCAAGCGGTTGACCCGTGGGCGTGGCTACCCTCGGCTGGCCTATATCGTGGATGGAGTGGTGGTGCAGGTGTGGGAGCGCTATGCCTTTCCCTCGCTTGCGGAGTTGAAGAGGTTGTAACGACGCGGTCAGGCCATTTGGCGGCGCATCAAGTCGCGGAATAGCCCTGCTGATTCAAACAACTCATTGAATCCGCCTTGTTGAACGATCCGCCCGTCGTGGAGCACATAGATGCGGTTGGCCTTGCGGATAGTCGATAAGCGATGCGCGATTACGATGCGCGTTACCGCGAGGCTCTCAATGCTCTCCATGACCTCGCGCTGGCTCTCGGCGTCGAGCCAACTGGTGGCCTCGTCGAGAAACAAAATCCGTGGGTTGCGAACTAGCGCCGCGGCGATCATGATCCGCTGCGCTTGACCGCCGGAGAAGGTCGCGGAGCTGTCGCCTACTGCTGTGAACATGCCCATCGGCATGGCTCGGATGTCTTCGGCTACCGCTGCCTGCCGCGCGGCACGCCAAGCATCGTTAACCGTCAGGTCGTTTGAAAGGCCAATGATGTTCTCGCCTATGTTCCCGGGCCGCAGAGAGCCGTCCTGCATTACCACGCCAACTTGGTGCCGCACCACGCGCTTGTTGAGGTTTGCGAGGTCGCGCCCGTCGTAGTACACCGCACCGACCGATGGCTCTTGCAGCCCCAGTGCCAAGCGCAGCAGCGTGCTCTTGCCGGAGCCGGTCTCACCGATAATGGCGATGAACTCGCCGGGCCGGGCGTGCAGGGAGACATCATTGAGGATCAAAGGTCCGTCCTCGGCATATTGGAAACGCACGCGGTCAAACTGAATTTCGCCGCTCAATTTCACCACAGCATCCCCTGAAGGCACCGGTTCGGGCACGGCGGAGAGCACCGGTTGAACTTGCCCCACACCCGGGGAGATGGCCGCAATGGCCTCAAACGACTGCCCAAGCCGGGTAACAGCCGCGTAAAAGGTCATCGACATCGCGTACACGACGAGAAAGTCACCAACCGCCAGCTCGGGACCTGTGTAGAGTGCAAAGACGAACAGAGCCGTGCCCGTGAGTATCGGTACCGCGGCGCTGAATGCGACGACGTGCTCGCTCAGCTTCCCAATCTCCATTGCGGCCTGCTGCTGTGCCCGGTATTTGCGGGCCCAGAAAGCGAAGGCGGACCCTTCCGCGCCGCTCGAACGAAGTTTTCCGATGCCGTTGATAAACTGAAACAGATCGCCAGCGATTTGGCGCGATGCTGCGAAGCGCCGGTGCTGGGGAGCAATCTGGAGCAGACCGAAGCCCACGGTCACGACCAGCGACACCAAGCCAATCCCCAGACTCAGCCACCCCAAGGTCGAGTCATAGGCGAAGATGATGACAAACGCCGGTCCCAGAAAAATCACAGATAGGATCGCGCCGCCAACCATTCCCGATACTTGGTCGCGCAGCACCTGAAATACCGACATCCGCACCGCGAGATCACCGGCCGTAAAGTCCTTGAAAAAATTCGACTGCAACCCCAGCAGACGGTCCCAGAGGCCCGAGCTGAGCCGGGCTGAGATGCGGCCTTCAAGACGCATCAACGCAGTCCCCTGTAGCATCGACAACAGTGTTCCGACCACCGCCAACGCGACCAGCCCCACGGTAAGCTGCACCAGCATGCCGCTCGCTTTCATGGGGAGCACCCAGTCCACCAAGACGCCGATCAGTACAGCGGGCAGCAGCATCAGTATGCCCGCAAGACAACCCGTAATCACAAACCGGGCAAGATCGCCCGTCAGATTCTTTGTAGCATAGAGCAGCAGGTCCTTCGCGCCTACGGGTTGGTCATTAGACAAAGGCCGGTAGAAGGACCAAGTATCCTGAATCAGGTTGGACGCCCGATCCGCATTGACGCGCTTAGATTCCCCCGAAACCAGATCCACGATACGGTAGCCCCCCGCGATGCGCGGCAACAGCGCCACTGGCCGGCCGTCGTCTTCCTGAAACCCCAGCAATGCGCCGCTGTTGCCGCGCCGCCACCACCGATCCTCCAACGACAGCGTTACCCTCCGAGCACGTACGCCCGATGCGGTCAAGATGTCTCGCATGGATGGTTCCGCCTCTCCATCGCGACGATGCGATGGCGATTTGAACGCAATCCCCTCGTATTTGCCGATCACTTCAAGGGTCGCCAAGAGCGTGGACGCCTGCTTTTCGGCCAGAGACTCGGACGAACTCAGAATGCTGAACAGCCCTTCTCTGGCTCGCTTCTCGTCCCGGCGACGGTGGTCAGCGCGGGATACCTGCAGGTTCGCCTCGTCTGCCACCAACAAAAGTCGGTTGAGTTGCTCGGCCTTGAGTGCCATGCGGTGAAACTCCGCCAGAGCCGGAACCAATCGCCCCTCATCGAGTAGATTCTGCGATGAAAGACCTGTCGCGCTGGTCGGCTTAGACAGGGTGAGCCAGCTTTCTGGCGTGAGCGGCATCAGTCCCGTGTCATTGGCCTCTGGTTCTTCTGTGCCGAGAAACGCGGCATTTCCCTCGGCCGCAATCCAGGTAACGTCCGCCCGCGCCATCAGGACGCACCCGGCCTCGGCATCTACCTGCTCGCCCGGACTGATCAGCAGATTGGGATGGGGATGCAGTTCAATGTCGGCGACTACCGCGGCTGCGAACGCCGCAAGCCAAGCGTCAACCTGCGAGGCCAACGCATCGTCGGCCCCATCCTGCAAGAGAGAGGTTAGCTGTACGCGGCGGAGTTGACACCCAGGAAGCCCCTTGCCGACGGTGATCAATGAGGTCTCACGCGCATCTTCTCCTACCCCGAACACCAAGCGACCAGGGCCTGCCCGCAGAACGTGCTTGAAGCTCGATGTGGTGCGGTCATCTTCACGCTCGGTTAAAAACACGTCGAGTGTGCCGCGCTCGACAAAATAGGCGATCTGTGGATCGTCGAGGTGGATGGGCCGATTGCCAGCACTGGAAATGGTTTCTCCGAGCGATACGGCTAGCGCGGCAAGCCTGTTGGGTGGGTTTGGGGACATGGTGGCCTTTCGCAACGATTTAGGTATGCCAACTCAGCAAGGATTTCCCGACCTCCGATCAGTTGGCACGAATGAGTTGGTAATACAGCCCGTTCTCATCGGCGACCAACTCTTCGTGCGTACCGTGCTCAACTGGCTGGCCGCGATCGAGCACGATGATTTGGTCGCAGTCGCGGATTGTACTGAGCCGATGAGCGATAATAAAACACGTACAACCGCGGCGGCGCAGGGCGTCATCAATGCGCTGCTCACTCAAGGCATCGAGCGAACTGGTCGCCTCGTCGAGCAGCAGCACCGACGGGTCGTTGACCAAGGCGCGCCCGATTTCCAAGCGCTGGCGCTGACCGCCGCTGAAGTTGCGTCCGCCCTCCTGCACGACGGAATCGTAGCCTGATGCACGGCTCATGATGTCGTCGTGGATGAGCGCGTCCCGTCCGGCTGCAATGAGTTGATCGTCCGGGACTGTGGGGTTCCACATGGTCAAGTTTTCGCGCACGGTGCCGGCAAACAGGAATGGCTGCTGATTGACAATGGCGACGGAACGGGTCAAAATGTCGCGCGGGATCGCTTCGCGGGGCACATCATCGAAGAGAATCTCGCCCGACCACGGCGCGTACACACCGCTCACCAGCATTAGAAGCGTTGACTTGCCCGATCCGGTCGGCCCAACCACCGCCACGCGCTGCCCGGGTTCAATGGTCAGGCTGAGGTTGTCGATCAGGGGGACGCCTTTGGGTTGATAGCCAAAGGTGATCCCGCTCAACTCAATCCGTCCGGCCAGCCGCAGCCGCCCGTTCAGCGTTGCAATTTTCCCCTGCTTGTGATCGTTGTGTTCCTCTAGCAGCGTATCCTCGGGGGCGTTGAATACATCGTTTAGACGCTGGAGGTCGGCCTCCAGTACCTGGAATAGGTCCGCGAACTGGACGAAGCGTCCGACCGGGCGCAGGAAATTACCCACCACGACGTAGAATCCCATTAGCATGCCGATGGTCATCTCACCTGTCATGACCCGCCAGCCGCCCAGCCCGAGCACTGCGGCGCCGCCCAAGATCAAAAACAGCGTCGGCAGCGCGGCAATAATGTATCCCAACTCCGAAAACCGCTGCCGTACCTTTAGTTCACGCGCTTGGTAGCCGCTCCAAGACGCAAACAGATCGTCGTCGGCGGCGGTAGCCCGCAAGGTGTCAATATTGCGCAGACCGATCGCGCTGATACCGGCCAGCATGGCCTGTTCGCGCTGGATCTGCCGGTTCTCGTTGGTCCGCCTCTGGGACAAGACGCGCATCAGGACCGCGTTTGCGATCGCCAAAGCGACTACTATCGCGGCGAGATAGGGATCATAAGCAATCATCAGGATCAGGAAGAAGGCACTCATGACCAGTTCGATAATCACGCCGGTGAACTGTATTGACCCTGTGGAGGCAACCTTATCAACCAACTGGACGCGCGATGTCAGGTCGCCGGTGAATCGGTGGGCAAAATACTGCACTGGCAGTCGGAACAAGTGCCGCAAAAATCGGTCTGCATGCACCACCGACAGGCGAATGTTGATTTTACGCAGACAACGCTGTTGCAAATAGGTAAGTAGATAGGTCGCGCCCGCCGCGGCGACGGCCGCCGCGATCAGGATGGGGCCCCAAGAGGCGGCCTGCGGATGGCCCAAGATGTGGTCCACGAATACGCTGAGCAAGATCGGCTGAGCAAGACCGGGCAGTGCCATCAGCAACCCGCACACCGCGGCGAAAAGCAGCGGAACCTTGACCATACGCAGCCACTGCCAGAGCGGCCGCACGACACCCGGCCGACGGCCGCCAGGCTGAAATGTCGGGCCGCGTTCTAAGAGTAGTACCACCCCGGTAAATGCCCGGTCAAATTCCTCCTCGGTTACGGTGCGGTGCCCATTGGCAGGGTCGTTCAGATGGTAACGCCGCCGACTAAAACCTTCGAATACGACGAAGTGTTTGAACTCCCAAAATAGAATCGCCGGCAGCGAGAGGCTCTGTAGCTCGTGAGGTTCCTTGCGCCAGCCGGTTACGCGCAGGCCGTATCCTTCGGCCGCACGCACAATGTCCGCCGCACTGCACGCATCGCGGCTAATCCCACAGGTGTCGCGCAACTCTTCGAGCGACACATAGCGTCGGAAATACGCAAGGATGATGCCTAGGCAGGCCGCGCCACATTCGGTCGCCTCGAACTGTAGGAACAGTGGCGTATGCACCCGCTGACCGCTGAACAGCCACTCTCGCATCAGTTGCAGTTTCTTTCGCATCAATCACTCCCCGCCGGCATAAATAGAACCACCGGCGCATGCCGGTGAGTTACAATATGGAATCTGCCGCGGCGACCGCGGAAAGCCGCAGAGTCTGACGGCTTGCGGAAGTCGAGCCGGATTAGTTGACCGCGTCCGGGCAACCCCGCAACGGTAAGCCATTCGGGTGTTATAGTCGGCCGCGGAGAGACCTCGCTAACCTCGACCTCCAGTGCCTGTGTACCGCGCTCGGTTTCCACGAGTATCTGCCCTGTCATGCCGATTTCGACGCGCTGAGCACGCCCTGGCTCGACGATGGCGATCGCCTGCAACTGGTGATCATCTCCCACCCGAACCTGCGCGACTTCCGCACCGACTGCCACTGCTTGGCCCGGGACCAACCCGAGTGCGGTAATTTCACCCGCATGGGGGCTGATGATGAGATCGCCGGCCTTGGCGACCGCCGCCAGTTCCAGCAACTCGGCGCGGGCGATGTGCAGCATTTCGCCCGTTTGGGCCGTTGGGGAATTTTCGAGCTGCGATTCGAGCAAGCCCACCTTCGCGCCCGCAATCCGCACCTGCCGATCCACCTCCGGCAGCCGCACGCGAGCTATGGCTTGTCCGACTTCGACCGTGTCGCCGGTGTTCGCCAGAACATCGACGACAGGGCCCGCCACGCCAGAGACGATTGGGCGACGTTCTCCGGGCCGCACGAGAGCACAATCGACCGAAAGAATCCGCTCCACGCTACCAAACAGCCCCCAAGCAACGATACCCAGCAGCACGACGATCAACCCCGTCAAGATCGCCCACTCGTGAGGTGCCGTGACCCGTAGCAGGTCGTCGAGAGGTTCTGGTCTCAACCTTTTGATAAGAGCTCTTGGGCGAAACAGACGGGTATTAAACAACATTGACAGAGCCTTCTTATTTTGGTGATTTCAACCCAATTTCATCAGCTTCGGCGGGGATGCGAGGATGGTAGTGAATAAAGTCTGGATTGAGTATGCCCTTGGGATCAAAACGCGCTTTCCACTCGAGAATCTGCGGCCACAACGTTTCATAGTGAGCCTGCCATTGGTCGTGGTCGAAGTTGATCCAACCGGTGAGGTAGCGTTTCCCCCCATGGACGGTCATCAAATGCCCCGCGTCTTCAACTATCTGGAGGCCTTGCGAGAGTATGATACGTGGAATGCACGGAATGATGCCAAAACCCATTCCCAACCCCGTCTTGGGGGCCACCAACATGGGGGATTGCAGGCGATCATTGCGCAGGGGCCTCAGCATCATGCTGCAATAAGGGAGCAGTGCCGGCGGGAAGTGTTCCAACAACCTCGTCGCGTAATTGTGGACTTCTGACCACGGGATCAGGCCTTCTGTAACGGGCGATGCCACAGCTGCCATAGGTCGGCGACGGGCCGCGTTCGGTACAGGCTCCAACTGGTCAGAGAAGTTTAGGTGCGATTGGTCTTCGACGCGAATAAGCCGTGTATAGTTCAGGTCTCTTAGCAATTCATCCCGATTTGGTTCCGCGTCGTCGAATTCCACGCTGGCGTGCAATGGATACTGCCATTCGGGGCCGGCGGATCCCGCGTCTTCTGGAGCCCCAAATTCCTGCGACCGATGTCGATACCATCCTCTAAGATACATAAACTGATCGCGGAACATCAGAATCTCAAGGTCTTCCATCAAGGTTTTCAGATCATCATACATCAAACTGAACGTCCGTATCTTGGGTGCCACCTTGCGGAGGCGGATACGCGCTTTGGTGATGACCGAGAATTGCCCCAATCCTCCCCGCGTACCGTCGAATAGCACCCTGTTCTCGGTCGTCGAACAACGCATGAGTTCTCCCACTCCCGTTACGACTTGCATTTCTTCAACATTATCAGACTGAACGCCGTAATGGTGAGTGGAACGACCGAGACCGCCTGTTGCAAGCGTACCGCCGACCGTCGTGTCGAGATTGTTCGTCAGTACTCTGGGTAGGTATCCACGAGGGAGCACATGAGCGACCAGATCGCGCCACATGACGCCACTTTGAACCTCAATCGTCTCCCCTTCAATATCGCCGACTCGATTGAGGCCCCGTAGGTCAATTACGATTCCACGACTGGTCAGTGTTTGTCCGCCATGCGTATGACCTGCCCCGCGGATGGAAACCGGGCAATTCGATTGGTTTGCCCAGCCAATGACCTGCAATACGTCATCCGCAGATTTCGGCACTATGACGGCGTGCGGCTTTCTGCATACGACAAATCCTGAATCCAAGCTTGCCGCGTTCAGCGACCTTTTGTCATCGCGAAGATCAACAACCCTGCTCAGGGTGGACAAGTCCATAAAGATTTTCTTTTCTTGATGTGGTCTTCTGATAAATGAGCAGTTCAACCAGATAACCGGATAAAGTTTATGAATACACAACCACAGAAACTCGAAACAATTTTGCGCGGGTTGCGCCCCCTGTTCCCTCCCGTGCTCATTGATGGCCCGGGATGGAATCATCTGCTGCATCTCGCCGCCGACCTGCCGGCCGAGGCTGCGAAACACATGGGGTTTGAATTTCGGCTAAATGACCCGGCTCCCGCCGCGGATTTTTGTGTGGCGGTCCAACCGGATCAAGCTGTCGCGCAACATTTCATTCGCCGGGGCCAAGCCGCGAAGCCCGGCTCGGCGGCGGCGGCCCTCGCATGGTTAGTCGCCCAGCTCGGCGAGGCTGATTCCTCCTTGTTTCAGTGGGCCAATCTGGCCGGTCTCGAATACGATCTGATCGATAGTCCCTCCCCGCTTGAGCAGCAACCTAAACCGGGCGTATTCCTGCGCCTGCGGCGCCCGTCCGATGAGCGCGATCCGGTTGCTCTGGCACGCGCTCATCTTGCGAATACCTTTGCAACTGCCGCTGGGTGGCCTGAATATCCACGGGAGTGCCGCGAGGTCGAGCGCGTGTTCGACGCGCTACCGCCTAGGGCGAAATTGATGAACGCGGGCGTACTGCCCAGTCGCGCTCTTCGTGGGATCCGCCTCGTTGTGAGCATCCGGCTGGCGGAGATATCGGGCTTCCTCACGCGGCTGAAATGGCCGGGAAACATGCCCGCGGTGAGTGCGATTCTTGCCGATGTGAGCGATGTATGTACCTCATTCGCTCTTTCGTTTGACGTGTCCAGTCAGGGGCTTTCGCCGCGCCTCGGTCTGGAGTTGTTTGTCGCTGAAGGAGGTTGGGCGAAGACAACGCGCAAAAATTGGCTGCCCGTCATCACCCAATTGCAGGAAAAAGGCTGGTGTTCCGCAGACAAAGCGGATGGGCTTCTAGCTTGGATGGGCAAGCAGCTAATCTATGCCAACGAGCGTCTTTTTACCGCCTACCAAGGAATCAATCACTTCAAGATAGTGCTCCATGGAGAGGTCATGCAAGCAAAGGCATACACCGGCATGACCTACTTCCCAACTCCCAGCGAGGGATGAATAGCATTTCCTTACAAAAACCCCCTTGCCAAAATAAAATGACAAGGGGGTTGGTAGTTCGCGTTGCGTCAGCGGGCGAAAATGTCTCTGGGTAGTGCTGTCAGTCGCAGTCGTGCCATTCTTCGTTCGTCCCGTCTTCACAATCCCCACCCATCACTTCGGACAATTCATCCGCTGTGAGCGGGGCATCAATAGCTATCTTCGGCTGGTCGCTGGTCTCAATAGCGTTGGTGACGAAGACCAGCATATCGTCCGGCAAAGCCTTTCCCGTCTCGGCCTCGATAACGCCCTTCGGATCGCTGCGCAAGCGCGAGCGAAACGCGGTGTCATCTGCCGCCTTCAGCAGGATATGTGCTTGAACTTCCTCTCCAGTTTTCATGGCCTAACTCCTTGATAAAAAGAGGTTTAAGGTGGCAAACTCGCTCATTTGAGCCAATCCCACTGACTTATAGTAGAATATATTCAGTAAGCATTAAATAATCAAATCAAATAACTGACGTTACGCACTCGTGCATTTGCATTTATCCATCTTCAATGCACTGCGTCATTTACGGTTGCAGATATGGCCGCTCGTACTCTTTGGGGTTCCACATGGCCAATAATGAATCTCGCCGTCTATGATCGAGTTGTGATACCATGTCATCTATTGATTGATTACGAGAAACCATATGAGCAATCAAGCGACTTTCCCATAAAGCATCGTCGTGGAATTGAGAACGTTCTAACGATTCGATTTTTTGAGACACTCTATCCCTAGTCTCACAGGCTTTCCTCGTCATGGCGTCCCACTCTTCATCCTTTATCTCGTCAATCTCCGCGTTGGTGACCCGACGATATGTTTTAATATAATGCTCTAGGAATGATCTGTACGGTTCTTTATGCCTCATATCGTTAAAGAAATAGTTTTTCGTCTTTTCCATCCATGCAATACGATCAGGTAATTCCAGCGTGCTACTTCTCAGAATATATGCGAATAGCAGGGTAAAACTATGATACTGTCTATTGACTGTCTCAATAAGCTCTTTCACGCCATCAACAGCGTACTCCCCCTTGAGCCGGTACTTAAACGCGTTATTGGAAAACGCATAATAAAATATCAGATCCTGTAATGACGTACACTCATTGGGTTTGTGATCGATGCCGATTAATCTCGCCATATCATCTGTATAGAAGCCAAAATATACCGTATGATCCCACTTCTGCGGCTCAGGCGTGCTATAATAATAGTTATTGTACGCATTGATGCGATCGTCCAAATTGTGGTTTATCTTGTCGTGAAAGTCTGACTGCGTAATCAGCTTGTGAACAAACAGACTCTGCATTTCAGTGATATTCGCAAGACCACCTGACATGGGGCGCGTATAGCCGACCATATAGATATTGTTCAGTTTTTTGGGTATGACTCCCATAAAGTTATCTCTGTACAAGTAGTGATAGGGAGTGACACCGTTTATCATAATCGCCGGTAATCTAGGTTGTTCCGTATCCCCTTTGATGTACTGATGGAAGGACCTCTCGATACCAGCATAGGTGATGGTTTTTTTAGCGAAATCGATCGGTGTATCCTTCGGCGTTACGATAACCTTTCCGGTATATAACCACATCGCGATATCATTTAACAAGTAACCCTTGGCAATAGATGCTTCCAGATCGTCGCCAAACTCATGAAGATATAGATTGATCGGCCAATATTTAGTAACAATTCTGCCATTTGGAGGATATGACTTACAGCTAGCAAGGTCTTCATCACGTACAGTGACTGGGAATTGCTCACTCAGCAAGAACGGACTCTTTAAACCGATAGGAGAGCCATCTGTGATAGAGGAGAACCATTCATGGGATACATATCTGAAATTGTGGTACTCCAGTTGATCTAATGAGTATGTAACACGCTCGTTACCCAGCCTCATCTGAAATAATTTATTGAGAGGGTAAAAACCGTTCGTCCTAATGATTATTTTGTTGTTATTTGGTATGAGTTTAGAGATAATCAGATTTGCCGAATCCCCCATGGTATCGAACACAAAGGTCTTGTTCGATACACTGTAATCAATCTCATTGATATCGGTATGTATGGCACGGCTAAAACCAGTGCATATAACGATGTGCTTGGCTTTTATTGTTCTGCCAGACCTAGTGGATACGACACTGTGGTCTTTGAAATTATCTACTCTGACAACGAAATCTCTTATTACTCTATTTTCATACACTTTGCGCCATCGCTTGTGCATGTCGTAGAATTGTTCAGCTATGGGGTAGTAGTCTTCTTTGTAATTTGATACCAAATCAAACGAGTAGAAACTCGTCAGATAAGTCGATACCAAGTCAAAGTCTAAACGTCCGCTTTTACTCAGACCATCCCAGACGCTATTGCCTTCCTCGGAAATAATCTGGAATTCTGTCTGTGTGCGATCTAATTCCCGAATTAAAGGTATTGCGCTGAACCCGCACCCTATGATACATACGTCAATCATGAGATTTCTCTTTGTTTTTTATTGCGGAAGATATACACCAGCATAACCTACTTCCCACTTATCATCGAGCGATGGATAGCATCCGCGAAAAACGCTCCCATTTACTGGTATGCTAGGTATTTATAGAGTAAGCATATTAAAATAGTTTATCAAGTACTCTGTCGCTTGACATCAGTCAATGGTTGAGGGCGAAGTTGATCGAGGTTCAAATGTCTGTTTATACTTCCTAACCTTCTGAATCGAGGATGATATGCACAGAATCGGAATCATCGGTGTCGGCAGCGTATCCACGGGACACCTGCGAGCGGTGGCGGCCCTTGAATCTACGCACTTGCAGGCGGTCGCCGACACGGACGCGGAACGCCTAGCCCGCGTCTGCGCGGAGCACGGCTGCCAAGGCTACCCCTCCTATGAGGATCTGCTCGCGGACGAGCGGGTTGACGTCGTCATCGTCTGCCTGCCCCACGGTCTGCACTGCGAAGTGACCGTAGCTGCCTTGGAGGCTGGCAAGCACGTGCTAGTGGAAAAACCGATGGCTGTCAACGTGGAGCAGTGCGATGCCATGATCGCGGCTGCACAGCGGACCGGCAAACAGCTTTCCGTCGGCCACATGCACCGCTTCTCGCCGGCGAATCGAGCCGTGAAGAAGCTATTGCGCGAGCAGGCCGTGGGCGATCTGGTCTGTCTCTGCGACGAGGCCTACCGCCCTTTCAATCCTAACAGGTCGCCTTGGTAGCTTGTGGTATCAGAACGGCATCCACCTGATCGACCGCTCCTGCTGGTGGACGGGCAGTCGCGTCGTCGCCGTCAAGGCTTTGATCGACAGCCGGTTCTTTGAATTCTCAGCGGACGATGTGGCCATGGCGCTTTTGCAGTTCGACAACGGCGTGTACTCGACCCTGATTCACGTGTGGTGGAGGACGGGCGGGCGGCGTTACAGCACGGAGTTCGTCTGCACGGACGGCATGCTTCAACTGCGCAGGGGGATCGAGTCGGGAAGGAACGATCTTTTCATCGGCCGGGACGGGGAGTGGGAACAGGTCGAGGTAGCCGAAAACCACGACACCACGACGCGGCAGTTGGGCGAATTCGTCGAGGCGATTGACGCGGGAACGGAGCCACCGGTGACAACCGCATACGCCCGCCATCTGGTAGCGGTACTGACGGCGTGCATGGAGTCGTCCCGCCTCGGCAGAGAGGTGGTGATTTCGGAATGAACGATACTGATCTGTGCTATTTCTCCGGCGTTGAACTGCGCCGCCTGTACGAGCGCCGCGAGCTGTCCCCGGTGGAAGTCACCGAGGCAGTGCTGCGCCGAATCGAGGCGCTCGACCCACGGCTCAACGCCTTCGTCACGGTCACGCCGGAGCGGGCCTTGGCCGAGGCGCGCGCGGCCGAAGCTGCCTTTGCCGGTGATGACAAACCGCCTCCCTTGGCCGGCATCCCCGGCTCGCTGAAGGATCTGACGGCGACGCGCGGGATTCGCACCACCCGGGGGTCGTTGCTGACCGCTGACTGGATCCCAGACTTTGACGCGCCCCTTGCCGAACGCCTGCGCGACGCTGGCATGGTGCTGCTCGGCAAGACGAATACGCCGGAGCTTGGCTGGAAGGGAGATTCGGGCAACCGCGTCGTCGGGCCGACTCACAACCCCTGGCGGCACGGACGCACGCCGGGCGGTTCTAGCGGGGGAGCTGCGGCGGCCGTGGTCGCTGGCATGGGCGTGCTGGCTCAGGGTACGGACGGCGCTGGCTCGATCCGCATCCCGGCCGGCTTCTCGGGTGCCTTTGGCTTCAAACCCTCTTGGGGCCGAGTGCCCCAGCATCCGGCCAGTGTGGTGGAGACCCTGTCTCACGCCGGGCCGATCACCCGCACTGTCGGCGACGCTGTGCGGATGCTTGAGGTCATGCTCGGTCCCGATGCGCGGGATCGCACCTCGATGCCGGCCGAACCGTTGGCGCTTGATGAGATCGAAGCTGGCGTGGATGGGCTGCGCGTGGCCTGGTCGCCCGATCTAGGGTACGCGGCCGTCGATGCCCAAGTCGCTGAGACCGCACAAGCGGCGGCCCGTCGTTTCGCGGATCTCGGTTGCACCATTGAGGCCGTGGCGTCTCGTCCACGTCCTGTGGTCAACGGCCTTCGCCGCCTCCTTCCGCGACCAGTTCGACCAAATCGCCGATCGCCTCGATCTTGGCCTGCGCGCCGTCGTTGAAGAGGGGTTCGAGTTTCGCGGCACGGATGTGGCTAGTGCTTATATAGAACGCAACGCGTACTACCACCAATGGCGGGAATTCTACGAGAACTACGACCTGTTGCTGACGCCGACGCTGCCGGTCACTGCCTTTGCCGCCGGCGACGACCACCCCGGTTCGATCGCCGGTCGCGACACTACCTACCTGAGTTGGACGGCCTTCACCTACCCGGTAAACCTCACCGGCCTGCCCGCTGCCAGCGTGCCCTGCGGCCGCGTCGATGGCCTGCCCGTAGGCCTGCAAATCATCGGCGGCTGGCGTCAGGATCTCACCGTGTTGCGCGCCGCCCGTGCCTTCGAACAACTCGCCCCTTGGAGCCAAGAACGCCCGCTTCTCTGACCTAGGGGAAAAGCTCAACCAGCAGTTGATCTACTTTCGCGTTCCTCAATGCCGACAACTGGGTAAATGCGCTATTTTGGTTGTGCAGGTAACAACAACCATCGCTTGATTGAAAGATCCAAAATAGAGGAGATAGCGCAATGATCGACCCAGCAGAACTTGGCCAAAGGATACAGGAGCGACGGAAGCATCAAGGACTCACACAGGAACAACTGGGGAGCGACCCCAAGTGGGAGAACGGCGAGTCGCTGCCCGATATTGGGACGTTTCCAGCCTTGTGCAAAACGCTGGGCACTTCGGCCGATGCGCTGTTGGGAATTGACAGTGAACTCGGGATTGAAACGCTCGGCACCAAATTGGGTCAGCGCATTGACGACCTCAGAGACAAGGAGGAACAACATGCCGCTCTGATGACGGCACTAGGATTTCTAGTTCCCACTTGTGATACGACGAATCAGGATTCGATTATCTCCTATCGAATGTCGGATTCGGATCAGGGGCTTGTGGGCTTCAGATTTTGGAGCCGTAGCGGCTTCGTATGCTTTGCCGGAGGCGAAGCCCTAGAAGAAGACACCCCATTGTCCGATACGGTGGATAGCCTTCGCATCCTCTTCGCGCCCGAGTGCTGGCCCGTCGTTTTCTTCCTGCTGAGAGGCCCTAAAAAGTTTGCTGCATTGCTGGCAGCAGATCTGGCCGAGTCTTCGCAGGCACTGGCGGATGTACTTGACAAACTGATTGAAGCGGGGCTGTTGGTGCAAGATAAGGATGGCTATCGGTTGCAAGAGAATGACGGATTACTTCTGGTGGGAATGATCAAGGCCTTTTGTCTGGCGAGCTCGAGATGTGGAGCCGGCCTTGTTGAAAAAAGGGGCGTTAGCTGAATAGGAAATGATCAAGGTGATTTGTCTGGCGAGCTTGAGAGAGGATATTAGGAGAGATACACTCGTGAATTCGTGAATCGCACGAAGGGATGAGAGTCCGTCGATGGCTCGTCAAGTCGCCAACCCCGACAGCATTAGGCGAGTTCGAGGTCCGTCTGCGAGAAGTCGTTCCCCGTGCAGAGGAGCGGTTCGCCAGCGAGTTGGGCCGTAGCGTAGGCGGCGCAATCCCCGAAGTTGAGTGCCGCGGGATGGCGCCCTTTGCCGTAGCTCAGCCAAGCCTGATGGGCCGCGGAGTAGTGGGCCTGACTGAATGGGATTGCGACGGTGTCGGTCTCCTGTATGAAGCGAGCGAGAATCCCCTGAGCGTTGCGTTCAAGGCGAGCCGACAGCACAATGGCGGCTTCGAGTAGAGTAGGTGTGCCTACACCGAGGCTAGGCGCGGCGGCGAGCTTGGACTGAAGGACTTCGTGCTCCGGTTCCTGGAGTAGGATGGCAACGATCGCCGAGGAGTCGAGGATCATACGCCGTCTTTGCCATAGCCTAAGATGTCGTCCTCTTCATCCCGGCTCAATTTTCTACCTAGCTCCGAGGACGGCACATAGGGCCAAACCTCCGTCTCTAGGAATCGGCGCAACCGTCCGCCACGGTCATTGGCGGCACCTTGATAGGCTAAGCGGGCGCGGCGCTCTTCCAAGGATCGGCGCACTGCCTCCGTTTTGCTCTCGCCTGTGAGGAGGGAGACCTCCTTGATCAGGCGCTCGACGTCTTTATTCTTGATATTCAAGCTCATGAACTACCCTCCGCTGCCATTGGACCGTCCAGAATAGGTCAAGTCCATGCCAGAAAGGTGGCGAGAAGGGTAGAAAAAGTCAATCATGGTAGAAATAGTCAACGATAATTGAGTCAAGAAGGTGAGGTTACGCCAATGAAGGTGAGAAAGATCGTCTATCTGATTCACTCAATGCTCTACAGCGACCTGGCCGCCACGGATCCGAAAACCCTGCGCAACACGAACGCCGGGATCTATCTCGAGCGCGAGTTGCTGTGCGAACGACGTTGGCGTGCGGCAATCCGTCAACTGGAGCCGGATGCGATTTACGCCCAGCTCGACGGGGGGCGGGAAATCCTCGCCTATGCCAAGCAACAACTCGGTGACGACCGCGTCGTCGAGCCCCACGCCGAGTGGTATGACGGGATCGATCCTGAGCAGTACAGGCAGGACCTGACCGACTCGTTTTCGTCGCAGCTAGCCGACAAGGGGCACCAGCTCGATTGCGAGACTACTGAGTTGGAGTTGTGGGGCGAGTCGTTTACTGGATGTGTCTATAGTTACGGCACTGCACTCGGCCGCCAGCTCGGTCTCAAGACGCCGGCGTTTGACAACTTTGACATGACGGTGCCAGACCAACGCCTCCTTTGCAAAGCAGAGTTGGCGACTCATTTTCTGCTCCCAGACAGCGCCACGCGAGGCTACCTCTTCGACGGTCCACTGGGCTATCCGATCGGCCTCTTCCTCGACGGGTTCAGGAAGATGGACGCAGGAGCCACGGGCAAGATTAGGCTCGACTTAGACCCTAGTAAAGTGATGTTGGAAAGCCCCTTGGGGATCACTCTGTATGCCCACCTCAGCATCGACCGACCCAATCGCAAGATCCCCGTACACCCCACGCGCGACTTTGACGGCATAACGGCTACTGCCACCGGGCTGGAAATACCACGGGGTAGCGAGCACTCTATTCTGGGAGTTCTGATGAGCCCGGCCGACTTGCTCGCGGCCATGCAAACGGCCACCGTCTGCTAAGAAGGTAATTGGAGCAAGGACTGAGCTTGCCCAATCGGGGGACGCGCTCTAATTTGGCCCAAGCATACGACAACCCTTTCCAATGGCTGCCTCAGCCGCATCGGAGGAATCCCATGTTGACCGACCAGCAGTTGCAGCATTTTCGGACCTTCGGCTTTGTCACCCTGCGCAAGCTGTTCACCCCAGAAGAGGTCGAGATTCTGCGCGAGGAGTACGAGTCCGAGCTCGATCATGTATACGCCGATCAGCCCTTCACGGGGGAGACGCGCTACTGGACGATGATGTTGCACCCGCGCACCCCGCTGTACGCCAGCCTGCTCGAAGACGAACGCTTATGCGGCGTGGCCGAGCAGCTCTACGGCGACGACGTCATCGGCATCGGTACGGATGCCAACCGCTATGTCGGCGATACGAGATGGCATCCCGACCACAGGGCCGATCCATCCGCGGACTGTTTCGGCGTC
>JAGWBY010000174.1:3567-6943 GCA_021295675.1 Candidatus Latescibacterota bacterium | reverse complement strand
CGGGGCATCAGCCGGGTGTTGAATTCGACGACGGTAGTTTCCAGCCCCATATCGACGAGGGCCTTGGCCGCTTCGAGGCCCAGCAGCCCACCGCCTAGCACGAGCGCGCGCCGTGCCTTTTGGCCGTAGGCAGCAATGGCTGCTAGATCCTCGATCGTGCGATAGACGAATACGCCTTCTTTGGCGACGCCGTCGATGGGTGGGACGAAAGGGGCGGATCCCGTGGCCAGTACGAGGCGGTCGTACGCTATGGCCTCTCCGCGCTGGGAGGTGACGATGCCCTGCTCGCGCTGGATGGCCGTGGCCCGGTCGCCAATATGGGTTTCAATCCCGTGCTCTTGGTACCATTCAATAGTACCTAGCATCAGGTCGGCGACCGGGGTGCCCGAGAAGTATTTGCTGAGGCCGACGCGGTCGTAGGCCAAGCGCGGCTCTTCGTGGCCGTCGCGCGCGACCATTTCCTCGCAAAAGCGGTGCCCCACCATGCCATTGCCGACGACGACTAAGTGCGGTCGATTGGGTGCTATCATCGGTTTTCTCCTGTAAACACTAGACTAAGTCCAATAAGCAAAACATAGACCAGCTTGCGAGTACAGGAGTCCGATGAATCGCTGTATTTATAATTTTATCAACTATTTAGGCATTATTTAACTCAATTCCGATTGGCCGCCGTAGAGCGCGCATTTTTGCAGAAAATCGACAAAAATGTCAGTAAATATCACAAATATGTATTCTCCAGCCCAGCGTCGGCAAAGTCGAGATTTGGTCGGGAAGGAATTACTTACTCAAGGATCTAAAAAACACAAAAATTGTTCTTTTTTATGTTAAAACAGTACAAAAATTGTAGTTTTTGAACGATTTTATGAGTTCGAATCATTTTGCAAAAAACGTCTCTTTTATGTTATAAGTGTAATTTTATCAATGATTTGGGCTGTAATCACACTCCCTTCCTCATCTGTAGCTCAATCATTTGCGTCCCAACAAAATGCCATGGATAATGGATATAATAGAAAAGCCCGACCTACCCGGTTTTCGCACAGACAACCGCTCGACCCAGACGCGCTTCCACTTCCACATGGATCTTTGCGTCGGCTGCCACGCCTGCGAGGTGGCCTGTAGCGAACAGAATGGCCTGCCCGTAGATACCCAGTGGCGGCGCGTTGGCGAGGTCGAGGGCGGCGAGTACCCCGACACATTGCGCTTCTTCCTTTCTAGCGGCTGCAACCACTGCTTAGATGCCCCTTGCGCCAAGGGCTGCCCGGTTGATGCCTACAAAATTGATGAGCACGGCATCGTCATTCACCAAGCTGATGTCTGTATCGGCTGCCAGTACTGCACTTGGAACTGCCCTTATAGCGTGCCGAGCTTCCAGCCCGAGCGCGGCGTGGTCTCCAAGTGCGACATGTGCGTCAATCGGCTCGAAGAAAGCCGCGAGCCCGCTTGCGCACAGGCGTGCCCGGCCGGGGCGATTGAGATTGAGACCGTGCCGCTTGAGGAGGTATTGGCAACCTACGAGGACGCTGGTGCCGCCCCGGGAATGCCCGCGCCAGAAATCTCCATGCCTTCGACGAAAATCACCTTGCCCGAAGGCGTCGATCCGAGCAGTCTGCACCCAGTCACCAGCGACTTTGTCGAGCCAGAGGAGCCGCATTCGCCGCTAATCTTTATGACGGTGCTGACCCAGATCGGCTTGGGGGGTTTTGCGGCGATATACGCGATGGATTTGCTGCGTTCGCTCAGTGGCGCGGTGCAGTTAGCCGGTACTGCGCTCGGCACGCTGGCCGCCGTGCTGATGGGGCTGATCGGTCTTTCGCTCGCCGCATCGACTTTGCATCTGGGGCGACCAGCCTTTGCCTTCCGGGCGATTCGCAACTGGCGCACCTCTTGGTTGTCGCGCGAAGTACTGGCGCTAACGCTTTTTGCCAAAGTCGCCTTTGCCTATGCGGCGTTCCTGTTGGCGACCGAAGGTTTGGGGTGGGTGAGTGCGGAAGCCTTGGGTGGAGTAGGTGCGCGGCTGTCGTTGGGGGCGGGAGCGGTCACGGCGGGCATCGCTGGCATTTACGCCAGCGCCCGGCTCTATCGGGTGCCGGCCCGTCCGGCGTGGAATTTCCGCAAGACCACAGCCGACTTCTTTGCCGTAGCATGGATCGTCGGTCCGGCGGTACTGGCGCTGGCGCTGGTATTGGGTGGGGAAGCGGGATTGAGCGTGCAGGTCGCGGCTTTGGCTGCGGCGCTGGCGCTGCTAGCCTATGCGAAATTGCACTCGAACTTCGTCTGTCACTTGGCGGAGAGCGAGACCTTTGAACTCAAGGCCAGCGCCGAGCTCTACCGCGATCACTTCGCCCGCTTGCGGATGTACAAAAATGGTGCGGCCCTGTTGGCGCTGATGGGACTTTTGACCTTGGGCGTTGGTGCGGTCTCGATCGCGGCAGCGACCTTGGGCGTCGCTGGCTTGGTGGCCTATGTATTCTTGCAGCGCTACCTGTTTTTCACCACGGTCGTCGGCACCAATATCGCGGGCAATTTCATCGTCGAAGCCCACCGCTCGGTAGCGTGACGGGGCTAGCGATGACACTCATACAGAAAATCAAGGAATCTCTTGGCTTTGACATTAAGGCGGACGAGTACGCCTTTGGTCGCGACCCTCAGTACGGATATCTGTCGCAAAAGAAAATCCCCGAGCGCTGGGTCAAGACCACCTGCGGCTACTGCTCGGTGGGTTGCGGCATGGTAGTGGGCGTCAAGGGCGGCGAAATCGTCTCGGTGCGCGGCGATGAGGAACACCCTGTCAACGCAGGCAGCCTCTGTCCAAAAGGCTTGAGCGAGCACCTGCCACTGAAAAGCCCCAATCGCGCCTATGCCCCGCTGTGGCGCGGCGAACCCATCTCTTGGGAACGGGCTTACGAGGAGATGGTGGGGCGGGTGCGCCGAGTTCAGGAGCAGTACGGCAAAGAGAGTTTCGCCGTGTTGTCAACTGGCCAGCTCGTCACCGAGGAGTTTTACGCCCTAGGCAAACTAGTGCAATTGGGCTTTGGCACGAGCAATTACGATGGCAATACCACGCTGTGCATGAGCTCGGCCGTGGCTGGTTATAAACAGAGCTTTGGCTCGGACGGCCCGCCGGGATCGTATCGCGGTTTGCGAGAGGCCGATACGGTCTTTTTGATCGGCGCTAATATCGCCGACAATCACCCCATCCTCTGGCATCATCTCAACCAAAACGAAGATTACAAACTGATCGTCTGCGATCCGCGCAAGACCAAGACGGCGATGTTTGCCGACCTCTATCTGCCGATTCGACCGCGCGGCGATGTGTATCTGCTCAACGGCCTGATCAACTTGGTGATCAAGCACGGCTATGTCGATCGAGACTTCG
>JAGWBY010000174.1:0-3447 GCA_021295675.1 Candidatus Latescibacterota bacterium | reverse complement strand
TGGACCATGGGCGTCAATCACTCGACGCAAGGGACGGATACCGTCAGCTTGATCAACACCCTCGCGCTGATTACCGGCAATATCGGCCGCACAGGTGCTGCGCCGTTGTCCATCACCGGCCAGTGCAATGCCATGGGCACCCGCGAGTTTGGCTTTGCCTCATCGCTGCCGGGCTACCGCAAATTTGCAAGCCGGGCAGACCGCGAGGAACTGGCGGCGTTGTGGGGACTGGACGCGGAACGACTGCCGAAAAAGCGCGGCTTGGCCTATCCCGACATCATCGACGGCATCATAGCGGGCCGCATCAAGGCGCTGTGGGTGATTGCCACCAATCCGCTGGCCAGCTTTCCCGATCAGGGGCGGTTGCGCCAGGCGCTCGCTGGCCTCGATCTGCTCGTAGTGCAAGACGGTTTTCACCCGACGCCTACTACCGAGTTGGCCGATTTGGTCTTGCCGACGGCTGTGTGGGGCGAGAAGAGCGGCAGTTATACCAACAGCGAGCGCCGCGCTAGCCGGGTGCGGCAAGCCGTGTCGCCGCCTGGGGAAGCCAAGGCCGATTTCGATATTTTTATGGATTTGGCCCGGGTGCTCAGGGTCAGCGACGAACTCTTTCCCACATGGCGCGGCCCGGCCGATGCGTTCGCGGAAATGCGCCGAATATCCAAGGGACAGCTCTGCGATTACAGCGGCATGAGCTATGAGAAGATGGACGCCTTGGGCGGGATCCAGTGGCCCTGCAACGACGCGCATCCCGAGGGCGTTGACAGCCTGTACACCGACGGTCGCTTCCCCGGTTGTTGTACACTGCGCCGCTGCCGCTGCCCGAGCCGCCGGACGACGAATACCCCGTTCTGCTCAACACCGGCCGCACAGTAGAGCACTGGCACACGCGGACCAAGACCCGCGACGTGCCGATGCTAGAAAAGCTCTCGCCCGAGCCTTGGGTCGAGATCCATCCGCAGACCGCGCAGCGCTTCCGCCTCGGCCCGCGCACCCGCGTCTCTTTGGTCTCCAGACGCGGGCGCGTCGAGGGCTTGCTGCTGCGGATTACCGAGACGATCCATCCAGACCAAGTCTTCGTGCCCTTTCACTTTGCCGAGCAGTGCGTCAACCAACTCACTCTGCCGGCATTCTGCCCGAAGTCGCGCGAGCCTAACTACAAGCAGTGCGCCGTGCGCATTGAACGAGTCGAAAAAACCACCGCTAAATGAGGAGATTATGAAAGCAATTACCGCAGCCGTTGCCTTGGCCATCTTGTCCTGCGCCGAGGGAATCGGTGCTGGGGAACTAGCATTAGAAAAAGACGAACTCAAGTTCGGTTTCATCAAGCTGACCGACTGCGCGCCCTTGGTCATTGCCAAGGAGCAGTTCTTCTTTGAGGACGAAGGGCTTTTCGTCACCTTGGAGGCGCAGGCCAATTGGAAGGTGCTGCTCGACCGCGTCATTGACGGCGAACTCGACGGGGCGCACATGCTGGCTGGGCAGCCGATTGGCGCGACCATTGGTTTCGGCACCCAAGCCCACATTATTACCGCCTGCAGCATGGATCTCAACGGCAATGGCATCACGGTCGCCAACGAGGTCTGGGAGCAAATGAAGCCCCACGTGCCCAAACGCGCAGACGGCAAGCCGGCCCACCCAATCAAGGCCGATGCGCTCAAGCCGATTGTGGAAGCCTACCGAGATGAGGGTCGCCAGTTCAAGATGGGCATGGTCTTTCCGGTTTCGACGCACAACTACGAGTTGCGGTACTGGCTGGCGGCAGCCGGCATTAGTCCGGGTTATTACACTAGCGAGGACATAACCGGCATGACCGATGCCGACGTGCTGCTGTCGGTGACGCCGCCGCCGCAGATGCCAGCGACCTTGGAAGCGGGCACCATCTACGGGTACTGCGTGGGCGAGCCGTGGAACCAACAAGCCATGTTCAAGGACATTGGCGTGCCGGTGACGACCAACTACGACGTGTGGAAGAACAACCCGGAAAAGGTCTTTGGCGTCAGCAAGGCTTGGGCCGACAAGCACCCCAACACGCACAAAGCGGTGGTCAAGGCGCTAATTCGCGCTGGCAAGTGGCTCGACGAGGAAGGCGAAAATGGCGAGCCAAAAAACCGCATTGAAGCGGCGCGGATCCTCTCCCGCTCGGAGTATGTCGGTGCTGACTTTGAGGTCATCGCCAACAGCATGACCGGCACCTTTGAGTTTGAAAAGGGCGACAAGCGCGCAATGCCCGACTTCAATGTGTTCTACCGCTACGACGCCACGTACCCTTTCTACAGCGACGGCATTTGGTTCTTGACCCAGATGCGGCGCTGGGGCCAGATCGACGCTCCCAAACCCGACTCTTGGTATCACGCGACGATTAAGGAAATCTATCGGCCCGACATCTGGCGCGAGGCCGCGGCCCTGCTCGTAGAGGATGGCTACCTGACAGCCGACGAGATTCCCCAAACCGACGGCTACAAGGAGCCGACCAGCGACTTTATAGATGGAGTCGAGTACAATGGCCGCGAGCCCAACGACTATCTGCACAAATTTCGCGTGGGTATCAAAGACGATTACACCAAAACGTCGATGCAATAGGAGGCGATAGATTGATAGTCGATAAGCTGAACAAAATTCTCGTCTTTGTCGGGCTGACTTGGCTGACGCCGGTGGTCAAACTGGCCGCCGGGGAAAACCCCGGCCAGCAGGTCCGCGACATCTGGACCCTGATCGGCGTGCCCGTGAGCGCGTTCGTCGCCTTCCTGATGCTGTGGTCGCTGACCGCCGCCCAAATCGAGACCAGCTTGGGCAATATCCCCGGGCCGATGCAGGCCTACCAGCAGGCGGTCGTGCTGTGGGAAGAGCACGTGGGAGAGCGGGAAAAAGCGCAGGCGTTCTACGAGCGACAGCAAAAGCGCAACGCCGAGAAACTAGCCGCAAACCCACAAGCCCAAGTCAAGATTCGCCAATATACCGGCAAGCCGACGTATCTGGACCAGATCGGCACTAGCCTATACACGGTTTTCGCCGGCTTTGCGCTGGCCTCGCTGGTGGCCGTGCCACTCGGCCTGTTTTGCGGCATGAGCCGCACGATGATGAACGCCTTTAATCCATTGATCCAGATATTCAAGCCCGTGTCGCCGCTGGCTTGGCTGCCGCTGGTGACGATGGTGGTCAGTGCCCTCTACACGACCAACGACGGGCTTTTTGCAAAGTCCTTTATCAATTCGGCGGTCACTGTGTCGCTGTGCTCGCTGTGGCCCGCGCTAATCAACACCGCCTTGGGCGTGTCGTCGCTAAGTCAGGATTACGTCAATGTGGCGCGGGTGCTCAACCTCGGAGTCAAGGACCGGATTTTTAAGATCGTCCTGCCGGCCTCGCTGCCCTACATCTTTACCGGCCTGCGCATCTCGCTCGGCGTCGGCTGGATGGTGCTGATCGCCGCGGAGATGCTGGCGCAAA
>JAGWBY010000173.1:3864-11400 GCA_021295675.1 Candidatus Latescibacterota bacterium | reverse complement strand
GATCGGCGTTGATATTGACGACGCCCTGCACGCGCGGATAGCCCGTGCGCGACGAATCCGACTGGCAGACAAAGCGCGAACCCACCGCGATCAGGAAATCGGCTTCCTCCATCGCATAGTTGCCGCAAATCGACCCTTTGCTGCCGCCAACAGTCATGTTGCGCGGATGGTCGTACGGCAAAACGCCGGAGACTAAGGGACTGGTCACGGCCACTGCGTCGGCCAGTTCCAACAACTCAGCCAACTCCGGCCCGGCCCCACGCGCACCGCCGCCGACCTTGACGACCACGCGCTCGGCCGCGGCAATAGCGGCGGCCGCCTCTGCGTAGCGGCCCTCATCCGCAGCCGCACCCAACGGCGGCGGCGCGCCCACGGGCAACTCGTCCAAATTGAATTGCGCCAGCTCCGCCGGTTGCACGTTGAGCGGCAAGAGCAAGAAAAACGGCTCGGCCCCATGCGGATGATCCACCGCGTTGAGTCCGCGTCGGAGCGCAGTGGCAAGCGCCAGCGGCGTGTGCAGCGAGTACGCCCGGCTCATGGTGCCAAACAGCCGCAGGAAGGCGTTTTGTTCGTTCCCGGGGATCTGCTGCATGTTCGGCCCTTCGTCTTGGGTCGTCTCGTCCCCGAGCAGATACCAGACGCCCAACCCATCCGAGCGCGGGACAATGGAGGCCGCCAATGCTTGCAATGCACCTGGGCCGATCGAGGTGACGACCGCAGCCTTTTCTCCGCGCACCCAGCGCAGGGCCGCGGCCGCGTGTGACGCCTCGATTTCGCTGCGCACCCCACAGACGCGCACCAGCCCTGCGTCCTGATAAATCCGCAACACCTCGCCGATCTCGGTCGAGCCGTGGCCAAAGACGCAAAAAAAGGTCCTGACGCCTTGCAATCGGATACCGTGGTGTCGATGCGGCGGCCCAGCACCCCAAGATCCCCGGCTGCGGCGATTTGCCGCGCCCGCTCCTGCCTCGTCTGTGCTAATTGCTCTGCGGTTGCTTCCATAGTTAGCGGTTTGCCAGATGCCCCCAGACGCACTCGGCCACCGCCCGTCCCAATAGCTGCGATCCCTCCTCGGTAAAATGCACCCCGTCTTGGGTCAAAAGCTGCGCCTTCCCTTCGCGTTGAACGACGGCAAAGAGGTCGTCAATCGGCACGCCCAAATCCACCGCCACGGCGCGCGCAGCCGCATTGTAGGCTTCCACATCGGCCTCCAAGCGGTCGAAGCCCTTATTCTGATGATGCCAATTTTCGTCCACTGGCGTAGTGGTGGTCCAGACGACGGCCCCGTTCAACTCGCGTTGCAGTCTTTGCAGTATCTGGCGCACATTGCGCTCGTATTCGGCCAGGGGCACTGCGGATTCTGCGCCAAAGGCCCTCTTCAAATCGTGCAACCCACAATTGACATGTACTAGGTCTGGCTGGCGAGAGAAAACCCACGAGTCCAGATGCGCAAGAACATTGCGGCTGTCGCCGCCGTTTGGCTCGGGTGCCCAAACCTCGGCTCGGCCCGCCAACTGGCTGGCGACATGGGCCTGATAACCCATGCGAATCGAGTCGCCGATTAGGACGACGAGGGGCAAATTATTCATAAAGCATCACGTCGGTCTGACGCCTCCCATTTTGCAGACTTCCTGCCACTCCTGCTCGGCGACCGGCTGAATCGACAGCCGCTGACCCCGCTGCACCACCCGCATGTCGGCGAGCTTGTCGTTGGCCTTGAGATTTGCGAGGTGAACAAACCGTTTGAATTTGCGTTTCCACTTCACGTCGAAAGAAAACCAGCGCGGCTCGTCCTCAGTGGATTTTTCATCGTAGTAGCGGTGCTTGTCGTCGAACTGACTTGGGTCAGGATACCCCGCTCTTGTAATCGTCGCGATTCCAGCAATCCCCGGCTCGTCGCAGTTGGAGTGATAAAAGAACGCCAGATCCCCCTTTTTCATGTCGTCGCGGATGAGATTGCGCGCTTGGTAGTTGCGCACACCCCGCCAGTAGCCAGTGCTTTGCGGACGCTGCTTCAACTCGTCAAAGGAACACTCGTCGAATTCGCACTTGACGAGCCAGTACTTTCCTTTCCCCCGCTTACTCACAGCCACTCCTCAACCACTTCCCGCGTCCTTGCTATGCCCTCCCACTCGTCGCCTCGGCTAGAAAAAATCAGCGAGTACGGCCCGGCAAACCCCGCATTACTGGCCAAGCGAAGACAGTGCACAAAATCCTCGCGGTCCATCTGCCCCACTGCGGGAAAGTCGGCCTTGGCGTGTACAGAAGTCGCCCGAGGCAGAATCGCCGCTAGATCGCGGTATTTGTCCGGCCCCTCGAAGTTGCCGAAGTCAGCGCATAGACCGATCTCGCCGTCGCACAAGTCGAGGACCGCGTTGAGCGCTCCGACCGACGTGCCCAGCGTCCGAAAATTCTCCGTCAGCACCCCAATACCCAAGGTGCGACCAAAGCTGGCGAGCGCCCGCAAATTCGCCGCGCTTACCTGCACGGCTTCATCATCGTCTGCCCCCCCGGCAATCACCCGCACACACTGCGCGCCGCAGCGAGCGGCAATCTCCATCCACTCGCGTATCCAAGCTACTTCCTTTGCGCGTTGGGCCGCATCCGGGTGCACAATGTCCCCAGCGTCAATCAGCACGCTGAAAAGCTCGACGCCGCTGTCGGCAAGTGCCTGCCGCAACTGGCTGATATAGCCATCGTCGAGCCGCGGGAAGTGGAAGTGGCAAATCTCCAACAGGCCGATGCCGCGTGCAGCGAGCTGCGCCGGTAGCTCTAATAAGATGAGTTCGCCCTGTCCAGCCCCTTCCAGCACCGGCTCGCCCTTGGGGTCGGGCCACTGGTACATCGACGCCCCCAACGTCCTGTGCAAGCTCCAAGACGACGTTGCTATGCGCGTCATCACACCATCCTCACAGGCTAATTTTAGTGACCCAGCCAGAGGTGGCGTCGCAATAGATCAGATCCTCGCCAAAAATCGACAGCCCGTGCGGCTCAGGGTCGCTGTCGGGCACCACGACTCGATCCAACTCGGCCCCGCTCTCCACGTCGAGCTTGACGATCACCCGGTCGGCTGTATGTACCACCCAGATGCCGTCGGCGACCCGCACCACGCCGTGCGCCCGCCCGTAGGGCAAATCCAGCACGTGCTCGACCGACCAGCCGGCGATCTTGACTTTGCTCAACGTCTGGCTCTTGAGGGTGGTGATCCACACATGGCCCTCTTCAAACGGATCGTACTCCATCCCGTGCACCCCGCCTCCGCCGGGTACCGGATAGCGATTGCGGGTCGCGCCGGTAGCCGGATCGACCTCGAAAATCTCGCCCGCGCCTTGCTCAGCGTCCGTCGGCCGTGCGGGCCGCCAGAGCGTACCCGCCCCGTTGGCCGCCAACCACAGCGAGCCACCGCCCCAAGCCATGCCGCTGGTATTGGACGACTCGCTGGGGATATCGCGGATCAGACGGGTGACGCCGTATTCAGACGGCTCGGCGGTAATTTGGTCGGTAATCCACAGTCCTTCTTCTACTACTTGCAGCGCGTTGGGCACCCCGTAGGGGGCGCGGAAGAGCTTCTCTATGGTCCTACTCATCGTCATCTCCTGATTCTAGTTGTCCCACATCAACAACACCGCCATCGTCTCGCCCAACCGATTGTAGAGCAAATCGAAGGCCGCTGCCGCTTCGGTGTAGGGGAAGCGGTGGGTGATCATCTTGGCAAATTGGATTTGGTTCGTGACCAACAGTTCTAGCGTCCGTGCCGATCCTGCGGGCCGCCGACTGGCGTCGAGGTAGCTGCCTATGAGGCGCTTGCCCATGATTTTTTCCGAGTAGAGCGGTAGGGGTTCGTTTTCGTACAGGCCCAGCACCTGCAAGAGGCCGCCGCGCTTGAGCATGTCCTGCGCCTCGGCAAACGCCTGCGCCCCGGCCCGCCCGCCCACGGCTTCGACCACGATGTCGGCACCCTTCCCGTCCGTCAGCTCCAAGACCTGCGCAACAGAGTCGCCGGCGCTGGCGTCGATCACCGCATCGGCCCCTAACTCACGCGCCAGTTCGCAGCGCAAGGGCAAGGTATCAATCCCAATGACGCGCCCCGCGCCCTGTGCCTTGGCCGCCTGCATACAACCGCTGCCGACCAAGCCCTGCCCCTGGATGACCATGACATCGTCCGGCCCGGCCCCAGTCTCCCACATCCACAGGACCGAGCTGGTTCCCAGCGGCCAAAAGGTGCCCGCCTCGGGCGACAGGCCCGCTGGTAAGCGCACGGCCGCAGGCTTGTGCTGGCTGGCCGCGACTTCGACCGCCACGTATTCGGCGTGCGGCGCGAGCGCCGCGACCAAATCGCCGGTTCCGAACTCTTCAACCTCCGCGCCCACCTCTGCGACTCGGCCCACCAGCGAGTAGCCCATGGAGCGATGATCAATCGCCTCTTCGCGCACGTAGCGCCGCCAAATCTCCGAGCCACGGCTGATTAGCGAACATTCCGCGCGAATCAAAATCTCGGTCGGGGCAATGGCCGGGGTCTCGACCTCTTCTACTACTATGTTATAAGCCCCTGCGGGCTTGGCGATGCGTTTCATAGACGGCCTCCTCGCGGACAATATGGCAAAAATGCCGCGCGGGAACCAATCCAAACAGCGCGGACAAAAAAACCGGGCGCACCCACTAAGGTGGGGTGCGCCCGGCTGTACTCTCAGAAGCTATGTCGCCGAGGCGACTATGCTTCTGACCAGGTAGTCGATCACCTGGAGTTGATCAAGTGATCAACCTCCCTGCTGCGGTACAATTACTACTCAATGAACCACCTCCTTTCGCTAGTGCGCGCCTCATAATCCATACTCCAACTCTGCGCGTCGTTGCGGCCAGTGACAAAGCCGGGTTGGCTCGCTCGCGTAGCCTCGAGCCTCAGCGTAGCGGCAACAAGGGTTTGTGGCCCCCGAACTCGACTTAATTTTTAATATACAAGAGCTAGTGAACCGGGTCAATCGTCTATTTTCGCTCGACTTTGACCGGCTGTCCGCTGGCGGCCGAGGCCCATGCTGCTTCGGTCAGCTCAATGACCCGCAGACCGCATTCGGGGGGCACCTGCACTTGGTCGCGGCCGAGAATCGCGTCGATGAAATTCTGGTCGGGCGTCGCCGAGCCGGGCAAGTTATTGACCTGGTACACCTCGCCGCTGTGCTGCGTCTTGTAAAAGACCTGTCCTTGACGGATATAGACCACCGCCTTGGTCCCCCAGATGGTGATGTCCTCCCACATCCCGCCGGTCGGCGAGTTGCCCACCACCGCAATCGTCCCCAGCGCGCCGTTGCCAAAGCGCAACGACAGCGCCGAGTTGATATCCACCTCGGAGTCGAAATGTTCCATGTAGGCCTGCACCTCGGCCACCTCCAGCCCGGTCATCCACAACACAATGTCCAGTAGGTGGCTACCCGAGTCGTTGAGCTGCCCGCCGCCCGACAGCGCCATTTGCTGCCGCCACAGCCCTATCGTCCCCTGATACCACTTCTGGTCTTGGAGCGCCGCTATAAACTGGATATCCCCCAATTCCCCGGCCGCGATCTGGTTGCGCACATAGCGGTACTGCGCCTGGACCTTGCCGGTTGCCTCTGCTTTGGCGATAACTTGGCGCGCGTGATCGACAGTACAGACCATCGGCTTTTCGGTCAGCACGTGCAGTCCTTTGCCCAGCGCGGCCATAATCTGCTCAAAGTGCAATGTGTGGGGCGTGGAAATCTCCACCGCGTCCAGTTCGACTTGCTCTAGCATCTCTTGGTAGTGGGTAAACTCCGGCAACTCTGCGGCCTGCGAGTTGCGCTCTTTGGCCCGCTGCAGGCTGGCCTGATCCACATCGCACAACGCCACCACTTCGGCCTCGGGGATGTCCAGCACCCGCCCTAGGTGCCCGCTGGCATTTCCACCACAGCCAATAAATCCCACGCGAATTTTGTCCATTCCCTCTCTTTTCTATTTGGTTGAAAAGTCGCCAGTGCCTAGCTCACCTCGGCTCCCGTTGCGATGTCCTGCTCCGGCCCGACTAACACGAGGTTCCCATCGCCATCTTCGGCTGCCAAGATCATCCCTTCCGAGACAATGCCTCGCAGCTTGGCTGGTTTGAGGTTGGAGACTAAAACTACCTTGCGACCCGGCAGGTCCTCCGGCTGGTACCACGGGGCGATGCCGCTGACTACAGTGCGCGTCTCGTCGCCTAGGTCGAGCGTCGACCTTCTCGGCGGCTTTGACCTCGGCTACGCGCAATTGCACCTTGGAAAAATCTTCGATCGAAATCTGTTCCACTTGTGGGGCCTCTTTCTTTGGTGGCGGTTGTCGCTTGGGCTTTCCAGTCTCCGACTTGGGGAACAGGATATCCGCTTTCGCCGGTATTTTCGTCCCGGGCGCAGCCCGACCCCAAGTATCTAGGTCGGCGAAGGTGTAGTCTCCCAACCCCAGATCTGTCCGCACCTGCCGCGCCTTACTCGGCATGGCTGGCTCCAACAGCACCGAGACAATGCGCAGCCCCTCCGCGATATTGTAGAGCACTGTTCCCAACCGCTCGCGCCCATCGGCGGCTTTGGCCAACTTCCACGGAGCCTTGCCGCACGAACTGCATCACCGTCTCCAGCGCCTCGAACATCCGCAACCGGCCCACCAAAGACCGCACCTGCCCCACCAGCGCAGTGCCCGCCGCAATCACCTCCTCGTCGGCTTCCTGCTGCGACGGCGCGGGCAAGACGCCGTCGGTATGCCGCGTGAGCAAGGCGCGGACGCGGGACAGCAGGTTGCCCAAGTCATTGGCCAAATCCGCGTTGTAGCGCTCGACCAAGAATTGTTCCCCAATGGAAGAGTCTTGGCCGTACACTGTATCCTTCAATAAGTAGTAGCGCACGGCGTCGGAGCCGTATTTTTCCGCCATTTCAAAGGGATCAATGACGTTGCCCAAGCTCTTGCTCATCTTCTGCTCGTCGTCGTGCCCCATCAAGAAGCCGCCGACATTGAGGTGTTGGTACAACGGCACCCCAGCCGCTTTGAGCACGGTCGGCCAAAACACCGCGTGGGGCTTGAGAATGTCCTTGCCGACTAGGTGCTGGGCCACCGGCCAATACGTGCGATAGCGCGCGTCGTCGGGGAAGCCGAGTGCGGAAGTGTAGTTGATCAGGGCATCGACCCACACGTACGCCACGTGCTCGGCGTCCCACGGCAGCTCAATGCCCCAGGGCACCCGGCCTTTGGGCCGCGAAATCGACAGGTCGCCAATCGGCTCGCCGAGCAGAGATAGCACCTCGTTTTTGTACCCGGCGGGGCGGATGAAATCCGGGTGGTCGCGGATGTAGTTGCGCAGCCAGTCGCGGTACTTCTCCATCCGAAAGAAGTAGTTGCCCTCGCGGCGGCTTTCTGGTGCGCGCAGGTGATCGGGGCACTGGCCGTTGACCAGCTCCTTATCGGTGAGAAATCGCTCGCAGCCGACGCAGTACAGCCCCTCGTACTCGTCGTAGTAAATGTCCCCAGCCGCGTGCACCGCCTCTAATATCCGGCACACGACCG
>JAGWBY010000173.1:566-3854 GCA_021295675.1 Candidatus Latescibacterota bacterium | reverse complement strand
CGTGGGAAATGTCGAGCACCTGCCAAGCGTCGCGGAAGCGCTGGCTGATGCGGTCGCAAAACTGCTGCGGGTCAATGCCAGCCTCGGCGGCGGCCTGATAAATTTTTTCCCCGTGCTCGTCGGTGCCGGTCAGGAAGTAGGTATCGAATCCGTCGAGGCGGTGGAAGCGCGCGAGAAAATCCGCTATCACGGTGGTATAGGCGTGGCCAATGTGGGGCACGTCGTTGACATAGTAAATCGGCGTGGTGACGTAGAATGCTTTGCTCATGGGGCCTCCAGAGTCGGCGGACAAAATAAGCGATCCATATTTAAGTACTAGCGGTTTATAACAATATCAAGGAGGGCGCATCACCCCTGGTAAACGCGCGGCATCAGAAGTTGGCCGTTGCGGGCCAGAGGCAAGCCAGCAAAGGCGCAGGAGTTGCCCCATCGGTCGATAGTGGCCGCGGTTTTGTACTCGTTGATGATGGCGTGGCGAGTGCGCGGCGTGTAGTTGTGGCCGGCGCGGTGGACGACGAGGACGTGGATGATCGCCACGTCGCCCGGCTCGGCCTCCAAGACGACCTGCTCACTGGCAGGGACGTACTCGTCGGGGATCGTGTGGCTTTTTTCTAAAGTGGGGAATTCGCCCTTGAGATGGCTGCCGGGCAGAACCTCGGTGGCCCCCGCTTCAAATCCACTCGGATCGAGGTACGTAATGGCCGCGGCCAAGTCTGAGTCTTGGTGCCAGCTCTGGGTGCAGACAAAGCCGGGGGGTTTGTTGCGGATCTTGCCGTTGTGGAAATCGAGGTCGGGGCCTAACAGATCGACCATAACCGAGACAATGCGCGGCTCGGTGAACTGATCGAACCAGTAGTCGCCCGCCAACGTCTGATCCATCATGCCAACTACATTGCGCGGATTGAAGGGGTCGGGCGCGTAGCCTTCCGGCGCGTCCATGAAGGAGTATTTGACGTTCTTGGGCCGGTGTTCGATCTCGGTCACCAAGCGGTGCAACTCGCAGCGCATCTGCTCCATCTCCGCAGGGCTATAAAAGCCTTTGAGCAGCAGATAGCCGTTGTCGTCGAAGAACTGCTTCTGCTCGGGGTCTAAAATGAGCAAGCTCATAATGCAGCGTCCTTTGCGGTTGGGCGGCTGGGCAAGAAGAAGGCCAAGCCGGCGGGCAATATCGGCAGCAGGGCTAGGTATTTCAAGGTCTCAGCCACGCCGATCTGGTCGCCGAAATGGCCGATCAGCGGCAGCGCGAGACTGGCCACCCCCCAGCTAAAGCCCAGCGGCAGGCTGGAGACCAAACCCGTATTTTCCGGCGAGAACTCTTGGGCCAAGGCGACCATAATCGAGTTGGAAGACAGCAGCAGGCCGCCGCCCACAAAAAGCAGGCTGTAGCTGGCGAGCATTCCCTCGACATAGATAAAGGCGTAGAGCGGCGGCACCGAACACAGCAGCGATCCCCAGACCAGCGGTTTAGGATCGATGCGGTCTGCTAGGTAGCCAACGATGAGCGCGCCGACCACGCCAGCGATATTGTAGATCCCCAAGGGGATGCCACCCGCGACGAGACCGAGACCGCGTTCCTGGGCCATGAGCGTCAAGAACGTGCCAAAACCCAGTCCCGACACCGAGCGCAAAACGACGATCACGGTGATCAGCACGAGGGGACCAGCTTGGTCGCCGAGACTGCGCCACTGGGCCGTGCTTCTGCCGTGGGAAAAGTTGGGGTTGCTCAGCGGCACCGCGCGATACATGAGCAGGAGGAACAACAGGCCGGGAATGGACAGATAGGGCAGGGCGGCCAACCCGAAGGAGTTGGTGTACGCCGGGGCCCACAGCGGCGTCAGGCCCAGCCCCAGCGTTCCGCCAAAGATAAAGAGCGCCAAGCCGAAGGAGCGGCGCGAACCGCTGAGTTCGCCGGCCAGCGAAAAGACTTGGGGATGGAAAGCGGCGACCCCGAGCCCACCCAGCGTCAGGATGCCGACGAGCGTCAGATAGTTGGATGCCAGCCCCATGAGCGGGGAGAAAATGGTCGCCAAGGCCAAGCCACCGACGATCAACCAACGCCAAGCCATGCGGTCGGCCCACAAGCCCATGAGCGGCTGGCTGATATTGCATATAGAAACGATGGAACCCAAAAACCCAACTTGCGCCAAGCTCAGCCCCAAGTTGACCTTGAGCAGGGGCAAGAGCGGGGCCAACATCGTGGCGTAACTATCGACGCAAAAGTGCGAGATCGTAATGACGAACAGGCGGAGTTTTTGCATTCGCCTAGTCTAAACCGTAACCCCTGCGCCGTCCAGACGGCGGCAGAGGCCAAAGGCACCGAGCGCACCGAGCGCCGTAAGGGCCGTGCCGATATAGAAGGGCAGGCCGACATTTATCTCGATCAGGTAGCCGCCGAGCAGGCTGCCGACCACCATCGAGCCGCTCCAAGCGAAGTGGCCCAAGCCGACGAGGCGGTTTTTTTCTTCGGGAGCGGCGACGTCGTTGATGAGCCGGGGAATCAGCGTCGAGACGGCCCAAGCAGTAGCGGTTAGGGCGGTGCCGCAGACAAACAGGCCGACGAGGGAATCGTGCCACAGGGCCAGCCCCAAGGCGCTGAGGAAAACGCCAGACGCCGAGCCGAGGAGCGGTGCCGTGCGGCCAAAGCGGTCGTTGAAATAGCCGACGCTGAGCTGGCAGCAGGCCGCAGCGACCAGTGAGAGGGAGGCAAAGAACGCGGGCAGGGCCTCGCTTTCGCTGACTCGATAGATCAACAGGGGCAACGCCAGCGTCGCCATGCCCCAGAAGGTGGTGATGGTCAGGCGCAGGCTGAGCAGCAGGTGCACATTGCGACGGCCCAAAAGCGGGCGGTAGGCCGTCCACGTACTGAGGCGCGCCGTCTGCGCCGTGGTGGGGGAGGGCGCGTCGCCGGGCAACAGCGCAAAAGCTAGAAAGACTACCGCGACCATGCCGATGCTCATAACAGCGCCGATCTGGGCGAAGGAATAGGCGGTTTTGACCAAGCCAGTACAAAAGCTACCGAGCGCGTTGCCGAGCGTATTGCTGAGAAAGTACAGGGCACCGCCTAGGCCGAGTCGCGCAGGAGTGACCGCGGTGATGAGGATGCTCTGCCCGGCGGTGGACCAAGGACCGCTGGCCGCGCCCATCGCCAAGAGCAGGCACGAGAGCCCCCACGGGTCTGCGGTGCGGAAGACCAAGCCGGTGAGTGCACCGCCGACGAGGCCAATCATCAGGGTCGTCTTGCGGCCAAAGCGGTCGCAGAGCCGGCCGGCGACCACGGCAAATATGCCG
>JAGWBY010000173.1:0-458 GCA_021295675.1 Candidatus Latescibacterota bacterium | reverse complement strand
GGGCCAGGAAGGCGCGGCTGAGCAGCCCGCCGTCCTGGCCCGTGGTCGCGGATGTTGAGTCCAAGGGTTATTTCTTGCTGGCAGCGACCGAGTTTTTGAGTACGCCGATCCCAGAGATCTCGATTTCGACCTTGTCGCCCTTTTTCATAAAGGTGCCGGTGGTCGCGCCGACGCCCGATATGGTGCCGGTGCTGATCAGGTCGCCCGGTTCTAGGGTGATAATCGCCGAGATGTACTCGATGATCTTATTAACCGGGTAGAGCATCTGGCCGGTGTTGTTGTGTTGCTTGCGCTCGCCGTTGATGTACGTGCTGATGTCGAGGACTTGGGGATCTTTGATCTCGTCCGAGGTGACAATCCAAGGCCCCTGCGGGGCAAAAGTGTCGAGCCATTTGCCGTTGAGCCAGTCGAACCACTCGTCGCGCGGGCGGCTGTCAGTGCGCTTCTTGATGACCAAC
>JAGWBY010000172.1 GCA_021295675.1 Candidatus Latescibacterota bacterium | reverse complement strand
GCGCTGGCACTAGCGGGACCCAAAGGCCGAGTCTGCGTGGCCGGGTCGCTACACTTGGTAGCGCGAGCGCGGGAGTTTTTCAACCTGCCCGGCGAGCGCGACGGCATCACCGAAGACATGGCGCTGGAGAATCTAGAATGTGTCGCCGAAGCGGCCCGGCGACAGGGACTCATCTGCGAGTGGATCTCAGACGACGGCACGCGGCTCAAGCTGTCGGGCGGACGGCGCCCCCTGCGCTTCTGGCGCAACAAGCATCCCTTCAACGACTACGTCGAAGCCCGGCTCGCCGAAGACAAGGCGTACCAATACGAGGATTTCGCCGCCGCCGGATTGCCAGTCCCCGATACGCTCAAGCTCTTCAACCCACTGGCCGACGCGCGCTTCGACCGCTACAAAACCCACGCCACAGTCGCGGAAATCGTCGAAGAAGTAGTGGCGCGGTTCGAGTTCCCCCTGTTGGTCAAAAAGTGCCACAGCTCACTGGCGCAGGGCGTGTTCTTGGAGCGCAGCGCAACAGACCTCGGCCAGCGGCTCGAAGCCCTCTTTGCCAACAGCGGCTTTTTGGACAACATCGCGCTGGTGCAGCAATACGTGGCCGGGCCGGAGTATCGGGTCGTCGCCAGCCGCGACGAGCTGTTGCTGGCCTATCGCAAGGAGAGCGAGGCCGTGGGCGCAGACGGAGACCTCAATCCGCTGCATCAGGCCACAGGACGCGCCGTGCGCGTAGAAGACGCGGCCCTGCTAGCGCAAATGCAACAGCTAACCGCGCAAGTGGCTGGCGTGTTCTCACTCGGTTTTTACGCCATCGACCTCATCCACGGCGCGGACGGTCTCTCCATCATCGAGATCAATCCCAACCCCATGTGCTACGTTTACAACCGCGACAACGGCCGCCGGGACTTCATTCGGCTGTACGAGCGGCTGCTCACCCAATTTGCCCTATAATCCGCAGATGGACGCAGATAGACGCAGAATTGGAATTTCTGGAACTGAGGCTAAAGGAAGTGGTCGAAGATCTGACCTAGAAGCATCCCTTGTCGCTAACCTGCGGGAGTTTCTTCTGGAGCTGGGGGATGGTTTCTGCCTGGAGGCGCAGCAGAAGAGCATCGTCATTGGCGACACACGCGCCTTCGTGGCTCTGGTATTCTATCACCGCGTACTGAAGTGTCATATCTTGGTCGAGTTGAAGGTCGATGAGTTTCGCCACGAGCACATCGGACAGCTAAATACATACGTGACTGATGTTGCGCGACCGCCCTATTCGTCGGCGTCTAGGAGGGCTTGGAATGCCTTTAGGCTTTCTACTTGGATCGCCGCTCGATGCAAGTGCTTGAGACGCTGCAAATCCTCCATGCCCCGTACGCGAGCGGCCAAAGGCTCCGCCGCGCCGAGCGCAAAGCGGATTTCCAGCACGTCGAGTAGCGCTTCAATGGCGCGTTCTCGGCCCCCTTGCTCAATGCCTTGCTCAATACCTTGTTGGGTCAAGTATTGAGCAACAGGTGATTCGCGGATAATATCCATTAGACCCTCCTTCAAGAAAATGGCAAAAACGGTTTCGCGCCCATACACCAACCCGCTCAAAAGCGACATGCCGGCCAGACAATCGGCTTTCGTCGCCCGATCCAGCGGCTGCGCCTGCACCGCGCGCATACAAGTCTCCAGCCAATCCGCTGGCCGCCCGGTCGGCCGCATTAGCGGTACAAACGACCACAGTCCCACAGGCCCCGACTCGAGGATGCGATGGCCGTCCAATTCGCTCAGCCGGATCACCTGGTACTCTACCAAGATGCGATGGCCGGGACGATCTTGGAGATAATAGCCCGGATCGCGCCGACCGGCCGCTGGCCGCAGGTAGATGACGCTGGAAACCACCGGCAGGCCGTATTGCTCAACGGTGCGCCCGATATAGCCGACCATCCGCCGCGCCATCGGCGGCTGCGTACTATCGGCAGCTTGAAACTCGGTGTGGACGAGAACCGCTTCGTTGCCCAACTGCACCCGCAGCAAACTGTCGGTCTGCCTCGCCTCGACGGTGAGTTGCTTTGGGTCAATCACTTCGGCACCTTCGACGTCGTCGCGACCGAGGGTAAAGCGGGCGAAATCGCCGGGATAGTGCTGCACCAAATACTTGGAAACAATATCAAATTCGGCCATGGCAATCAATTACGAATTAGAGTGTGCCCAACCGTCCGAACTGGAGGGACGGGCTAATTCGCAATTGCTAAATTGCAAAAATCGTGCCACGGCGGCGGCTCAGATAAGAGGAGGGGCTGGAGTGTAGCGGAAAGGGTACAGGGATGGGACGTTGAGGACATAAGACTGCCTAACGTCATGGTATGTAGGGACAACCCTCGTGGTTACCCCACTAACCGCCAAAGGAAAGGAATCACTTCATGGATATTCAGACTCGCCTCGTCCACGCTGGCGAGGAGCGCATCAAAGGTGCCGTGGTAACGCCGATCTTCCAGAGCTCGACTTTTGTCTCGCAAGACGAGCAAGACTACGACGCCATCCGCTATCTCCGCCTCAACAACACGCCAAATCACCGCGCATTGCACGCCAAATTAGCCGCTGTCTGCGGCGGCGAGGACGCCTTGGTCGCCGGCTCGGGAATGGCGGCGATTACCACCGCATTGATAACCGTGCTCAACAGCGGCGATCACCTGCTGATCCAAGACTGCCTCTACGGGG
>JAGWBY010000171.1 GCA_021295675.1 Candidatus Latescibacterota bacterium | reverse complement strand
TTCGCAAGTGCCGGCTTCGGGTCGAGTAAATCGACCTGCGACGGACCGCCGAGCATGTGCAAGAAGATGATGTGCTTTGCCCTAGGTGCGAAGTGCGGCGTAACATCTGTGCCGTCGTCCGCCGTGAGCAGCGACTGCAAGGCGATCGATCCGAGGCCGACGGCGCCGGCTCGGAGAAATGCTCGACGTTGAAGCTCCATGGCCATCAGCTCTTGGTAATGGTTTCGTCCAGGTTCAGCAGGACTCGCGCTAGCGAGGTCCAGGCTTCGGACTCATTCTCAGACGTTCCTCGGAACTCCTTGAGCAGGCGGGTGAGCTCCTCAAGCTCGACCGCGCTGGGCGCCCGGGTCACCGTACGCCGGAAGGCGTAAACGAGTCGGTCCCTGTCAGACGCAGCCGGCAAGTCCATTACGAGTTGCGCCAGAGCGTCGGCGATCTCGACGTAGGACGGGTCGTTCAGCAGCGTCAGGGCTTGGAGCGGGGAGTTGGTGCGGGCTCGCATGGCGACGCAACCTGCCCGGGGAGAAGCGTCGAATGTGATGAAGCTGGGGTACGGTGCGCCCCGACGAAGGAATGTGTAAAGCCCGCGACGGTGGCGGTCCTCTCCCTTCGACGTTGGGTAATTGGGATCGGTAGCGGTGCTGATCTCCTTCCACAGCCCTTCAGGCTGCGGCGGGTGGACGGGGGGGCCGCCTACCTTGAGAGACAACAGGCCGCTTGCCGCAAGCAGCGAATCCCGGATTGCCTCGGCCGGTAGACGGAATCGCGGTCCCATTGCGAAGAGCGTGTTGTCCGGGTCTCGCTCCTGCAACTCGGGTGATCCCCGCGAGCTCTGCCTATAGGTCGACGATGTCACGATCATGCGAACGATGTTCTTGATAGACCAGCCTCCCTCGACGAATTCCGCCGCAAGCCAATCGAGCAGCTCCGGATGCGTCGGGGCGTCGCCCTGGCGGCCGAAGTCCTCGGCCGTAGGGACAATTCCACCCCCAAACACCTCCGCCCATAGACGATTGACGGTCACCCGCGCCGTTAGCGGATTCTCGGGCGAGGTGATCCATTTCGCCAATCCCAGACGATTGGGTGGCAGATCCGAGTCGAGCGCGTGCAGAGCCGCCGGTGTCCCAGGCTCGACCGCCTTGCCATGGGTACCGATCTGGCCGCGCTCGAGCAGGAAGCTCTGGACCGGGCCCGACTTATCCGCCATGATCAGCGTCGTCGGCGGTGCCAGAGCCTTCATCTGTTCTGCAAGCCTTTCCAGCTCTCTCTTGGGTTCCGCAACTTCGGGTCGCGTTGCGAGGAAGGCGTCCCGAATCGCATTGTTGTCCGACTCCGTGCGCTCTTCTATCGACTTGGCGAGGGCGCTCTTGACGTTTGGCCGCAGGTCGCGGTTGGCTGCCTGCCGCTCCACCCATTTCGGCAGGTCGGCGATCGCTTCGAACTCCGCTTGGCCGATCACCATCTTGAGGTACTCGTGCTGAGCCTTCACGGCGGAATACCGCGACCGCCGACCTGCGGAAACGGGCAGCTCGACCTGCGCACCGACGTAGAACTTGCGCGTGTTGCCGCCGCCGGCCAACACCGTTTCGTCGACCCCGCGGTCAAAGTACGCGTAGAAGCGATAGTATTCCTCGATCGTGAAAGGATCGTACTTGTGCGTGTGGCATTGCGCGCAGCCAAGCGTGCTCCCAAGCCAAACCGTCGCGGTCGTATTGACTCGGTCGACCAGCATGGCATTGCGAACCTCGTCAACCTTCGATCCGCCCGACCCGTTCATCGGAGTGTTGCGGTTAAAGCCCGTCGCGATCAGCTGGCTTAACGAGGGCTCTGGAAGCAGATCCCCTGCCAATTGCTCGATCGTGAACTGGTCAAACGGCATATCGTCGTTGAACGCTTGAATTACCCAGTCGCGGTAAGGCCAAATCTCTCGCGGATCGTCGTGCTGATACCCATTGGAGTCCGCATAGCGGGCGAGATCGAGCCAGTGCCGCGCCCAGTGCTCGCCGTATTGCGGCGACATCAGCAGCTCTTCTACCTTTTCCAGGTATGCCTCTTCCGTTGGACTCGCGAGAAATTCGTCGATCTGCTCAGGGGACGGTGGAATCCCGATCAAGTCAAGATACAGTCGCCGCATCAACACGGCGGGCTCTGCTTGGCCGGAAGGCACTAGTCCCGCTGCGTCGAGCTTGTTCAGGATGAAGTGGTCGATCGGGTTGCGCGCCCATCCTGCGTCAGAAACGGGACGCAGTTGCGGACGGTCGGGCTTCTCATAGGCCCAGTGGCGCTCGTACTTCGCCCCGGCGGATATCCACTCTTCCAATAGCTTGATCTGCCCTTCCGTTAGGCGGTCGCCTCCGAGCGGCATCCGGCGCGCCGGATCGTCCGTCTTGATCCGGGTGATTAGCTCGCTCGCCGCCGGAGACCCTGGCACGATCGCGCTCTTGCCCTCTCGGTTTTCAATGGCCCCTGCGTATTCGTCGAGTCGCAGCCCGCTTGTCCGGGCTGCCTCATCGGGACCGTGGCAGCTAAGACATTCTTCAGAGAGAATCGGTCGAATGTCGCGGGTGAAATCGACGGCGGCTTTGGCACCCGGCTGGGCCACAGCAGCTAGAAGCGCCGCAAACAAGGGCGCCCACAGGGAGAGACTGCCCATACCGCTTTGAATTATCCGCTGAATCGTGGACCGCACGGTTAGTCA
>JAGWBY010000030.1:112141-116154 GCA_021295675.1 Candidatus Latescibacterota bacterium | reverse complement strand
AGTCTATGAGGTGGCCGGAGACGCCGCCCGGCGGCAGGGACGGCGAGCGCACGTGGTTGGGCCACAATCCGTAGATGGGGATGGCTTCGTCCGAACCGGCTAAGCGCAGCCGACCACCGCGATCTAGGGGGACGGAAAGGGGGAAAAATTCGCTGGAGACTTGGAGGCCGAGGCGACGGAATTCTCTTTCGATATAGCGGGCTGCGTTGGTGGTTCCTGCATAGCCGGTGACGCGGGACGAGTCTGAGGTGAGGATGCGGAGGTGGTGCGCTAGGTCGGCGGCGTTTATTTGCGCGACGGCTTCGCGCAGCGAGGGCGCTTCGTCGGTCGCTGGCGCTTCGCTCAGCGGCACCCAACCAATGGCCCGTTCAATCCAGCGCGAAATGGTGGCTGGATCAAAGGCCGTGACTGATAGCAGGAAGAAGGCTGCGGTGGCGAATAGGAGGAATTTGGTCAGCATTGATGAACGCGTGCCGGGCACCGAACAGAAAAAGAGGCAGGCCGAGGAGCCTGCCCCTAGGCTATACAGCTTGATCGGCCCGGTTAATTGGCCGCCAACTTGTCGATGTTTTTGACCTTCTTAATGTCGCGCTTGAAGCGGAAGCTGAGATCGATGGTCTCTATGGGTTCGTTGCGGAAGTTGTAGCGCAACCCGAACTCGGGAATGTGGAAGGCGATTTCGGCGACATCGTCGTGGATCTTGGAGAAGACCACGTAGCCTTCGACCTCTTGCCCCGAGAAGCAAAAATCGTCGTCTGGATATCTGGCTCTATTGTAGATATCGCGGCGCTCGTCGAAGCGCAAATAGCCCAAACCGTTGAAAGCTATCGGGAAACGCCGGAAATACTCCTCTACGTCATAACTCCCCCAAGGATAATAGCGCCGCCCATTGGCCGACTCCACGGTCACCGTCAGTGGATCGAATTTAACTTTAGGGTATTCGTAGTTTTTGACCGTGATCTTGAAAATGGACAAGCGCTGCGGTGACTTACCCGTGCGCGGATCGATCCAATTGCCGTAGGTGAACGGGTTGGACGGTAGCTCGTCGGCCGGACCGCTGGCGTTGGTAGATTGGGCCGGGTACTGGCGATTGATTTCCTCGTCCTCCATGGGCCGCACGGACACTTCGAGGCGGTTCTGGACGAAGGTGACCGTACCGTCGTCGAGGATTTTCATGTTCGACCCTTGAACATCGGTCTGCTGCTGGGCCACCTCTAAGGGCTGGAACCGCCCGGGAACTAGGTAATGGCCACAGCCTAACAAGAGGGCCGCAGCGGCGAGGATGGAAATTTTTTTGCAAGCGTACATGGAAACACTCCTCTCTGACAAACTCATAACTCGACTGGGTTGGCAGCCTGTCTGCGTCGGGAGACAAACTCCCCCAATTGCCTTTCCTCCACCACGACGACCGCGGCGTATTTTTCGCGCAATTGCTCAATGTAGCGGTCGAACAGGGGTACGGCTTGGGCGTCGCGCAAATCGCGCGCAACTTGCACTTGCAGCTCCCGCCCGAGTACACCCGAGCGGGCGTAGCGTTGCGCGTTGGCCTCGTAAAAGGCGCGCACCTGAAAAGGGTCAAGCTGAATATGTGCGTAAATTTCTCGCTCCCACAAGGCTTGGATTAGCTTCTGTTGGCGCACTTTTGCGCGGCGCGATTCCAACTCGGCATCTAGACCGTGCTTGTGCGCCTCCTGCGGTAGAATCTGGTCGGCGACAAAGGCCCGCGTCACCTTGAATCCGAGGGCGCTGACATCGGTCGGCTGTGGCCCGGCGTCTGCCCCGAGTCGGGCGAGGGCCTGCTGGTAGTCACCGACGCTCCAGTCGTCCGCAGCACTGCGGACCAACCGCACCTCCGGCCGCGCCGCGCCTGCGGCGACCTGCCGCAATGCGGCCGTGTCTAACTGCACTGCGTGCTGGCTTGTCAACTGCTCTAGATAGGCTAAGTTCGCCTGTTGCTTCTTGTGTCGGGTTAGGGCCGCTTCCACGAGCGGGCGGCGGTCTGCCAACGAGACCTCGCGCTCGGCCGCAACGGCTACCACTAAAAATTGCCCGTCAGTTTCTACCAACTCAACAGTCCCCACTTCCTGCAGGAACAGGGCAGCCGTGCGCGCGTCGCCCGCGTTGAGCGCGTTGAGCCACCCGCTTTCGCTCCACTCTCCGGCCAAATCCAATCCCTCTTGCGCCTTTCTCAGAGCCGCCAAGGCTGCGGCCCGCTCGCGCACAGGCAAACGCCGCAAGCGAATTTCGCGGCCCGCGCCCGATTCGGCGAAGAATTCTGCAAGCTCCGTTTCCGTATAAGTCAACTGCTCGCCCATCTCGCGCACGAGCAATGCCTCGACTAGCTCCTTGCGTTCCCAAGCCGCCATCGCAGCGGCGACCGTTTCGTCTAGCCCTTGGGTATGTGCTTCGAGCAGCAGCAGCTCTTTGTCGATGAGGGCCTGAAATTGGCGACGCCAATCTGCAAGCGGCTGGGCTTCACTGCCGGCGGGGAGCTTTTCTAGCGCAGCAGCAAAATCCCGCTCGCTAATCTCGGCTTCGCCCACTCGGGCCAAGATCGCCGACGCGCTTTCTGGCGGTGCGTCGCCGCAGGCCCATAAGCCCAAGGCCAGCAGAGCCACCTGTGGCTTTAGAAGCTCCATCCCCTTCTTTCGGCTGGCCGACCGCCCAAGCGCTCTTCTTCTAGCCCGGCATAGAGTTCGATGAAGGCAATAGTGTTGCTCACGTCTTGGTCGGTGAGGTTGGCAAAGTTGATGTCGTTGACCTGAAAGCCAACGTTGGATGTGACGCTGTACCCTTGATACTGCACCCGATTGGTGTACTGCACGGTGAACACCTTGCCGATGAAGTCGTCGATGTACTCGGGCGGTAGCGGGTCTGGGATCGCCTCGGCATTGCGGAAAATTATGGCCTCCACTCCGACCTCGACGCGGCTTCTGGTCAGCACTGGGAACACCGCGGACAGGGAGAAAATTTCGCTTAATTCGTTGATCGCAAGCTGGACGGTGCGCGGTTGGGTGCGCTTGCGCCACATGTTTTTCCAGCGCGGGATCAAGGTGATGTTGCGCCCAATGGAAAACGGATAGTCCGCTTTGTTGATCACACCGTAGAACGCGCTGTCGCGGAGGCGTTCGGCCGCTTCGTCGCGCTGCTTGAAGTGATCGAGGCGGAACTTGTTGACAAAGGTCAGGTTGCCGCGGGTGTACTTGTAGCCGACGAAGCTCTGATTGACGAGGGTGTTTCCGGTGATTAGGGGGTCGTCAAAGGGTTGCAAGCCGCCGATGGAGCCGGGGCGCTGCACCCATTGCAGCAGGTTGTCGGCGATGTTGTCCTCGACGGACTTGATCATGTGGAAGACTTCAAACTTGCCCGTCCTAGAGATGTCGCGCACCGCGCTGAGCAAGGCGTACATGGCGGTTGACCGCTCTTCGCCGGCGATCAGCCACTCGCGGTTGCGGCCTATCTCGGCCCCTCCGTACACGTTCCAGCCGCGATGGCCCTTGCGGTAGGGATAGTCGGCCTCGTCGTCGTTTTCAAAGCGATCCACCACGGTGTTGTGGTTCATATCGACGCCGAAAAGGAAGTCGGGCGAATCGATGTAGTGGCGCAAGAATGGCTCTTCGTAATCCGGGGTAAGGTTGGAGTTTTCGTTGAAATCCGAGAGCAAGTCGTTGTTTTCGTCGAGACCGGGGAAGACGGCGTTATCGCCGCCGGCCCCGCCAAAGCGCGGCCAATCGACGAGCTGGTCTTGATCGTCGTTGTCGTCGATGTACTCGAACCAGTTCTGGCGTTGGTTTTCGTAATCCACGACATCGTTTTGGTCGGTGATGTACCCGCGCGTGGTGTATCCGTGGTCCATGCTGAATACCTCGCCGTGGCCAAAGTAGCGGCCAGTGCGGCGCGTGGCATTGACGAACCAAGCATCGGCCGTGCGATCGCTCTTTTTGAGGTTGCTCAGTTTCTGGATGTTGATGTTGGGATAGCGCTGAAACTGGGTGTTGCGCGCGAATTCGCCG
>JAGWBY010000030.1:46510-112009 GCA_021295675.1 Candidatus Latescibacterota bacterium | reverse complement strand
TATTCGTCTGCAAGTTGGAGGTTATCTCCACTCGGTAGTCGTTGGAGAGCACCATGGCAAAGCTGACCTTTTGCACCACTAGCGGGTCGGGCACGCGATAGCGGAGGAGGATCGGGGCTTCTTCGAGGGCTTCGAGGAAGCCCTCGCGCTGGCGGCCTCCCTCAATGGTGGGATTGACGGAGGTCTCTTGGCCATCGACGATCATCTGCGACGAAAAGAACAAAGCGCCGGAGCCGTCGCCGGGCGAGTCGTCGGAGATGCGGATGACGATTTCGGTGACATTGCCCGAATTTTGGCTGCTGGTGAGCAAACCGGCGCGCGAGTTTTCCGAGAAATTGCTGCTCGCCGAGCCGAAGTTCGTATTGACATACGTGACTCCTAAGCCCATGAAGTCGCCGACTTGGGCGGTGCCGCGCAGGCCGATGAAGTTGGTGAAGTCCGTGTCTTGCACTCGGTTCCCCCCCTGTGCCAACCGCACCGGTTCATTTACGCGCGACAGCAGCACGGTGGCCTCGTACTTGTCGGAGGCAAAGTCCCATTGAACGCCGTTGAAGCGCGAGCGGCTGAAGGTCAGCGGGGTCAGGGTCGTGCGGATGTAATCGCCGATGGTCAGAGCGGAGTAGTACTGGCCCTTGGAGTCGGCTGCTACCAGCAGGTTTTGGAACCAACTGCTGAAACGCTGGTCTTTGAAGACTGAACTGCCAAAGGCCAGCGGCTGCTGCTGGCGCCACTCGTAAATACGCCAGCCACGGGTGATCCAGTTGCCGAAGATGTCGTACTGGCCCGTGCCTTCTAACTGCGTGCTGACATAGCGCTGATACGGTTCCTTGGCGTAGTTGGTGTACTTGTAGCCTCCCCAATTATAGATGTAGTAGAGATCTTGGGGCACGTACCACTTGCGCATGGTCGGGATCAGTGGGTCGAAGCCCTCGATCCGAACCTGCGAGGTGGCGCCGCGCTCGCGCCCCGGGGTTGCTGCTTGGACGCTGGATGCTGCAACAACTAGAGCCAGCAAGGCAATCCCCCAGAACATAACTTTGCGCATAACAACCCTCCCTTAGGCGTTCACTCGTGCTTGGTGCGCGGCTAGCCGCGCGGTGAAAAGATCGGCGGCCGAGATCGCCCGGCCCTGTAGGTTAATACACTACGGCAATGCTCCGCATTTGCGTGGCGATGCCAGCGTCGGTAGCGGCTTTGAGGCGAAGCAAGTACATCCCCGGCGGCACGGTGCCGTCGTCGTCGCGGCCATCCCAACTAACTTGGTTGGGGCCGGAGCGATCGCGGGCTTGGTAGAGGTGATGCACCGGTCGGCCGCTCAAGTCGTACACGACGACCTCGACTTCGACCTCGTGGGTCGCCTTGAGCAGGATATAGTCGAGGGAAATCTCGTCGTTGATGCCGTCGCCATTGGGCGTGATTACCGCAGATGAGAACACAACGCCGGTAAAAAGCTCATCGTCGATGCGGGCACTGACGACGAGCGTGTTGTCGGCGGCTTCCTCGGCTGCATCGCCGAAAGCGACTCGCTGCGGAAACGCGTCGGATTGGCTGTCGGCGACCTCGCCGCGAAATTCCGTGCCGGAGACGGTGACCAAGCTGGCAAAGCGCACGGCGACTTCTTGGCCAGTGCGGGTGATGCGTTGGTCGGGAAAGCTCACCTGTAGGCGGCCCAAATCGGACGCCGTGGTGAAGTTGTCAACCTCCACCCCATCGACGCGCACGCCCGTGGCGTGGGCCGCAAACGGAGTGTGAATGATAACGGTGTCAAAGCCTCGGTTGCCACTTGAGACGACCGAACGCAGGTGATAGGTAAATTCGTTCTCTCGCCCGAGGGTCGCCGTGGCCGGGCTGATTTCGGCGATGACCGAATCGGCGAGGGCTGGGACCGTGTAGTTGAAGACCACCGAGTCGATGACGGCTTTGTCGAGCAAGCTGCTCGATAGGAGCTTAAATTGGAACTGGAGGTAGCGCCGGTTGTCCGGCGAATTGATCGGCGATGCGAGGAGTTCGGCGTAGGGTGGAGACCACGCACTCCAGTCGCGATCGTTTTCGAGGACGATGCCAGCGTACGAGGGGTCGAGCGTGCGATCGAAATCCGCTAGGGCCACTTCCTCGAATTCGCCGGGGATGCCGGTCTGGCGGAAGTAGAGCGAGTCCGTGGCGACGAAGCCGGTTTTGGTGCTGAACTGGGCTTGAGCGGTACCGTCGATGCGGCCATACACATCGACTGGCCCGAAGTTGGCCGCTTCACCTAGGTCAATCACTTGCGATATGTACTGGGCAAAGGGCGCGACGCCGACGCCAAAAACTTCGAGGTCGCCCATCTGGAAGCCGCGTTCGCCCGTGCTGCGCAAAATAAAAAAGCGCACCTGCGTCGGCGGAAAGCTCAAGTCCAGCTCGGGCAGGCCGTGCGAGCGGTCCTGTGCTATGAGCGCGTAAACGGGATTGCCGCCGATGAAGTTGAGCGAATCGCCATCGTTGACGTAGAATTCATAGCCGCGCAGCGAGCGCTCATCGTCGTTGAGGACGCCGCGCAGTAGGTGGATACGGTGCAGGACAAAAATAGCGCCCATATCGACTTCGAGTTCGGCGCCGTTGGGGTTGGTGTACACGCGCCAGCCCGTTCTGTAGTCACCGTCGATGAGTTCGTTGATTATCTCATTGGAACGCGCCGCGGCTGTGGTTACCGAGGTGGTCGCCCAGCCGCCGAGTTCCTTGATGCGCGGCAGGATGTTTTCCTCGGGGTCGGCTTCCAGCGGCGAGAGGCTCCCCTCGTCGGTAACTTCGAGTGCGTTGAAGACGAGTGAGTTGCTCTCCCACTCCAGCCCATCGCCGCCTATTTTGAGCTGTTCTGCGGCCGCGGCCGGAGTGCTATATCCCATCGCTAGGCAGGCTAATGCGAGTGCGGCACGGGTCATCGCTGTTCCTTTTTGCTGTAAGGTGGGCAAAAGCAGTCCCCTTCAGTAGGCCACCGGTACGATCCGCTGCACCGTCTCGGTCTGGGAGTCGCCGGCAATTTCGATCTGCACTAGATAGGTCCCCGGCCTCACGAGCGCCCCGTCGCTATCGCGGCCATCCCAAGTGAAGTGGTAGCGTCGAGCCAACCCATCGCCGCTGTCGAGCGCGCGCACGTTGCGGCCGGCCAAGTCGTAGATGTGGACCCGAATGGGCCGCGGCGTCACCAGCTTGAGCGCGTCGAATTCAATGGCTAGCTCGTCGCCGATCCCATCGCCATTGGGCGTGAGCACGGGCGTCGAAAGGGCGATGTTGGCCAGCAAGAGGTTGTTGATCGGCAGTTGCACGGAGACGGATTCGCTCGGCACATCGGCGTTGGCGTCGCCTTGATCAACGAGTTGGCGCACGTCGGTGCCGAGGTTGCTGTTGCCGAGGAAAAGATCGAAGCGCGTCTGATTTTGGTAAATGGTGCTGCTGAACGAGAGCTCGATTAGCTCTGAGCGACGAATCGTGGCCGGTAGATCAACGACAAACCCCTCGGCGATTGGGGTGACTGCGACCTCTACCGGCTCGTCACCCAACGTTAAACTGGTGAAGTCAACGGGCACGGACGCGGTCATGGTCAGGCGATCAAAGCCCTGCGAGCGCCCGCCAAAGGTCGGCAGAACGAAGTACGTAAAGTCCTTCTTGACGCCTGGTTCGACTTGGCTGGGGAAGATTTCGGCGCGGGTTTCAAGGGCAATGGGATTTTCCATATTCAAGTGCAAGGTATTGATCGACGGTGCCGCGTTGGGGTCATCGGAAATCAGACGCAGGTCGAGCTGGGCATAGCGGCGCGGCGAGGGCGAGTTAAAGAGCGCGCCCGAAGTCACGTAAGGATCGCTCCAAACGCTCCAGTCCGAGCCGACAGAAATCGTGGTTGCGGTCGGCCCGCGCAGGCTCTTAGGCGTCTTGTTCCACCTCCGCTCGGTAATCTCTTTGCCCTTCTTGTCGAAGTAGTGAATATTCTCGACGACTTCATTGCCGGTACGGCTACGCAACTCGATGCGCGTGCCGGGCGGAACATCGGCGTCCCACTCGACCGTGGTCAGGGCCTTGGCTGCGCCGAGGTCGAGGATCGGCGAGGTTAGCTGCAACTCGGGAACTCGCTAATCAGGGCGAAGAGGCGGTAGGAGCCATGGGTGCCTGTGCGCTGGCCGCCGTGGCGGGAGGAGGGGAAGTACTGCTTGATGTAGCGAATTTTCTGCAACTCGAATTGGTGGTCGAAGTTGCGAATAGTCGTCTCGTTCAGCGGGTTGTCGTCAACAAAGGCGATTTCGTGGAAATTCAGGGTGCCATCTGGGGCGATCGAGCCGTCGGAAGCGAGGAGCTGGTACCAGAAGAAGTTGGCGTAGCGGCTGCGAATCCGCGACGGGGCACCAGCCGGCTCGCCGATGATGCGGATCTGGTCAATCCAGTAATGGGCCCCGAGGTCGAAGATGATGCGATTGAAGATGTCGAAGCCGGTCTGGGTCTGGTGGTAAGTCTGCATACCCCAGTTGGTGACAATATCGCCATCCACCATGTTCTCGCCGCCGGAGAGCACGGCCTGCAAGTCGGTGATGAGTTCGATGCTGCCACCGCGTTCGATGATCCCGAGGGAGATGTTGTCGCCGATAGAGGAGACTGAAATCTCGGCTAGGCCGGCACCCTCGACAAACTTGGCCAGTTCGATGCGAATGATGCGAACTAGGCCCGAGGATTCCTTGAATTCGTGGACAGTGCCATCGACAAAGCCACCGCCAATGTCGTCCGAGCCAGACGCGCTCAAACCCAAGGTGCGCTGGCGGGGGTCTAGAACGAGCTCGTGGCTCTCGTTGAAGCCAATTCCCTTGGAGAGGCCGTAGCCCAAGGTGCCTTCCACGGGCACCAGTGCGTTGGTAAAGAACTTCTCGCCGCTTGATAGCAGAATGGTGAAAAATTCAAAGGGCGGTGCGGACTTGTCGAAAGTAATGACGATTTCGGAGGCCGTCACCAAGCGGCCCAAGTCGAGTTCGATATAGGCGTTTTCAATGCCGTCGGCCGGATCGGGCGACCAACTCGTCGCCGGATTGCCATCCATGATGCGGCCCGCGTCGCGGGCGTTGCTGCCAACGCTGCGGATGCCGCCGCCAAAGTGCTCGGCATTGCGCACGGCGTCGATGTTTTTGCGCACGGGCACGGGCTGGATGCGGCCGGTCGCTTGTAGATCTACGGCACCGACCGGGTACGCCCACTCTTGCCAAGCTGAGCGAGAGTCAAACGAGACGCGCTCGCCAAAGGCGAAACTGCCCAACGCTATGACGAAGCATAGTGCGCGAGTGATTTTCATGGCCGTGCTCCCTTAGTCCATCCTAGATGAGATGCCATAGTGGAACGGCTGCGGGTCGCGCGCTCAGTACGCTAGCCCCACCAGCAGCGACCGGTCCTCAGAGCCGGTATCCGTATCAATGGAAAGCCGCAGGATGTAGAGCCCAGGCGGTACTGTGGCTCCACTCTCGTCCAAGCCGTCCCAAGTCACTTGCTGCGGCCCGTTAAGTGCGCCGCTTTTTTGCAGGTATCGCACCGGGCGGCCTGCGAGGTCGTACACGCTTAGATCGGCGGGCACCTGCGAGAGGGCGCGCAGCAAGATATAAGACACCTGTAACTGGTCGTTGACTCCGTCGCCGTTGGGGCTGAAGACCGGCGGATCAGCCTGCAACTCGAGGACGAGTTCTTGGCGCAACACGCCTTGGATGGCCAGCCGATCGGCTTGGGCTTCGGGGGTGGCGTCTCCAGCCACTACGTCTTGGCCGAGTTCGCCGGTCTGACTGTCGAAGACCTTGGCGAAAAAAGTGGTGCCATAGACGGTCACCATGGCCTCGAAGCGGATGCGCAAAAGCTGGCCCGATTCGGTCACTCGGTCGTCGGTCAGTTGGATGGCCAGCCTGTTCTCGTCCTGTGCGTCATCTTCTGTAAAGGCAATGGGTACCCCGTCTAGCTCTACGCTATTGACCGTCGCCTTGAAAGGCGTGCGGATCTCGACGCGGTCGAACCCGTCGTTGGCCTCGCCGAAAGTCGAGCGGATGTAGTAGTCGAAGGTATTGCTCTCGCCGAGAGTAACCGTGGCTGGAGAAACTTCGGCCGTCAGGTCTTCGGCCAACGTCGGGATCGAGTAGTCAAAGGATAACGAGTCGACAAAGGCAGACTGACGCGCGTCCTCGGACGAAAACACCAAGCGGAACTGGACGTAGCGGCGGTTGCCCGGAGAGAGTAGATCGCCAAAGAAGTCTTCGTATGGTGCCGACCAAGGGCTCCACTCGTCGATGTTGTCGATGATCGCGCCCTTGTCGGACGAGGTCAGATCGTCGTACTCGTCGGCCGCCTCGGGCGAGCCTATCGGCAAGATGGGCTCTTCCTGCCGATCCTCTCCCTCAAAGACCTCGGTTTTGCGATAGTAAATTTTAGGGTCGGGTACTGTGCCCGTGCGCGTCTGCAATACCACGTTGGTCAAAGGATCGAAGCGGGTCTGCAAGCGAAGTTGGCCGAAGTTGGCCGCCTCGCCCAGATCAATGACTTCGGAGAGATAACTGCCGGTGGGCGCGAAGCCATCGCCAAAGACCTCGACTTCCTCGATGATGAACTCTTGGCCCGAGCGGCTAATCAGGCGAATGAAGCGCACAAACTGAAGAGGAATGGACGCATCGATATCCGGTTCGCTCTGTTCGAGGTTGGCGCTGACTTGGTTGATGAAGGCGATCGGACGGTCTTCTCGCAGTTGCGCGGGATTGCCATCGTGAACAAAAAGCTCATAGGCGCGGAGGAAAATGTCGGGATTGCCCTGAAAGCGAATGCGATTGATCGGCAAGATCGCGCCTAAGTCGATGACCATGGAGGTGCCGTCGGGGCGTCGCTCGCGAGTGACGCGCCAGAAGGTCTCGGCATTACCGTCGGTGAGTAGGCCGGTCAGCTCCTCGCGCGATTGTGGCGAAGAGATGTTGCCACCCCGCCGCCTCAGGGTGAGGTTTTCGACGGCATTTGTGGTCGAGTCCACCACGGCCGGGAGCAGGACGGATGCGTCGGTAGTGAGTCCGGTCAGTTCGCCGACATCGTCCCATGCAAAACCAGAGCCTCCCGCAGTCCACACTTCTACGGCACTAGCCGCCCTAGCGCCCAACGCAATGCAAATCAACAGCCTAAATCGCCATTTGAACATAGCGCGCGTGGCCTCTCATTCCCATAGACAAAACAAGGGGAGGGGAATCGATTCCCCTCCCCTTGTGAACTTAACGTAAGACGAAGACTGCGAAAAAGTCGGTTTAGAGCTCTTCGCCTACCAGCGACTTGATTTGGCCCCAAGAGCTTTCCTCGACCGCCGTGTCCACCTCTTCGATCGGAGTCAGGAAGATATCGGGCATGCCGCCGGAGTTCATAAACTGCTCGGCCATGCTGTACTGGGCCTGCCAGAAGAAACCGTTCTCGCAGCATTCCTCAGAGAGTGGATCGTTGCCGTTGGCGTTGAGACCTTCGTCGGCGTCGTCAATCGAGATCGACATGCCGATGGTCTGCTCGGCCGCGAGCGTCCACACCGTGCTGGCGTCTGGGCCGCCGCTGATCGAGAGCGGGTCCATCAGTTCGGCGCTGAACTCGTAGTAGTACTCTTGGCCTTGGTTGACGTGACCGGCCTCGACGAAGTCCGTGTGGGTCCACCAGAAGTTCAGGGCGTCCTGCTCGAAATTGCCCAATGCGCCGTTGTACATCTGCACCCGCGAGAACTGCTCGGAGAAGCTCAGGCACATCTGGTAGGCCGGCTGCAAGTCTTGGTCGTTGGGCGCCGAGTACGGGCCGCCGCCTTGGTTGTCGGGATCGAAATGCACTTCGCAGTTGTCGTCGCGGAAAGTGCAGGTGGGGTTCTTATCGACGATCAGGAAGTCGTCGTGGACGTGAATCATGGCGTGAACGCGGTTGTTGGCATCGCTCCAGCCAATGATCAGGTCGATGAACAGATCATCGGCGTCGTCGGCACCGCCGGTTAGCGGATTCATGTCTTCAATGGTGACCTCAAAGCTGCGATCAACCCAAGCCCAATCGGAGTTGTCGCCATCGATGGTGGGCAGGGCGTTACTGGGGATGCCTACGGCAAAAAAGAGCGGTACTTCAGCCGGCTCTTGCGCGAAGGCAGCACCAGCGACGAGCAATACGCCTAGAGTCAAAGCTAGGACTTTGCGCATTGTTAAATCCTCCTTAAGAGAGTTGCTGGAAGTAAAAAGTGAAAAGAAAAGGCCCGCCACAAGGCTTCAACGGGCAGAATTACGAGCTTGCTCAAAATTAAAAGTGCAGCGGTTGGTACTGCGGACCTCCTTTCCTCGGCGATGTTTCGGAGCATTTTTAATAATATAATCGGTTAAACAAATAAATATGTGCTTGACTGTCAAGATTTTTTTGCCTGCGAATCCCCTAGTAAGCCACGGAAATGAGCGCTTGCGTTTTCTCGTCGCCAGCATCGCCTTCGACGAGGACTTCAAGCACGTACAGGCCTGGAGACACCCGATCACCGTGGCTGTCGTGGCCATCCCAAACCAGCTTGTACAGGCCAGCGCGGCTGTCTTCGCTACGGTCGTACACCGGGCGACCGGCGAGGTCGTACAGGCGCAATCGCAGGGGGCGCGGTGCTAGCACATTGACCAGCGCGATTTCCAACGTCAGTTCGTCGTTGACTCCGTCGCCGTTAGGGGTAATCGCCTTGGACGAGAAGGACATATTGGCGAGTAATTCCCGAGAAATCGGCAAGCTGACGATGTTGGTGCTGCTCTCGACCAAGTCGGTGGCGTCGCCCGGGTCCACGCGCTGGCGCACGCTCTCGTCTTGGTTGCTGTCCTGCAAAAAGACGTCGAAGCGCGTCGATTGCCTAAATACGGAAGATTGAAATTTTAGCTCAATGAGCTGATCGGTGCGGATGCGGTTGGGCAGATGGACTAGGAAACCGCTTGCGGTGGTGTCCATCTGCACGTCGAGCGCGGTGCCATTGTGGGCGACGCTCGTAAATTGCACTGGTGTGTCCGACTCCACGGCGAGGCGGTCAAAGCCGATGGCGTTTTCCGGTCGCAAGTAATAAGTAAATTCCGTCAGCATCCCCGGTAGGGCCTGCTGAGGTGAAATTTCGCCGAGTACGCGGCTGGCGAGCGGTTGGGTGAAATTGACGGCCAAGTGGTCGAGAGAAGCACCGACAGCCGGCGAATCCGAGGTCATGCGCACGTCGATTTCGAGGTAGCGGCGCGGCGAGGGCGAGAGAAAAGCTTCGCCCGAGAAGCTGTAGATGCGGCTCCACGCACTCCAATCGCCGCCTGCGGCAAGGGTGGTGTCAATAGGGCCTTTGAAGCTGGGAATGAGCTTGTTGTACCTCCTCTCGGTGACCTCTTTGCCGTTTTTGTCGCGGTACGTGTACGTCTCGAGGATCTCATTGCCAGTGCGGGTGCGAAGCTCGATGCGCGTACCGGGCGGCTCGTCGCCGCTCCACTCCACGGAGTTGAGGTTTTTGCCGGTGCCCAAGTCAATCAGGGGTGAGCGGAAGCCGACCTCCGACGGAAAACCTTCGCCGAAAATTTGGATCTCGTCCGTGGTCCCGCCAGCTCCGCAGCCTGGGACCCTGTTGATACCGCCCTCCTCGCCGAGCCGCTGAAAGGAATAGCAACTGGTGTCCCAGTACTTCCACCAGATGCGGACAAAGCGCGTCGGTAGCAGGTCGAAGTGGTGATCGACCAAGCCCTTGGAGGTCTGACTGCCAGGCGAGGCACCGGAAAAGTGCTTGGTCCACAGGCGGGTGCCGTCGGGCGAAAGCGAGCCATCCGAGGTCATAAACTCGTAAAAGCGGAAGCCCCAGCGCCGGCGGTGAACATAGTGGTTGGTGGTAATGCCGCCACCAAAGCCGGAGCGCACGACCACGCCGCCGATAATCCGCGTTTGATCGACCCAATAGACCGCGCCCAAGTCGAGGACCATGTGGGCGAGGATGTCGGTGAGGCCCCTAGAGGCTGTGCCAGCGCGCCAGCGCTCGTACAAGTTGCCGTCAAAAAGCGCTCTCGACTTACCTAAAGGCTGCGAGTCGTTGCTGGAGAGATTGATGTTGATATCAACGCCCCCACCGCGCTCCAACAGCCCGAGGGCGATGTTGTCGCCGATGGTCTCGACCTCGACTTCGGCGAGGCGGGCTTCGGGCACTATGAGCAACGGCTCGAAGCGGATGAACTGCAGCGGCTCGGCGTCGATTTCTTCGATGAGATAGGTCACCCTGTGGCGGGCGTTCTCCTTGAAGCGCTCCTTGGTGCGGTAGACGAGAGAGCCTTCGATGGGCGCGGCGATAAAGTCGGTCTCCGGCTCGCCGGTCGAAAGCAAAAGATCGAAAAGTTCAAAAGGCGGAGCCTCGGCGTCGAATACTAAAGTGACGCTTTTGGCCGAGACGGCGCGGCCCAAGTCAATCTCGATAAACCACTCGTCTGGGTCAGCCTCCGGATCGGGTGTCCAGCCAGTCGCGGGATTGCCGTCGATGGCCAAACGAGCGGTGTTGAGGTTGGAGCCCGCGTTGCGAATGCCGCCGCCGAATTCGCCCAAATCGCGCACGGCGTCGGTCCCCTTCTCGATCTTTGTGAGCTGGATCGTGCCGGACGGGGTCAATTCCACCGCACCTAGGGGCAGGTTCCATTGACGCCAATCGCGCGCCGAGTCGTAGCGCATCTGGTCGGCTGCTAACGGATAGCTACCCAAGACCAAAACGATGGCAAGGGCCATGCGAAAATTCATAAAAGCCTGCTTTCGCGCATGTATCGCAGAGGATGAACGTCCCAATAGCTTATTCCTTATTTTAAATTTTAATTAAAAATATCCGCGCCGTGAAACAAGGCAAATGGGCTGCCCGCAGGCGGGAGCGGAATTTCTGCTCTATTTGTATCTTACCTTTTAATAGCCCGATTAATAGCCCGAATCAAACCCTTTCTGGAGAATGTGCCAATATGATCGGTCGAATTGCCCTCTGCGCGCTGATCGCCCTGCCGGTTTGCGCCCAGCACGAGAAAGTCGAGCGGACCGTCAATCTGCCCACGGGTTGGCCCACTGTCATGGTGCTAGTGCCGGCCGGGTTTTTCCCCCGGGGCATGGAAGGCGAAGCCTTTGACGAGCAGCCCGTGCGCGAGATTTACCTCGACGCGTACCTGATCGACCAATACGAGGTCACGGTGGCGCAATGGGGAGAGTACCAGCGCGACACGGGTGCGCTGATCCCGGAGTGGACCTTGCAGAATACGGCCGCGCGGCAAAACCACCCCATTACGCTGGTGACGTGGTACGACTGGCAAGCGATTGCCCACGGAAGCCGAGTGGGAGCGCGCCGCGCGCTGCGACGACGGCCGCAAGTATCCTTGGGGCGATGGCCTCGACGCCTTTCGCGCCAATTACTTCCAAAGCGACGATCCGTTTGAGCGCGGCTTCGGCGCCATCCTCAGCACCAACCCGGTCGGCTTTTTCGACGGTTCCAACAGGGACGGGTACCAAACGCGAGACGGTGCCAGTCCCTTTGGGGCCTACGACATGGTGGGCAATGTCTTTGAGTGGACCAACGACTGGTACCATCCGAGTTACTACGCCGTTGGCCCAGACATCAATCCCCAAGGCCCGGAAGAGGGCGTCGTCAAGGCCGTGCGCGGCGGCTCGTACGCGGTTGACGCCAGCCACGTGCGGCCTACGTACCGAGCGCGGGACGCCCCGGATTTCAAAGGCCCGGACGTGGGATTTCGCTGCGCTGCCAGCGCCGCTCTAGGCACGGGCACGGTGCTGCGCCACAAGACGTGGGGCGCGATAAAGAGGGCCTCGCTGGTTTGGCCCAAAGGGGGGAACAATGAATAAACTGAGACCTCTAGCCATCGTCGGCGCGCTGGCCTTGCTCGCTAGTGCCGCAAGCGCGCCGGGGCAGGAAGACGACCTGCGGCAGCGCTTTGGCCTCCAGCCGCTACCGCCGCTGCCCTATCCCGAGAACAACCCCTACAATCCCGATCGCGTCGAGCTGGGCCGCCTGCTGTTTTTCGACCCCATCCTCAGCGGCGAGAAAGACACGGCCTGCGGCACCTGCCACCTGCCGACCTTTGGCATGGCCGATGGGCTACCGCTCGCGGTGGGTGTCGGGGGCAAGGGCTTGGGGCCGGAGCGGGTGACGGGGCGTTCGGCTGTCACCGGCGATACTGTGATCACCGAGCCGCGACACACTATGACTCTCTTTAATGTCGGTTATAACGGCGACGAGTCCGGGCTGCCCTCGACCAAGGGCTTCATGCTGTGGGATGGCAAGGACCGCGGCTTGGAGGCGCAAGCGCTGCGGCCGCTCATCGTGCGCGTGGAACTGCGCGGCGACGCCTATGAGCGCGAGATGGCCGTCGATAGCGTGCTGACGCGGCTGCGGGGGATTCCCGAATACGTGGCTCTCTTCGAGCAAGCCTTCCCGGCCGAGGCCGATTCCGTGGCCCGGCAGTTGCCGCGCCTTGGCTGCGCGTACGATCCGACGCCCCTGCAGTCGGTCATCACGCGCTCGACCTTTGGCCGGGCCATTGCCGCGTTTGAGCGCGAGCAAAACACGGTCAACACCGCGTATGATCGCTATGTGGCCGGCGACGACGAGGCCTTGACAGCGAAGCAAAAACGCGGACTTGAACTCTTTCACACCAAGGCGCGCTGCGTCAACTGCCACAGCGGCCCGCTGTTTACGGATTCGAGCTTCCGCGCCCAAGGGGTCGAGCAGATTGGGCCGGGTCGCGCCTCGGCGACGACTAATACTGGCACCCCGCGTCCCACGGGGAGAGACGAGGGCCGTTTCCTCAATTCGGGCAACCGCAGCGACATTGGTGCCTTCCGCGTGGTGGGTTTGCGCCAGATTGTGCAGACGGCCCCCTACATGCACGACGGTGCCCTTGCGACACTGGAGGATGTCCTCGAGTTCTACGACCGCGGCGGAGGCGACGAAGCCTCCATCCCCGCCGAGAATATCGATCCCGAACTAGTCCCTCTAGGCCTGAGCGCCGAGGAGAAGCAAGACCTGTTGGCCTTCATGCACGCCCTGACCGATTCGACGATAGCGGTTCACGTGCCAGCGCGGGTGCCCAGTGGGTTGCCGCCGGCTGGTCTCGAATTAGCTGCTGAGGCGGGTCTCGTGGTGCCGGTTCCCGCACCGGCGGCTCGACCTGTGGCCGTGCGGGTGTTCAATTTTCCCAACCCTTTCAATGCCTCAACTTCGATCTCAGTGGCCCTGCCGGAGGCAGGCGAAGTCGATGTCGAGGTGTACAATATCTTGGGGCAGGCGGTGCGGCAGCTCTTTCGGGGCTACCGGCCAGCCGGCGTCTATCAGCTAGCGTGGGATAGCGGCCGCCAGCGGAGTGTATCTCGTCTCGGCGCAGATGGGTGGCGCGCGCTACCTAGCGCGGATGACCCTCGTGCGCTGAAGTGGGTCGGCAGGTTATTACCTACGAGGCGCTCGCTGCCTTCCTGCTGTTGTGGGGATGTGGACGAGAGCCTGATTCCCCAGCCACCGATCCGCCCTTGCGCCCACAAGAGCGGTCGGCACCGACAATTCGCTTCACCGATGTTACTGCGGTCGCTGGTATTCACTTTAAGCATACCAGCGGTCTTTCAGGGCGGAAATACGGGGTGGAAGCCCTCGGCTCGGGAGCCACTTTTTTCGATTATAACGGCGACGGGCACATGGATCTCTACGTCGTCAACGGAGCTGATCTGCCCGGTCACATATCGCCCCAGCCTCCCCGCAATGCGCTCTACCGCAACCGAGCAGATGGACGTTTCGTCGAAACGGCGGCCGGGGTCGCCGATACCAGTTATGGCATGGGCTGTAGCGCGGGGGATTACGACAACGATGGAGATGCCGATCTCTTCGTTGCCAATTTTGGCCCCAACGTGCTTTACCGCAACGAAGGCAGTCGCTTCACGGATGTGACGGTTGCGGCCATCCCGGACAGCGACCGCAGTTGGTCCACAGGCTCGGCTTTCGCCGATTACGACTTGGACGGCGACTTGGATCTCTACGTCGCCAACTATCTCGACTATCAGTTCGAAACCGATCCCCTCGATGAAAATGGCCGCCTGAAGAGGGATAGACGCCACTATGCCCCCACTGAATATCCCGGTCGCCGCGACTTCCTCTATCGCAATGAGGCCGATGGTCGCTTCGTCGATGTCACCGAAGAAGCGGGACTACTCAGCCTCGAAGGGCGCGAGTTGGGTGCCGTTTTTTTTGACTGGGATGGCGATGGCGATCCCGACCTATTTCAGGCCAACGACGCCACGCCCAATTTTCTCTACCGCAACGAAGGGGACGGCTCTTTTAGCGAAATCGGCTTGGCGGCTGGCGCGGCCTACAACGAAGCGGGCAAGCCCGAAGGAGGCATGGGCACCGACATTGCCGATACGGACGGCGACGGCCACTTAGAAATTGTGGTGACTAATTTTCAGTGGGAGAGCAATACCCTCTACCAAAGTAAAGGGGATGGCTTATGGCGCGATCGGTCCACCGCTTCAGGGTTGGGGGCACCTAGCTTCGACCGCCTAGCCTTCGGAGTCAACTTCTTTGATATCGACCGCGACGGAGACCCAGATCTCTACGTGGCTAATGGCCATATCGACGACAATATCGCCGATTTTGATCCCCAAGTTTCGCATGGCCAGCGCGACCAGCTTTTCCTCAATGACGGCCAGGGCCGCTTTGCCGAAATTTCTGCGCAAGCCGGTCCTTTTTTTCAGCGCGCTATGGTGGGGCGTGGCGCGGTCACAGCCGATTACGACAACGATGGCGACGGCGATCTCTTCGTAGTCAACAGCAACCAGCCCGCCGTGCTGCTGCGCAACGATACGGCGTCGGCAAACCACTGGCTCGCCCTGCGCTTGGTCGGCACCCGCAGCAACCGGGACGGCTTGGGCTCCCGGGTCACCGTGAGGACGGGAGACCGCGAACAAACGCTGCAAACCCGCAGCAGCTTTAGCTATCTATCGCAGAGCGATCCCCGTTTGTTCTTTGGACTGGGCGCATACGACAGGGCCGACCGAATAGACATCGCTTGGCCCTCGGGCATTCGCCAGCAATTAAAAGACGTGGAGGTCGATCAGCTACTGGAGGTTTTGGAGCCGACGGAGCCGGTTGCAGATCACACTGGGGATAGCATTCATAAAAGAGCGTTCCAAGCTGGAGAGCACTCGGCTCCGCCCGCGTTTGAACTGGAGCAGTTCTGGCGGGAAGCCCCACCCGTCCTGATTGACGCCGGCCGCTTTGCCTCGCCCGATGGCTCCGGTCGCGCGTCTGTCGAGGACGTCGATGTGCTGACCGAAGCAGTCGCCAGCAAGCCCCGAAACCCAGACGCCCACTTCCGCTTGGCCGAGGCGCTGCACCGGCTGCGGCGTTATGAGACGGCAGAAGTTCATTACCAAAAGGCGGTCGCCCTCGATTCTTCCCATGCCCAAGCTTATACTGGCCTAGGAAAACTCTACGGCGATCAGGGCAATCGGACTAAGGCGTTGGTGGCGCTTCAGCGGGCATTGGCTCTAGCAGATGAAGCCAGCGCCCATTACTACTTGGGCAATTTTTACGCCAGCCAAGGCTCGTACCAACAGGCTAGTATTCACTACCAGCAGGCCGTCGAGCGCCAGCCTTCCTACGAGCAGGCCTATGTCAACTTGGCCGGCGTCTATGCCCGCCAAACAGAATACAGCACTGCCATTCAGGTACTAACGCGAGGTGTTGCCACACTGCCGGGCAGCGCTGAACTCAAATTCCGCTTGGGGTGGAATTACTTTGTTCAAGGCCGTTATGCGGCGGCACTGGACCAGTTCCAACAGGTTGTCCGCTTGGATCCCCAGCGTCTCCAGGCCTATGACTTTATCGCGCGGATGTACATGGCTCAAGAGCAAGGGCAAGAGGCCCAGCAAATTTTGCTGCAAGCCCTCGCTGTCCATCCCGACGCGAGCGCTCTGCTGGCGCGGTTGGGGATTTTACTGCTCGACGCGGGAGATCCCGTCCACGCCAGCGAATACCTCGAACGGGCCATTCGCAGAGATCCAGATCACGCAGAAGCCTATTACAGCTTAGGGCGGGCCTACTTGCGCATTGGTCTGAGTGATCGGGGCCATGCCGTGCTGCACTACTTCGAGCTTTTGCAGAATAACTACCGAGAATTACTGGACCTAAAAACGGCCATCGTGCTCAATCCCAGCGATGCCACAGCGTGTTTCGGGTTGGGAAAAGTCTATGGGCGCATTGGTCGCTATGAAGCGGCCCGTCAAGCGTATCTGGCCGTTTTGAAGATCGATCCTATCCATCTCGACGCCCAGAACAACTTGGGCAATATTTATCTGCGCCAGCAGCGTCCACACCAAGCCATTCAAGTTTTCAGCGCCTTGCTACAGGCCGACTCAAGCTACGTGCGAGCCTACAACAACCTCGGCTATGCCTATCTGGCCATAGACCAGCCTCAGCGAGCTATCCAAACGTATAAGAAAGCGATTGTGATCGATCCCCAATACGCGCAGGCGTATTCCAGTCTAGGTGCAATCTACATGCAGCAGGGAAGAATTGCCGAAGCACAGGAACAGCTAACTATCTACGAGAAACTGACTCAGCATCCACCATAATGTGCCCATAATAAGAGCAAAATTAGCTTGTTATGCGGTCGGATTTTGATTATGTAAGAAGATCATCTATTAGCCACTGTCTCTTAATTCCGCTAAGAGCCGCGAAAGGAGGTATCGGCTCTCCATAGTTTTCCGTTGTGCAGGTCCCGTCTCTGGGATCTGCCTCACCTCTCAAAAGGAGCCTTTTATGCGACGCTCGCTGTTGTTGGTTGCCTTTTTGTTGCCCCTCGTTGCGACTTCTTCTTTCGCCCAAGATCCAGTCGAAGTGCCGCTGTATTTTGCCGTGGGGATTCCCGACAATGCCCTGCCCACCATCGATGGCGAACGCGATGATTGGGCTTGGGTAGATCCGAGTTTTGAGATAACCAGCACCGATATGTTCATCCTGACCGGCGGCGTAGATGACGCCGCCGACCACTTCATAGATATTCTAATCGGTTGGAACGAAGGACAGAATCGGGTGTATGGCATGGTTCACGTGGTTGACGACTATCTGATCGTGGACAAAAACCCCGGTTGCACCTTCCGCGACGACAACTGCGAGATTCACTTCGATCCAGATAACCAGGGCGGCGGTCCCTACTCGGCACCCAACGACCAGGACCTACAGCCGGCCTATCAGATCTGCTTGAGCATGTCCGAGCAATTCCCCCGGGTGCAGATGTACAACGGGGCCCTCGGCAACTTTGAGCAGGACGCGCTTAATTTCTGGTGGACGCATTCGGGCGATTTCGTCCAGAACACCAATGCCAATATAGGCAACGAGTACTTTTACGAGTTCAGTCTCCTATTCTTTGATCCGCTGTCGATTAGCGGCGGTCCCGACGCCAGCACGGAATGGGTCCTGACGCCTGAGTCAACCATCGGCATGGGCATTTCCCTCGACGATGCCGACGAGGGCCTCAACGCCAACGGCAACGATCCGACCGCCGAGGAGTGCTGCGAGAACGGTTTCTTCTGGCAGGCGTATGTGAGCATGGGCGATCAGTTCGCCAACACCGGCGGCATCCCCGATGTCTTTCTGGTGCCGCCAGAAGAGGTGGACACCGCGGTTGAAGCTACTTCTTGGGGGCAGGTGAAAAGCCTGATAGGGGAAGGTCTGTAAGCCATTAGGTTGTTTTTTTTGTGCCAAGAAGGGAGGGTGGGGAGTACCTGCCCTCCCTTCTTGGGTTGCGCTGAGGTGTGAGGAGTAAACCGAATGCGCGCCCTCTTGACCGGTGTGGTGCTGGTCGCGGCGATCAGCCTGATAAGTCCGTGGGCCGTACTCATCGTCAAAGGCTCGTTGTTGACCGGCAATGCCATCCCCGTCATCGCCGTGCTGTTCTTTTTCGTGCTGACGGCGTTGGTTTCGCCCCTGCTCAAATCCCTGAGCCGCCGCCTCGCTTTTACTCGCGCCGACCTGATCCTCATTTACGCCATGATGCTGGTAGCCGGCGCCGTGGTCACTACCGGCTTTACCGGCGGTTTCATGTCGATCATTTCCGGGATCTATTACTACGCCACGCCCGAAAACAATTGGGCTAATCTTTTTATACCCCACCTAGACCCTTGGGTCACTCCCCAAGACCCCCAAGCAGTGCATTTGTTTTTCGAGGGGTTGCCTCCAGACGCGTCGATTCCTTGGTCCGCTTGGGTCCTGCCGCTGGCGGCGTGGACCTCTTTTATGGTAGCCTTTTCGGTGGTTATGTTCTGCCTAGGCATTATGCTGCGCGGCCAGTGGATAGATCGGGAGCGACTGGTCTTCCCGCTGACCCAATTGCCCTTGGCGATGATGGAGGACGCCGAGAGCGCAGAGCGGCGCATCGGGCGCTTCTTCAAAAGCCGCTTGCTGTGGCTGGGGCTTTTGCTCCCTCTATTGTTGCACTCGTGGAATTCGCTGCACAACTACCACGACGCCTTTCAGCCGCTTGCCGTGCGAGGCAGGATCCCCTTGCTCGACGGCCGGATGAGCGTGCCGTTCCTGCTCAATTTCCCCGTGCTCGGCCTGTCCTACCTCATGCCGCTGGGCGTCTCTTTTAGTCTGTGGTTCTTCTGTCTGGTGGGGCTGCTCGAACAAAGTGCCTTCGCCCGCATCGGTTTGCAGCTCAGCGGTGGAGATATGTGGACCTCCGGTGGAGCAAGCCCGCCCCTCTCCCTGCAGATGTCGGGTGCTATGCTGATGCTGGTTGTATTTGTGTTGTGGAATGCGCGCCAGCATCTGGGTAGTTTCTGGCGTCAAGCCCTAGGCCGCGAGGAATCGACCCGACGAGAATTGCTCGGCCCGCGAGCGGCCGTATGTGGTTTCATCGGGGGCCTACTTTTCATGTCGGCTTGGCTCATAAGTACCGGTCTCGATGTATATGTAGCCATCCTGTTGGTCGTCGGTGCCTTAGTTGTGTTTATCGGCCTAGCCCGCATAACCTGTGAGGCTGGTCTGCCCAGTATCCAGACGCCGATGGTGCCCCAAGCTTTTATGATCCGCGGCTTTGGTCCCCAAGTATTGGGCCTGCAGAACATGACCGGCTTGGGGTTGAGCACGGCGTGGTTGGGGGATACGGCGGCCAATATGATGAATTCAGTAATGCACAGTTTGCGCCTAAGCTCCGGCCAAGAGCGGCACCTGCGCCACCTGCCGTGGGCGCTGTTACTCGCCCTAGTGGTAGCCCTAGCCGTTTCGATCTGGTACACCATGAGCTTGGCCTATACGCACGGCGGCATCAATCTACACGGCTGGTACTTTCGCGGCGTGGTGCGCTGGCCCTTCAATCACATGGCCCTGCTGGCCAACGCGGCCGAGGAGAGCTTTGCGCCGAGGCTGACCTTTATTACTCTAGGGGCCGGCGTCATGGGCGCGCTGCTCTACCTGCGCCAGCGCTTTTTGGCTTGGCCGCTACATCCCATCGGCTTCCCAGTGTCCAACACCCATCCGATCATCACTTTCGGCTGGTTGTCTATTCTGCTGGCTTGGTTGTGCAAGGCGGCGATCCTGCGCTATGGTGGGGTGCGGCTCTACCGGACGATGAGACCCTTCTTTTTGGGCCTAGCGCTGGGCGAATTCTCCGCGTCTGCACTCTGGGTCTTTGTCGACGGAGCATTCGGGGTAGAGGGCAATATGATTTTCGTATTCTAAGGATCTAGCGAGAAAAGGAACTTCAGATGCGATACTTGCGCTCGCTCAAATTGCTTTTGGCCGTCGCGGTCGTCGGCGCGGCGCTAGCCTTTTTTGAACGGCAGCGCACGACCGAGTACGGGCACCTTTTGGAACGCACGCACGCGCGGGGACAGCCGCAGCTCAAAGGCACGTCTTTGCGGGAACTAGCGCAGGTGCTGCTGGAGTTGTATCCAGAGGGAGCCGAAGCCAATCTGCTGATGGGCACGGCCCTAGCCGAGGAAGGGCGGTTGGAAGAGGCCCGGGCGCATTTGGAGAAGGCCATGGAAGTGGACCCGCGCAACTTGCAGCTACTCTTTTTGTACGCGCGACTCTTGCTGGATATGGGAGAGGATATGGAGAAAGTGCAAGAAGTAGTGGAAGAGTTGAATCGGTACTTTCCTCGGTCACGGGAGAAGGTGGAGCAGTACTTTGGGGAGGCTTCAAAGGGGAAGATGCGGTTTGGCGGGGATGATCTTTACTGAGAATTAAGAATTAGGAATTAGAAATTAGGAATTCCCGGCCCCAGGCCTAATTCTCAATTCTTAATTCCTAATTCTCAATGCAGGCGGTCCTCGTAGATGTGGATCTGGTCGGAGTACTGATTTTTGAGTTTGACCAGCAGCGCATCGAAGCGCTCTTGGGTCAGGTCTTGAAGCACGTGGGCGCGCACTCGGCCCCAGACCTCGTCCAAGCTCTGCTGGCGACTGGGCACCTTGTTGAGCACCTTGAAGACCGTAAAGCCCTGCGCGGTCTTGACCGGACCGACGATCTGGCCGACCTCGGCGTCTTTGGCTTCCCAACCTAAATTGCCGTACTTGTCGGGACGCAAAAGTTGGATGCGTCCTTCAGCGCGGCGGATGCGGGTGCTGCGCCGCGAGTAGCGGCGGGCTAGCGATGGCGGCCAACAGCGAGTCCGCCTGTGCGCGGGTATCGACGAGGATTTCGAGGATCGAGATCCGCTCCTCGCGCACGTAGATGTCTTTGTGCGCCGCGTAGTACGCGCTAATTTCCTCTTTGGATGGGTTGAGCGTTTCGAGCACTCTGATTTGGCGGATGCGCTCGATAAGTGCTTGGCGGCGCGTGGTTTCAATGCCCTTGGCGACGCGCTCGGCCTCGTGGATGCCTATTTCGCGGGCGTGGCGTGGCAGCAGGACCTTGAGCGCATAGAGGCGACGCGCGAAGCGGCGCAAGTCGTCTAATTCGCGGATCTCTGCCGGGTTGCGCTCGCTGGTCATGGCCGCCATAAAGTTGCTCAGCGTCCACGGCTCGCCATCGAGTTCGAGCAGTACTAGCTGGGTCTCCCCCTTTTTGAACGTGGGCATTTCTTCGCCAGCTTCGCTGAGCCGGGCCAAAAGTAGTTCAAAGGTCTCGCGCCGTTCCGCAATGTCGGCGCGATTGGCCAATCCCTCGAGAAACTCAAAGGTGGCGAGGGCGTGCTTCTGCTCCTGCATGGCTTCGACGACGGCGGGAGCCATATCCTCGAAGGGCACTTCGCGCTCGTCGGTGACGACAAAGACCGAGAAGCCGTCTGGCTCCTGCATGGGACCGATGATCTCGCCAAGTTTGGCTCCGAATATCTGGCGGCGCAAAACGTAGTTTTTGAAGTCGAGGCGGCTCTTCCAGCCAAGGTCGCCGCCTTGCTGGGCGGTGTTGCCGTCGTCGGAGAGTTCGCTCGCCACTGAGGCAAAGCTATCGGGGCCGCGCAGCCGGGCAAGCACTTGGTCGATGGCGGCTGGCCCACTGGCGAGGATGCGGCTCAGGCGGCGCTGCTGGCCGATGTGGTGCTGCTCAAAGTACTGACGAGCCTCGTCGCGGCTTATGTTCTCGGCGACAGCGACCACGCCGCGACGATACATTTCGTCGAGGATGAGTTCCTGTTCCCGTTGCGCGACTTTGCTTTTGACTTGAAAGTCGTTTTCCAAGCCGTCTTGGCGGGCGGCCAACAGCAAGACCTCGATGTCGATGAGCCGTTCAATGGCTTGGCGTTGGAGGTCACCTGGGGCGTTCTTGGGAAAGAGCCGCGAGGCCGCGCGCTCGACGCGGTCGCGCTCGATGGTGACGTCGCCGACGCGGGCGAGTACGTCTGGGCTAGGCGAAGGTTCGGGGGAGGTGCAGGCGAACAGCAGAATAGTGAATAGCGATAGAAAACGATGCAACAAGAAGGCCTCCTAGTGGAAATTATTATTTATCCTAAATAAATATATAGTACGGTGTAAATTTGCGAAGTGCTAGTTATGTTATTGTGGGCAGGAAGTAATTCTGCATCAATCAAAATGATCCCACGCAGACTTTCAACGTACGTCGTCGCCTTAGTGTGCGGCTGCACTACGAGCGATCCGCCGCCCGCGCCCGTCGTGCACTTTGTCGATGCGACTGTGGATGCGGGGATCAATTTTGTGCATACCAGCGGTCGATCCGGGCGCAAATACGGAGTGGAGACGATTGGCTCTGGAGCGGCGTTTTTCGATTACAACCGCGACGGATGGATGGATTTATACGTGGTGAATGGGGCGGATTTGCCCGGCTACGTCTCGGCGGTGCCGCCGCAAAACGCGCTGTATCGCAACGACGGCGGCTACTTTGCCGAGGTCAGCGAAAGTCTCGGGGTAGCGGACGCGGGCTACGGTATGGGCGCGTCGGCTGGGGACTATGACAACGACGGGGACGCCGACCTCTTCGTCGCCAACTTTGGCCACAATCGGCTCTATCGCAACGAGGGTGCGGCGATGGATTGGGTCTTTGCGGATGTGACGGCTGCGGTCGGGATCGGGGCGGACGAACAATGGTCAACCGGATCGTCGTTTGCCGATTACGATCTCGACGGCGACCTAGACCTGTACGTGGCGAACTACTTGCGCTACGAATTTGAGCGCGGCGAGCTGAGTGAGGGCGGAACGCTGCGCTGGCCGCGGCGGCACTTGGCCCCCACTGAATACCTTGGAGAGCGAAATTTTCTCTGGCGCAACGACGGCGGTCGCTTTGTGGATGTGACGGACGCGGTTGGGCTGCTGACGCGCGAAGGCCGCGAATTAGGTGTCGTATTTTTCGACTACGATCTCGACGGCGATCCCGATTTATTTCAGGGCAACGACGCCACGCCGAATTTTCTCTGGCGCAACGACGGCGGTCGCTTCGCTGAAGTGGGGCTCGTAGCCGGTGTGGCGTACAACATCGGAGGCAAGCCCGAGGGGACAATGGGCGTGGATGTGGCCGACGGCGACGGCGATGGTCTCCTCGACTTGGTGATGACGAATTTCCAGTGGGAGAGCAATACCTTGTACCGCAACGCGGGTGGCGGAATGTTTGCCGACGAATCGCTGGCCTCGGGTATAGCGGCCAACAGCTTGGACAAGCTGGCCTTTGGCATCAACTTCCTCGACGCCGACAACGACGGCGACCCCGATCTCTACGTGGCCAACGGTCACATCGACGAAGACATCAATCGGTTTGACCCACAGGCCGCGTACGGCCAGAGCGATCAGTTGTACCTCAACGATGGCCGTGGCCGCTTTGCCGATGTGAGTGCGATTTCCGGCGTGGCCGCGCCGACGCGGGACTTGGTCGGGCGCGGCTCGGCCGTGGCCGATTACGACAACGACGGCGACTTGGATATTTTTTTACTCAACACTGATCAACGCGCCCTGCTTTGGCGCAACGACAGCCAAGTGGGGCATTACTTAGCGCTAGTGCTAGAGGGAAGGACGAGCAACCGCGATGGCTATGGTGCCCGCGTGGTGGTGCGCGTGGACGGCCGGACGCTGGTGGCGGAAAAGCGCAGTGCGGCGAGCTATTTGTCGCAAAATGACGCGCGGATGTTCTTTGGCTTGGGGTCGAGTGAAGAAGCCGAGCAGGTGGAGATCGCGTGGCCGTCGGGCATTCGCCAAGTTTTAACGGGCGTGCGCGCCGGGCAGGTGCTGCGGGTCGTCGAGCCGGATGCGAGTGCACCACAAGAAGCGGTTGACGAAGCTCTCGCGCAGGCTGCGCCGCAAGGTGGTGATGCCGAGGACTTGGAGCAATTCTGGCGGCAAGCGCCCTTAGTCCTGCCGGAAAAGACGCGTGCACCTCTGTCGCCCGCAGCTCCGCTGTCCGAGTTGCGCGCTGCGGCTCGCGCTCAGCCGGAGGTGGCCGATGTCCACATTGAACTGGCCGCCGCGCTTGCGCGCGCGCGTGCGTACGACGAGGCAGAGGCGGCTTATCGCCGCGCCTTACAACTCGACGCGCGTGCGGCCCAAGCCTACGTGGGTTTGGGGAAGCTCTACGCCGACCGCGGTGCGCTAGGGCAGGCTGCCGCCGCACTGAGACAAGCGATCGCGATCGACAGCACCTTAGCTGAGCCGCACTACGTGCTGGGCAACATCCACTTGCGACAACAGCGTTTGGCTGCGGCTGTGCCGTTCTACGAGCACGCCATCGCGCTGGCACCGCGCTATCTCCAAGCCTATTTCAACTTGGCCGGTTTGCATGCTCGGCAGACCGATTACGGCCCGGCCATCGCCGTATTGCGTCGGGGCCTCGCGGCCCTGCCCGAGGAAGTGGAGCTAATGCTGCAATTGGCGCGGATCCATTTTGCCCAAGCGCAATACGAAGACGCGCTAGCGCAACTGGCTAGGGTGGTGCAAGCGCAGCCCGCGCTCGCTGAAGCACACGAGCTGACGGCCCAGATCTGGATGGCGCGCGAGGACGCGGATTCCGCTCGCGTCGCTTTGCAGCAGGGGTTGGGACACGCCCCGAATAGCGCCGCGCTCTTGGGACGGCTGGGCATCCTACTCTTGCAGGAGGGCGCAGATGCCGAAGCTATACCTCTTTTGCAGCGGGCCTTAGCGGCGGACCCGGATCGCGCGGAAGTGTACTATCACTTGGGCCAGGCGTTGTTGCGGCGCGGTGAGGCCGTGCGCGGCCGCAAGCTCCTCGATTATTTTCATTCCTTGCAACAGGAGCACCAAAAGTTGCTGGCTCACAAGACGGCTGTGGTGCTCAACCCCAACGACGCGGACGCGCATTACAAGTTGGGTGCGGTCTATGCGCGGATTGGCCGCTACGAGGCCGCAAGCCAAGCGTACCAAGCGGCCTTGGCCGTGGCACCGGATCATCTCGATGCCCGCAACAACTTGGGCAATATCTATCTCCGCCGCCGCGCATTGGGGCAGGCTATTGCTGCGTACCAAGAGGTGTTGCGCCGCAACCCCCAGTACGCCCGCGCCCACTACAACTTGGGCAACGCGTACCTGTTAGCCGGTGAAGAGAAACGTGCTATGGCGGCGTTTGCTAAAGCGGTCGAAGCCGACCCCGAACACCGCAAGGCGCAGCAGATGCTCGCTAAGCTACGTCAGCGCGAGGTCCAAGGTGAGCGCTGAGCGACGGTTGCAGCTCGGCGTGGGGCTGATAGCTGCGGCCGTCATCGGCTATGAAATCGGCCTCGTCCGGCTGTTTTCCTTTTTGCAGCACTATCACTACACGTTCCTCGTGGTCTCAGGGGCGGTGTGCGGCTTGGGGTTAGGGGCCGCGCTGAGTGCAGTGCTGCGCGTGCGGGAAGAGCGGCTGCACCAGCACTTGGGCTATTGGGCGGTTAGCTGCGGCGTCAGCATGATCTGTGGTGCGTTTGTCGTAGCGCAATTCCCCCGCATGCCGCTACCGCTGCTAATCGGCATCGCCGGCCTCCCCTTCATCTCTGCCGGCGCATTCCTCGCCCTCGCCTTCCGGGCGCGTTATCAACAGAGCCAAGTTCTCTACTTTTGGGACTTGGTCGGCGCGGCGCTGGGCATCCTCTACGTCGTGCCGGCTCTCGAATGGCTGGGCGGCGTCGGTGCTTTATTGGGCGCGAGTATCTTTGCTATGGCTGCCGCAGCTTTCTTTTTGCATCGCTGGGTGTGGGCCTGCCCAATTATTTTAGCGACTGGGCTCGTCGTTTATAGTTTCCAACAACGCGAACTCATTGATCTCGGTGCCCTAGCCGCGACCGGCGATAAGCCTATGTTCCGAGCCTTGGGTGCGGAGCGCCACCGAGGAGAAGTGAAGGCCACGCACTGGAGCGCATACGCGCGCACCGACTTGGTCGATCGCACGGGCGACACGGGCCTGAACTTGTATGTAGATGGCGGGGCTGGCTCGTACATGTTCCGCTTTCCCGGGGATTACCGGCGGTTGTTTTTCGTGCGCCGCGAAGCCGCGTTTTTTCCCTATTACTTTTCGCAGCGCGAGCGCGCCCTGATTATCGGGCCGGGCGGTGGTGCCGACGTGCTCTACGCGCTGATGACGGGCTGGCGGCATATCGAAGCTGTAGAGATCAACCCGGAGATCGCCGCGCTGGTCCGCTCATACGGAGAGTACAACGGCCATTTGTACGACTTGGAGGGGGTGGAGCTGCACATCGGCGATGGCCGCAACTATTTGGAGCGTTCGCGCGCGCGCTACGATCTCATTGCCCTGCCCTTGGTGTATGCTGAGGCGGCCGATTTGGTGGGGTACGCACTCTCCGAGAATTACCTGTTTACCCACGAGGCATTTGCCGCCTATCTCGATCATCTCGCCGAGGGTGGTCGGTTGGCTCTCGTAGTTCACAATCACGCGCTGATGTTGCGCGTGGTCGCCACCTTGGGTGCCTTGTGGGAAGAACGCGGCCACGACCCGAGCGCGGTGCTCGATCACCTCGTCGTCGTCAATGGTGCTCGCGGCGACCCAGCGCGGCAAGAGGCACACCGTCCCTTGTTGCTGGTGCAGCGGCAGCCCTATACGGCCGAGCAATTGGCGCGCCTACACGCGGTCATGGAGGAGTTGGGTTTAGATGCGTACTTCTCGCCCGGAAGGCGCGAACGGCCTGCGCTGACGGGGTTGCGCGGGGCTACATTGGCGGATTTTGTCGCCGCATCTGCGCTCGATATTTCGCCGACGACTGACAACCGGCCCTTCTTTTACGATGCTACTCGCGGGCTGGATTCCAAGCTGACTTGGCTATTGGGTGGTGCGTTGTTGGCGTGTGCGCTGGTGATGTTAGTGCCGCTTGGTGCGCCGAGTATGCGCCAGCGGAGCGCGTCTGGATCGCCGCCGCTGTTGTGGGCGTTGTTCGCCGCTGGGTTGGGGGCGGGCTTTATGATGGTCGAGATCCATCTCTTGCAGCGCTTTGGCCTGTTCTTAGGCTATCCGACCTTGACGCTGGCGGTGGCGCTCTTCGGGCTATTGTTGGGCACGGGGGCCGGGAGTCTCGCAGGTGGATGGTGTCGCCCGCTCGCGCATTCTCGGGGGTTGGGGTTGGTCGGTGTGGCTGTCGGCCTCGTCTGCTACCTCTATGGGTTCTTGCTCGATAGTGCGCTCGCTGGGGCGTTGGCGTGGCCGCTAGCCGCGCGCGTCGGGTTGACGCTGGCTCTCGTCGCGCCGCTCGGAATGTTGTTGGGGACCTGTTTCCCGGCCTGTCTGCGTTTGGGTGGTTCGCAACGCGCTGGGATCGTCCCTTGGTTGTGGGCTGTCAATGGTTTCTTCTCGGTGCTTGGATCGGTCGGGGCTGTGGCTTTGGGTATGGAGTGGGGGGCGAGTGCATCGTTAGCGGTCGGCGCGGCTGCGTATGTGGCGGTGGGTACGGCGCTCTTTTTGGGTAGCCGCCGGACTTCTTCGGACGTGGAAATGACTCTCACAGCCAGTGCGGGCCGTTGGGCGGTGGGTGCTCTGCTCTTAGTTGCGCTGCTGTGGTATGCGGCCTTTAGCTTTATCGGTGCGCGCTATTGGGGCGCGGCTCCTTCGACTGCTCATCCGCGTCCGCCGGTTGCAGCCGAGGTTTGGCCGGACGCGCTTAGGGGCTTTTGATACCCAAGTGGACGGAATGGATAAATCAGTGGTAGCAGCAATTGACGCAAGGCCCGTTTTAACGTAAAGTCAATTTTCAGTACCGTTTCAACAAGTATAGGCAAGATCGCAGGTGATTGAACTTAAAGATATACGTCGATGTTTTGAGTCAGACAGAGTCTTGTACTCGGCTCATGCAAGAAGAGAAATGCGGAATGAAGAATTTGGTCCAATTGTAGATCAGGAGGTTTACGAGCTTGTTTGTTCAGGAGAAATTATAAAACAGTATCCTGACGATATGCCGTACCCCAGTTGCTTGATATATGGAACTACGAATACTAGAAGACCCTTGCATACAGTATGTGCGTATGACCAAGAAAACGATCAGGTAGTAATTATTACTGTTTACCATCCTGCTCTGGCTTTATGGGAAGATTATACAAGGAGAAAAAAATGAGGTGCCTAATCTGTCACGGAGAAGATGTTCAGACCAAGCAAGTTCGAGAAGAGGTTAAGGTCGATAAGAATATCATATGTATTCCTATCCAAACGCCAGTTTGCCATACATGTGGGGAAAGATACTATAATCGCCGCACCGTGCGTTATTTGGAGGAAATGGAACGTAAACTCCAATCAAGTACGGTACATCTCCAAGAAGTAGGAAAAGTGTTGGAATTGATGGAGTGAAAAAAGCGACACGTTGAATAGTTTGTTCTATTTCTTGATGTCTAGTCATTCCAATTCTTTGCAGCTCCGGTCGAATGTCCGTAATTCTTAAACTTTATAGTCTGCGCCTCGCCGCCTCACCATCCACTCGGGGTGCTTGGAAAGCCCAACGCCCCGTTCTCTTGGCGGCCATGCAGCAGATCATGGGGCCTTTGCCTGGGCCGGAAAAGCGCGGGCCGCTTGATGTCCAAGTCCAAGAGGAAATGGACTGCGGCTCTTATACTCGTCGTCTCATTACCTACGTCTCCGAGCCGGACTGTCGGGTGCCAGCCTATTTGTTGGTTCCCCACGCCGCTTTAGAATCTCCGGCTCCGGCCGTGCTTTGTCTCCATCCCACGGACGATCGCATTGGGCACAAGGTGGTCGTCGGTTTGGGCGGTCGCGCCAACCGCGCGTATGCCAGCGAACTGGCTCAAGCCGGCTTTGTTACCCTAGCTCCGGCCTATCCCTTGCTGGCAGACTATCGCCCCGACTGGCGTGCTCTCGGCTACCAGTCGGGGACTATGAAAGCGATATGGGACAATATGCGCGGCCTCGATCTGCTGGCCGAATTGCCCTTTGTCGCGGGGGAATCTTTCGCCTCCATGGGCCACTCGCTGGGCGGCCACAACTCGATTTACACCGCGGTCTTCGACCCGCGCATCGCCGCTGTCGTCTCCAGTTGCGGTCTCGATTCCTACCAAGATTATATGGACGGCGATATCACGGGCTGGACTAGCGATCGCTACATGCCGCGCTTAAAGGACTACGCTATAGCGGACCTTCCTTTCGACTTCCACGATATGATCGCCGCTTTAGCGCCGCGTCCTTGCTTCATCTCCGCGCCTTTGGGCGACTCCAATTTCCGCTGGCGCAGCGCCGCCTCGGTGGTCGAAACTGCCCGAGCGGTGTACGATCTATACGGTGCTGGCGAGGCGCTGCAAGTGGTCCATCCCGACTGCGGGCACGACTTTCCCGACGACATCCGCCAGCGGGCTTACCAGATTATCGCCGAGGCCCTGACTAGCGGCGACTGACGGCCGTTTCGGATCGCAACCATAGACTTGGTTTGCTATTGAACGAGGATGCGGTAGTTTTTGTGCGATGTTTACCGCGTCAGGATGTTTATCGATACTTCCCATAGATAGAATGCGATTTCTACCTAAAAAATGCTCAATTTCTTTCTGCTTCTACTGCTCCTATCCGTCCCCTTATACGCCAACCCCCGCTTCCACGACGCCACCCAAGAAGCGGGCATCGGCTTCGTCCATGTCAACGGTGCGAATGGCCAGAAATTCGTCATTGAAACGGTCGGCCCTGGAGGCGGCTTTTTCGATTACGACGGCGACGGTCGTCTCGACATTTATCTAATAAACGGGGCTGCCGTGCCGGGGACCGAATACGATCCTGCGCCGCAAAACGCGCTCTACCACAATCGCGGCGACGGCACCTTCGCCGATGTAACGGCGCACGCTGGTGTCGGCGACACGGGCTACGGCATGGGCTGCGCGGTCGGCGACTACGACAACGACGGCGATCTCGATCTGTACGTGACCAACTTCGGTGCTAATGTGCTGTATCGGAACGAAGGGGATGGAACGTTTGCGGATGTGACGGGCGCGGCCCAAGTCGGCGACGAGGGCTGGGGGGCGAGTGCTGCGTTTGCCGACATCGATCGCGATGGTTTCGTCGATTTGTACGTGGGCAATTACCACAACTTCTCCTATGCCAATCACCGCGTCTGCGCCGAGGGCGGTAGCGGCTTGCAACTCTATTGCGGCCCGGAGGCCTTTGACGGAGTGACTGACGTGCTGTATCGGAATGAGGGGGATGGAACATTTGCCGACATTACGACCGCAGCGGGGCTGGGCAGTGCCGAGGGCAAGGAGCTAGGCGTGGTATTCGGCGATGTGGATCTCGACGGCGATCTAGACCTGTATTTGGCCAACGACAAGACCTTGAACTTCTTGTACCTCAACGACGGCACTGGCCACTTTGCGGATGAAGCGCTGCTGGCCGGCGTTGCGTACAACGAGGACGGCGATGTTGAAGCGGGCATGGGCGTTGACATGGGCGACTACGACAACGACGGTGCCCCCGACCTTTTCGTCACCAACTTTCAGTGGGAGACCAATACGCTGTACAAAAACCTCGGCGACGGCACCTTTGTCGATGAGACCTTCTTGGCAGGGTTGGGCAAGGGCAGTATTGCCTACTTATCGTGGGGCACGCGCTTTTTCGATGTCGATAACGACGGCGACCGCGATCTCTTTATCGCCAATGGCCACTTGGAAAGCGACGTCGAGCAATACGAGAACGCGACCTTCCCGCAGCGCAATCAGCTCTTTCTCAACACTGGCGATGGCCGCTTTGAGGAATACGCAGAGGACGGCGGTGCCTTGTCGTTGAAACGAGTCAGCCGCGGCGCGGCTTTTGGCGACTACGACGACGATGGCGATATCGACGTGCTGGTGGCCAATGTCGCTGCCGAGCCGACCTTGATGCGCAACGACGGAGCGAGCGGGCATTGGGTGCGCCTGCGGCTAGAGGGCCGCGACAGCAACCGCGCTGGCATTGGCACCCGCGTCGAAGTCACAAGTGGCGGGCGAGTGCAGACCGACGAAGTGCGCTCGGGGGCCAGCTACCTCTCGCAGAGCGACGTGCAACTGCACTTTGGGATAGGAACGGCCACGAGTATTGAGCGCGTGGTCGTCTATTGGCCGAGCGGCAGGGTCGAGGAATACGCGGATTTAGGCGTCAACCAAGAGCATTTGCTCGTCGAAGGAGCGGCGCGATGAGGGTGTTGCTGATCTGCTTTGCATTGTACGCCTGTGCGGAGGAAAAATCGCAGGAAAAAGTGCGTCCTGGCGCGGCCATGGATGCCGAGGTGTTCTTTACGCGCGGCACCGCGCTCGCCTCCGAGGGCCGCCATACCGAGGCCATCGACGCGTACCAACAGGCCGCTGCGCTCGCACCTAATTCCGCTAAGATCCACTACAATCTCGGCAATGCCTATGTGCGCCAGCTCGATTACCCTAGCGCGATGGCGGCCTATCAGCGCGTATTGGCGCTGGATTCGACTCACGTATCAGCGCGACACAACCTCGCGGCCATGTACGTCAAACAGCTCAACTACGCCCAGGCTATTGACGAACACCGCCGTGTCCTCTCGTTAGATCCTGGCCATCTGACGACCTACTACGATCTCGGCTACATCTATTTTTTGCGCGGCGAGTACGAAGAAGTGGAAAAGCTGCTACAAGCGGGGCTGGACCGAGACCCGACCAATGCCTCTTTCTACCGGCTTCTGGGTCGGACGCGCCTGAAGGAACTCGACTTTGAGCGGGCCGCGGTGGCCCTGACGCGCGCGGTCGAGTTGGATAGTACGGACGCGGCTGCGTACGTCGATCTGGCGCAGGTGGAACTCAAGCGGCGCGAGTACGCGGCCGCCGAACGCGCCGCCCGCCGCGCCATCGCGCTCGATTCTCTGTCCAAGGAGGCGTACTTCGCATTGGCCAATGCTCTCAAGCGGCTCGGTCGCCGCGAGGAGAGCACCGAAGTGCTGGCGCAGTTCCGGGCGCTCGACCAGCAGCTCGACAAAATTGACGACCAATTGCGGATGCTGGGCAATGCACCCGACGACCACGAAGCCCGAGCGCAATTGGGCCTGCTGTACACCGAGCAGGGCCGCTTGATCGAAGCGGCCGAAGCGTATCGATTGGCCGTGCGCCTCGCACCGGACAGCCTGCGCTACCGCAACAATCTAGGGAACCTGTACCTACGCTTAGGCCAATTCGCCGAAGCTGTCGCCGAGTATCAAGCCGCGTTGTCCTTGGACCCAGAATACGTCAAGGCGCACTACAATTTGGGTCAGGCGTACATGCGCTTGCAGCGCTTTGACGAGGCCGTAGCGAGCCTCGCGGAAGCGCGCCGCTTAGCGCCGGAAGACGCGGAGACGCATTACTTTTTAGGGCTGCTACACGCGCGCGTCGGCGATTACGCCAAAGCCGCCGAGATGCTGACCGTTGCGGTAGCGGCCCGGCCGGATTGGCTCGACGCGCGGCAGAAGTTGGCCGTGGCGTACTTGAAGTCTGGCAAGATAGAAGAGAGCAAGCGAGAGTTGGAGGCGATCCGGCAAATGAAAGAGAGCGGGCAGTATGAATAAGCGTTGGCTGGGAACGGCACTTTGCTCGGTGCTGATCGGCCTAAGCGGCTGCGCTGAGGATGGTCCGGCCGTGGCCACCGAAGATGCCGTCTTGGTGGAGGTGGGGCAAACGGCGATTCGGGTGGCGGACTACCGCCAGTTCATCGCACGGGTAGCGCCGGAATTGCGGGCGGAATATGGGGCTGAGAAACTGTTGGAGGCCATCGTCGAGCAAACGCTGCTTGTGCAAGAAGCCGAGCGGCGGGGGTTGGGCGAGCGCGCGGAGTTTCTGCAATGGCAGGTGCAGGCGCAGGCGCAGCTAGTGCAGCAGGCCTTGTACAAGCACGCCGGAATCGTCCAGCCCGAGGTCGCCGAGGAGGAACTACGGGCCTATTTCCAGCGCAGCCCGTACAATCGCCGCGTGCGCTTCAGCCTGCTGATGGTACGCGAGCAAGAGCAGCTACCGGAGATTTTGGCCGCGCTCGCCGAGGGAGCGGACTTTGAGGAGCTGTCGATGCGGCATTCCCAAGACTCGCGGATTCTAGAGCGCCAGGCCGACATGGGCTATCACCGCTGGGGCGATACCATGGCCTCGCACGCCGCTCTGACCGAAAGGGCCTTCTCCATGCAGATCGGGGAGATCTCCGAGCCGATGCAGGTGGCCGATGGGTACTTTCTCATCAAGCTCACGGACATGCACCCGGTCAGCTTTGAGCAGGAGCGGGAGACCATTCAGCGCTTGGTGCTGCGGGAGAAGCTTGGGCGGCAGCTCTTGGCTTATTACGACACGCTGCATGCGCGCTATAATGTGCGCTACGAGCCGGACGGGCTAGCGGCGGACCGGCCGCCAGAGGCGGTTATGGTCGCGTACGACGGCGGGGTGCTGACGGTCGCGCAGGCCCGCGAACTGCTAACAGGTCAGGGCACGGGCGAGAAGGTGCTGCGGCGCGAGGTCGGGCGGCGCGTATTGGTCCCGCTCGAAACCGCGCGGCTTGCGCTCGCCGACGACCCAGACCTGCAGCGCGAACTAGCGCGACTGCGGCAGATGCAGCTTGCGCGGCGCTTGCAGGACGCGCTGCAAGCGCAGGTGCCACCGCCCAATCCCAACGGCCTGAGCCTGTTTTACGAGGAGCACAAGCTCCGTTACACTGCGCCGGCCGAGGTGGAGGTGCGCCGGCTCCTCGCCCGCGACGAGGCCGAGGGCACCGCCATCGTCGCGCAGATGCGCGCCGGTCGCGATACGACCGCGCTGGCAGATCGCTTCGTCAATGTGATTTACGGCAGCGGCGCGCTGGAGGGCGACAATCCGGTCAGCCGCGCCCTGCACGCCGACGAAGGAACCTTTCACGGTCCCTTTGCCACGGATAATGGTTATATTGTCCTACAGGTGTTGCGCCGCCGCCCGGACCGACTGCCGCCGCTGGACGAAATCCGCGAGCAGGTGGAGACGGATTGGGCGGTAGCGCAGCTCCAAGCGGCGGTCAAGGAGCTGGCCGCGTCTCTGCGCCAGCGCCGCGCCAACGAAATTCGCTTCAGCCCAGACGCTGTAGCGCTAGCCCTATTGGCTTCTTCTCATGGCGAATAATTCCATCGTCCTGCAACCTGCCTATATCGTCGATCGCCGGCAGGACTATATCTGGTTTGTGAGCCTACCGTTTGCCGCGGTCTGCTTTGCGCTCGTGTCGGGGCACTATCTGCCGGGAGCCGCGCTGGCGGCCATCGCCCTGTGGGTGACGATTCCCCACCACTTCGTCACTTGGCTGCGCGTCTATGGCTCGCCGGCGGAGTTTGCCCGCTTTAAGGAGCGGTTCATTCTCGGGCCGATAGTGTTGGTCGCCTTTGCCTACGGCCTAATCCAGTGGGCGCCGTTGAGCTTGGTGTTGATCGTGACCTTGTGGGATCACCAGCACAGCTTGATGCAGCAATACGGCTTTGCGCGCGTGTACGATTTCAAAGCCAAGGCCGGCACGCCCGCCACTGCGAAGTTCGACTTGGCCTTCAATTGGATTTTCTTTGGCAACATGCTGGTGGTGTCGCCGCTGTTTTCCACGGTTTGGGTGCGGATGTTACACGAGTGGCACCTGCCCATCAGCGCGGAAGCGGTAGCGACGGTACACTTCGTCTCGTGGACCATTGCCGTTGGCTACGGCCTGATCTACGTGGGACACATTGCCTATTGCGCTTGGCGCGGCTACGCGCTCAACCCGCTCAAATACGCCTTTTTGCTGTCGAGCTATTTCCTGTGGTACTTCACCAGTTTTACCACGGCCTATCTGCTCGTCTTTGCAGTGGCACACCGGATCATGCACGGGATCCAGTACATCGTCATGGTGTATTTCTACAACCGCCACAAGGTCGAGCGCACGGGCGGCGACTCGGCTCTGCTGCGCTACGTGGCGGGCAAGGGGGGCGTCAAGTTTTTTCTCCTACTGTGCGCGGCCTATGCCGTCGTCTTTCACGCGCTGAGCGAGGGCTTGGTGCGCGACTTTGGCTTTGGTATAGTTCAGCTATTCGCTGCTCAGTTCCTTTGCCTTGATACATTACTACTACGACGCATTTATATGGAAAGTGCGGAAAAAGGACGTGCAGGAGGGGCTGTAGTAGGGATCTGTAGTAGCTACTGACCACTTATTTAGTACATAGGAGATTGAGCTATGCTCGAAGTCGTTCTCGCCGTCGCCGTCGTCGCCATTGCTGCGGCCATTGTTCGTCAAGCTACGGACGATGCGTGCTACGATCTCTCCGACGGAGAGCGCCATCCGCACAAGTGGGGCTACACGGACACCCGCTTTGAGTTCGTCGGGCCGAAGACCGTGCGGGTGACCGGCAGCCGCTATCCGCTGGCCGGCTTCACTATGCCGCACTTCATCCCGTTTGTCGAAGAGATGCTCCAGGTTCCGATTGATCCCGATGAGATGGCCGTTGAAAAAGAGGCTCACGTGGTGCCGCCCTCGCGGGCAGACGACAGTCTCGTCACTGCTTGGCAAGACGCGCTCGGCACAGAGCGGGTTTCGCTCGACGATGAGGAGCGTCTGATCCACAGCCACGGCCAGCTCAGCGTCGATGAGGTCTATCGCCTGCTCTACGGCGACGCCTTGGAGCGCGTGGTCGATTTGGTGCTTTATCCAGAGAGTGAAGACCACGTGCGCGCCATCGTGCGTCTTGCCTCCGAGGGCAATGTTTGCCTCGTGCCCTACGGCGGTGGCACCAACGTCAGTGGCGCGCTGGCCCTGCCCACTGACGACGGCCGCGTCTTCGCTTCGGTCGATATGCGGCGCATGAACCGGATTGTGGATCTCGACGAGGACAACCTCCAAGCCTGCATTGAAGCGGGGATTTCGGGCAAGGAGCTGGAGCGAGAACTCGCCGCCCGGGGCTACACCGTCGGCCACGACCCCGACAGCATCGAGCTTTCGACCTTGGGCGGCTGGATCGCCACCAACGCCAGCGGCATGAAGAAAAACCGCTACGGCAATATCGAAGACATCGTCCTCGAAGCGACCTTGGTGACGCCAACCGGCGCGGTGGAGACTCTGCACACCACGCCGCGCAACTCGACCGGCATCCAGCCGCGCGGGCTGCTTTTTGGCTCGGAAGGCAACCTTGGCATCATCACCAAGGCCGTGCTCAAGATCCACCCCCAGCCGGAAGTGCGCGAATACGGTTCGCTGGTGTTCAAGTCCTTCGCCCAAGGCGTGGAGTACTTGCAGGCGCTGCGGCAGACCGGGACCTTGCCAGCGAGTATCCGCTTGGTCAACAACCAAGAATTTCGCTTCGGACAGGCCCTCAAGGCCGCGCCCTCTCCTGTGAAGCACTTCAAAGAGAAGGTGCAGAAGTTTGCCTTATTGAAGGTGTTGGGGTTTGACCCGCTGAAAATGGCGGCGTGTACGATCGCCATGGAGGGTACCCGCGCCGAGGTTGACCACCAGAAGCGGACGATCTTCAAGCTGGCCAAGGCCCACGGCGGCAAGAGCGCCGGTGCCACCAACGGCCGGCGCGGCTACATGCTGACTTTTGGGATCGCCTATATCCGCGACTTTTTGAATCAGTTCGATTTCCTAGGCGAGACCTTCGAGACTTCCGTGCCTTGGACCCGCATCCACGATGTGACGCAAGCCGTGCAAGCGGAGTTGACCGCGCAGTGTAGTGCCCGTGGCGTGGCCGGGCGGCCCTACCTGTCGTACCGGGTGACGCAGACGTACCACACGGGAGTGTGCATCTACTTTACGATGGGGTTTTCCGGGCGGGGATTGGCGCAGCCCATTGAGGTCTATCACGAGATTGAGCACGCGCTGCGGCAGACGATCTTGGACCACGGTGGCTCGCTGTCCCATCACCACGGGATAGGCAAAATCCGGCAGAGCTTCGTCCAGCACATCCAGAGCGAAAACAGCATCGAGGCCCTGCAAAAGACCAAAGAAGCGCTGGACCCCCAGAATATCTTTGGCATTCAGAATGGGATTTTTGGCAGTGCGTGCCGGAAGCCTGAAGAATAAAATAGTCGTTATCACCGGTGCTTCTGCGGGCTTGGGCGCGACGCTGGCGGTGGAGTGCGCCCAGCAGGGAGCGCGGCTGGTTCTGTTAGCGCGGAATGCCGAGCGACTGGAGGTGGTCGGCCGAGAGTGCGAGCAGTTAGACAGCGAGGTGCTGACTGTCGTTGGGGATGTTGCCGTAGCCGAGGATGGCAGGCGACTGGTGGAGGCCGCGGTCGAGCGGTTTGGGCGCATAGACTACTTGGTCGCCAATGCTGGCATTAGCATGTGGACCGAGTTTGCCGAGATTGAGGATGTAACATTATTCCGCAAGCTGATTGAGGTGAATTATCTGGGGGCTGTGCACTGCGTACATCCAGCACTGCCGCATCTCAAAAAAAGCTTTCGTCCATTCAGGGGCAGGTGGGGGTGCCGCTGCACACGGGGTACTCGGCGTCCAAACACGCGCTACAGGGGTTTTGCGATGCCTTGCGGATGGAGGTGGGCGAGAGTGGGGTGGGGGTGATGACCGTGCTCTTGCATTGGCTCAAGGGGACGGAGCTGCGGCAACGCGCACTGGGGAAGGACGGGAAGGCGTTGGGTGCCGCATCGCGCGAACATCGGGCGGAAGCGGTGAGTTTAGAAGAGGCGGCGCAGACGATTGTGCGTGGGATGCAGAAGCGACAGCAGCGACTCTATGTGCCGAGACGGCTTAGGCTACTGGCCGTGGTTCACGCCCTGTGGCCGGCACTGGCCGAGTGGGTGGTCAAGGGGAAGGTGGCGCGGGAGGAAAGGTAGGTTGGGGGCTAGGAACCGACCTCGACTAGGCGCTTGTATTTATCGGGGATCTAGTATGCGTTCCTCAGCCCAGCGGATGACGGCTTCGGCGATGGCTAGCGCTTCCAGATAATGCTGTTCGGTGACTGTCTGGTTCATAGGGTAGCGAGAAACTGTGGCGAATCGAGTGAGCTTTCTGGCCTGTCCGACGGCGTCCGGGATCGCTTCGCCTGCTTCCTTGAGTAGGGAAAGCAATCGGGCCAAATCATGTACGTAGGGGAAGTCGATGCCGCGCTTGATCATCAACGCCTTGACAGCTTTCTCGGCTGCTTGCTGGGCCTCAAAGCATAGGTCTTCTAGATAGGCTTGTGGTACGCGGTTTTTCGCTATCGCCAGACTACTTCTGGCGCGATTCATCCACTCGCGAGGATCGTCGGCGGGAAAACGCTCAGGTTTCTTCATATACGACCCTGCCTTCTTGCAATGCGGGCTTGACAATCACAGCGTGGCTATCCTTATACCGCTCTACATCGTCGGGCGTGACGACAACAGCATCGACGGCTGCGCCGACGCCATCGAGATTCATATAAATATCGCCCATGAGTTCAAGCGCGTCCGCACCCTCCTTGATGATGAGCAGATCAACGTCGCTATGGCGATTCATGTCGCCCCGGGCGGCGGACCCAAAGAGGATTATCTTCTCCGGTTGAGCCACCTCTACAATGCGCTGTATGATGTCGTCCAACGTTTGTTGGTCAAGTATCCTCTTGTTCATGGCTTCTCTCCATAGTGCCCTTTGGATGCAACTCGCCGGACGCTAGATCGCGACTAGTTATATCGTAGATTTCACCACTCAAAAAGATCTCCCGCTTCCATCGTCAGTTCTCGGCTCTGACTGCCGTCCTCGCGAACCACGAGTTGGCCATCGGCGTATCCGACATCAGCGACGCCGGCAAAGTCGGGGGGAATCTCCATGAGAAAATTGGCGTAGGTGAAGATTTGGGTCTCGTCAGCATCGATGTAGTGAAAGAGGTAGCGGCCGAAAATCTGGCCCTTTTCCAACAACACTGGGCTAGGTTGGTGCAGACCCGTAGTGCCAAACTCCAAGCCGCGGGCAAAGGGCTTGCCGTCGCGGACGTGTCGCCAAGCATCGAACCAAGGGTATTCTTCCTCCGGCCAGATGTAGCCAATAAGGAGTCCCTTGCTGGCGTTGATGGCCGTGGTCCAGCCGTATTCTTCCTCGATTATGTACGAAACGACTGCTGGAGAGGCGTCATCCGTCAGATGGCGAATATCGACCTCGGTGCCGTCCTTTTTGAGTGCGGAAGGCCAGTGCACCTCTGGGTCCTCGGGCGTCGGCATGGGCGTTTCCTGCATAAAGCCGCGCGTGCCGTTGGCATCAACGCGGGTGCTCTCGTCCAAAAAGGGCGGGCCAATGGTCGGGTGCTGGACGATGTTGTACACGCGGCCCAAATGGCGAGTATTGGTAACGGCCTCGGCTACTGCAAAGACGGCCTGATCCTGATCCATGCGAATCGAACGCGAGACCTTGAGGCCGGCCAAGGGCAGCTCGGCCGACATTTGGGCTACGAGGTGACCGTCCTCTGTACGGGCGTCCTCATCTACGGTCCACCACACGCGCGTGGCCTCGCCGTGCCAGCCCATGCCGTGAGCTTGCTCGGCTTCAGTGGCTGGCCCCCAGCGGTCGAGGCAAAGGAAGTGCCCCATGGAGCGCGGCTCTATGGGTGGTGCCTGATCGGGAGTGTCGCCGAAAGACCACGAATCCCATTGCAGGGGGTTGAGCGGATTGCTTTTGAGGTGGAAATCGGAAATGGAGCCGCCGCCTAAATCGACGACTAACATGGCTGCTTGGCTGTCGAGCACGAGGCGGGGGCGGTCTTCGGCCGTGCTATGCGAGGCCGTCCAGAGGAACGCGACGAGGAAAAGGGTCCATTGCATTATGGGTGCTCCTTCTATTGGTGAGAGATGTCAAAAGAGACGTAACAACGTACTAGAAATTGACAGCAGGCAAAAGACGGCGGATGTTGTTTCTGCTATGAGAATTCTTCTGGTCACTACCCTTTCTATCCTTGTCCTAAGCGGCTGCCAAGAACCGGCCGGTCGCTCTGAGGCGTTCCTCCAGTCGTACTACCGGGGCTTGGATTTGCTAGAGCACTATCGGCTCAGGGCGGCCGAGCGCGCTTTTGCGCATTGCGTCCGGCTGGAACCCGCCGCCGAAGGTTACTGGCAGTTGGGGAGGGTGCGGCTCGTGCAGGGGCGGATAGAGGCAGGCGTGGGGTTGCTGGAACAGGCGGCGACCTTGGATCCTGAATTGACGGCAGCGCGGTCTTTGGTGTTGGAGACGTTTTTGGGGCGGGGGAAAGAGGCGCTGGAAGAGGGACGGTTCACTGAGGCGGAAAGTTATTTGCAGCGGGCACTGGCTGTCGATCCCGAGGGATATGAATCGCTCTATTGGGCGGCGATTGCCGCGCTGTGGCGGGAGGAGTACGCCCGCGCCGATTCGATTTTGCAGCAGGCCGTGGCGCTGCATCCCGAGCCGCTGGAGTTGCGCTGGCATCGGAAGTGGTTGCAGGAGGCTTTGGGGCGACCGGCGACTGAGGCGTTTGCCGATGCCGTGCCGCAGGGGACCATCAGCGGGCGGTTTAGCGAGATCAGTGTCGAGGTGGGAGTCGATAAATTCGACGGCGGTCGCGCTAGCGCTTGGGCCGACTACGACGAGGACGGGGATCTCGACTTGGTAGTAATCGGCCATCCAGCGCTGGCGTACTTCCGCAACGACGGCGCGCGCTTTGCCGAGCGAACGCAGGCCGCCGGATTGGTGCTGCCCGAGGGCGGGATCGGAGTGCAGACGGCCGACTACGACAACGATGGGGACGCCGATGTGTACGTGACGCGCGACGGGTGGTTTGGCGGCGGCGTGAATGTGCTCTTCCAAAACAACGGTCGTGGTGTCTTTGCCGATGTGACGGAAGCGTCGGGCACGGGCGATCCGGGGTCGAGCTTCTGTGCCGCGTGGAGCGATTTCGATCGCGACGGCTATCTCGACATCTACGTGGCCAATGGCACGGGCGCGACCGGGGACTCGACTAATGTGCTCTACCGCAATCGGGGCGACGGTACCTTCGTCGATGTGGCAGAAGCTGCTGGGGTGGCGCACAAGGGACAGACGCTGAGTACGGCGTGGGGCGACTTTGACGGCGACGGCTGGCCCGATCTGTACGCGTGCAATTTTACCGAGCCGAATGTGCTTTTTCGCAATCGGGGCGACGGTGCGTTTGTCGATCAGACGGAAGCCGCCGGTGTAGGTGCCGAGTACATCGATGGCTTTATAACATTTGTTCTAGACTATGACAACGACGGTGCGCTGGACATTTTCGTGGGCAACTGGAGCCAGTACCCGGTGGTGCTGGCTGATCGGGTCGCTGGCAAATCGACGAGCGAGCGCGACCGGCCGGTGCTTTTTCGTAACAAGGGCGACGGCACCTTCGCCGATGTGACGGAAACATCCGGGCTGGGGCGAGCGCTGGGCACGATGAGCGGTGTTCCCGGCGATGTGGATAACGACGGCTGGGTAGATATCTACCTCGGCAACGGCGGGCCGCAGATGGGCCGGCGCGAGCCGGATGTGCTTTTTCGCAATCGGGGTGACGGCACCTTTGTCGATGCGACAGAAGCCGCCGGGCTGGGGCACTTGGGCAAATCGCACGGCGTGACCTTTGCCGACTACGACCGCGACGGCGATCTCGACTTGTACGCGCCAGTGGGTGGTGCTCAGCCGGGCGACCAATGGCCCAATGCGTTCTACCGCAGCGAGGGCTTTGGCAATCGCTATTTGGTGCTGGAGTTGGAAGGGGTCGAGAGCAATCGCGACGGAATTGGTGCCAAGGTGTGGGTGTATGCTGGCGACCTGATGCAATACCAGGAAGTGGCTTCTGGATACAGCTTTGGCAACAGCAACAGCTTGGAGTTGGAATTTGGTTTGGGGCAACGGGTGCGGGCCGACCGCATTGAGGTGGCGTGGCCTAGCGGACAGGTCGATGTGTATCGGGACATTGAGGCCGATCAGCACTTGTTGCTCAGGGAAGGGGAGACGCAGTGAAGGGGCTGATTGCAATCGCACTGTTGTTGGCTGGGTGCGCCGAGCCGGATGCGCCGACTGCGCACCGCCAAGCGCAGGAGCTGATTGGCGGCCGGCCGCTGCGGAGCTTGAGCCAGGCCGAGTTGGAGCAGGCCGAACGCCTAGCAGCGCAGGCGCGGACACTCGATCCCGAGCTGCACGAGGCGACCTTTACCTTGGCCGCGCTCTACACGGCGCGCGGTGCGTATGAAGACGCGACCGCGCTCTACCGCATCTTGGTGGAGGCGCGTCCCGACGACGGGCGGGCCTATGCCGAACTGGGGCTTAGCCTAGCCGCTCAAGGACGCTATAGCGGCGCACTGCGCGCCTATCAGGACGCTGTGCGCCGGGGCGAGAAGTCGGCGCTGATTTACGCGCGGCTGGGTCACGCCTATCAGGCGCTCGGCCACTTGCAAGAAAATCTCCACGCGGCGCAGGCGGCCTATCGCGCATCCCTACAGCTTGCGCCCGAGCAGGCGGAGGTGCGCTACCAACTAGCGCGGGTAGAGGCGCGGTTGGGGCGGGATGCGGAGGCGCGCGCGCTGATGGAGCAGGCGCTGGATGCCGCGCCCAACGACACTGGGATCCGGGCCGACCTCGCTGCGCTATACAGAGAGGCAGGGCAACGGGAATTGACCCGCGCCGCGCTCGTCGAGGGTTTGGCCACACGCGACGGGAGTGGCGAGGAAGCTGTCTTGCACTACGAACTGGGGCGGCTGCTCTGGGAGGAAGGGGATGGCGCGGGGGCACTGGCGCAGTTTGAACAGGCGCGGACCGCCGATCCCGACCTGTACCCGGTTTATCGCTATCTCGGTTTAATCCACAGCGCGGAGGGGCGACTGGACTCGGCACTCGCCGCGTTTGCCGCGTTTGCTAACCGACAGCCTAGCAATGCCGCTGCCCAAGTAAGCATAGGCATCGTCCACAGCCGCATGGGTGCGCTCGATGCGGCGGAAGAGGCGTTTAAGGCCGCGATCGCGCTGGGTGGTGCGGAAGGGGACGCGGCCTTGAAGTTAGGAGGGCTGTACGTGCATCAGCGGCGGCTGCGCTCGGCCGTACGGGTGTTCAAAGAAGCCACGGTTGCGCATCCGCACCACGCCGAGCTTTTCGCGTCCTTAGGAGACGTCTATCGGCAGTTGGGCTTGCTCGCCGCGGCTGTGCAGGCCGGTGAAGAGGCTGTCCGGCTCGAACCCGAGCGGGCACTGTGGCGTTTCCATCTTGCCTCGACCTACGAGCGATTAGACCCCGACCAAGCGCGGGCCGAGTGGCGCGCGTACGCATCTTTGGCAGAAGATGACGCGAGCGAGGCGCAGCGGTTGGCCCACGCGCGCTCGCGGTTGCAAACTTTACAACAGGAGGAATGATGACCGACTTAGTGGCTTTTGACCTCGACGGTACAATACTCGACGCAGAAGGGCGGCTGGCAGCTTCGGCTGCGGAGACGCTCGAGGAACTGATTGTGCGTGGCATCCCCATAGCCAGCGTCACTGGGCGCAGCATCCTGCGCATCCAACACCCTTTTGAGTCCCATCCAACACTGGCGCGAGCACTTTACCTGGCTGGCTATAATGGCTCGGTGATTCTCGGGCCGGGAGAAGGAGCGGAGCGAGAGGTGCTGCACGAGGAGAGGTTGGACGAGGAGTCCTTTGCCCAAATAGTCGAATACGGGCGCGCCGAGGGGCTAAACCTGATGTACTGTTTATTTGAACGCACGGACGCGGGGATCGCCGAGGAGTACCGGCACGTTCGGCCCATAGATCACCTCGAAGCGCTCAAGGGACCGGGCATGGTGCTCGACGTCGATTTGTACGTTGGGCGTACCGCCCAAGCTCATGCTGGAGGTAGATCCGGCGCGGCGGGAGCAGCACATCGCCGATATCAAAGCGCTGTGCGGAGATCGGGTCTATATAGCGTGGGCGATTCCCGATCGGGTGGAATTTATGCGTCGGGGCGTGAATAAGGGTGTGGCCTTGCGGACGCTAATCGAGCGGATAGGGGGGAGTACGGATCGCGTCTTAGCGGTAGGGGACGCGGACAACGACTTGCCCATGTTGCGAGCGGCGGGAATCGGGGTGTTGCTGGGGAATGCAAAGGACGAGGTAAAGGCGGCTGTGGCCGGAGATGGGGTGCGGATTGGACCGAGTTTTGCCGAAGATGGATTTGCCAAGATGGTGCGGGAATACGCGCTGGATGGACAGGAGTGTAAATGATGCAGGTGTTTTGCGGGATTGTGCTGTGTGTTGCCGTTGCGGCCTCGGCTTTGGCCCAAGAGGAGCAAGCTGCGGCCGACTCCCTCAAGGGTGGGGAGATGGTAAAGATCGAGACGGAAAATCACGGGTTCTACATAGATAAGTACGAGGTGACCAACGAGGAGTACGCAGCGTTTCTGACCGAAAAGGGAAACGCCAAGGTGGAAGGCATGTACTGGGTGGAACTGGGGAGTCGATATACGGCGCTAGTGGAGGAGAAAGGCGTGTACAAGGTCAAAGAAGGGTTTGCGCGGCATCCGATCATTGAGGTGTCGTGGTATGGGGCAATGGCTTATTGCCAGTGGGCGGGCAAGCGCCTGCCGACGCAGGAGGAATGGCAATTTGCCTGTGAGGGAACTGAAAAGCTAAAGTACCCGTGGGGGGCGGAGTTTGTGGAAGGACACGCCAATATCTTCGGAGACAAGGACGGCTATGGGCGAACTGCGCCGGTGGGGTCCTTTCCGAGTGGAGTCAGCCCCTTTGGACTCTTGGATATGGGTGGCAATGTGTGGGAGTGGACGCAAGGAGGCGAGAAAATGCAGTTCCTGCACGGGGGATCGTGGGTCAACGGTCCCACCTTGACCCAGTGCAACAAGCGGACCAACACCAAGGACTCGCATTCGTACATCAAGGGTAACACCATAGGCTTCCGCTGCGCTCGTTGAGAAGCATAGAATTACGAACTGATGTTATGCACAGGCCCTAGGTATGGGATGCTTCGCTGCGCTCAGCATGACAAGTGCTGGTTTGCTGCTTCACCGTGTCATGCTGAGCGTAGCAAAGCGGAGTCGAAGCATCCCATACCCCTATCTGTGCGCAACGTCAGTTCGTAATTCGTAATTCGTAATTCGTAATTCTATGGTTCTCGTCCTTTTATTGCTCGCCGCCAGCGCCGAGGCCGATCCCTTCTTCGTGGATGCGACGCGGGAAGCTGGTTTAGAGCAGCCCACCATAAACGGCGACCCGAACAAGCGCTTCATCCTCGAATCTACCGGCAGCGGCGCGGCTTTTTTCGACTACGACGGCGACGGCGATCTCGATCTCTACGTAGTAAACGGCTCGACCTATACCAACTACAATGAGGGGCCGGGCAATGTGCTCTATCGCAACGACGGCGATGGGACTTTCGCGGTGATCGCAGCCGGCGTCGAAGATCGCGGCTGGGGCATGGGGGTGGCTGTGGGGGATTACGACGATGACGGGCGGCGCGATTTGTATGTGACCAACTACGGGGCCAACGCGCTCTATCGCAATCGCGGCGATGGTGCCTTTGCCTCGGTCACAGCGCAGGCTGGGGTTGCCGGCGATGACTTCAGCGCGAGTGCGGCTTTTTTCGACTACGATCGCGACGGTGATCTCGACCTCTACGTTGCCAACTACGTAGTCTTCGACATCGAGCCGGTGTTGCAAGACCCAGAGTTGGAGGATCCCTGCATCTATTTGGGCGGACTGCGGGTTTTTTGCGGGCCGCAGGGTATGGAAGGCGGGCGGGACCGGCTCTACCGCAATGACGGTGGGGTTTTTGCCGATGTTACAGTCGCATCCGGCGTGGCCACGGCTAATTTTCACTACGGCTTGGGCGTGGTGCCCGCAGACTTTGATCTCGACGGCGACTTGGACTTGTTCGTGGCCAACGATGAGACGCCCAATGTGCTGTTTCGCAACGAGGGCGGTCGCTTGGCAGACATCGGCTTAGAAGCTGGCGTGGCGTACAACGGCGACGGCGAACTTGAGGCGAGCATGGGCGTGGATGCGGGCGATTGCGACGGCGACGGCGATCTCGACCTCTACGTGACCAACTTCTACGGCGAGACCAACACGCTCTATCTGAACTCGGGCGGCGGGACCTTTATTGACGCTACTGCCGAGCGCGGCTTGGCGGCCCCGACCGTGGGCTATCTCGGGTGGGGCACGCGCTTTTTCGACTTTGACTTCGACGGCGACCTCGATCTATTCGTGGCCAACGGTCATGTCTATCCCCAAGTCGATGACGCCAGTGCCGGAGGCACGTACGCCCAGCGCAACCAGCTTTTCGCCAACGAGGGATCGGGCGCGTTCGTTGCGGTGGAAGGGGGCGGTCCTGGGCTACAGGTGCAAAAGTCGAGCCGCGCAACTATCAGCGGCGACTACGACCAAGATGGCGATGTCGATCTGTTCACGACCAATATCGACGATAGCCCGACGCTCTTGCGCAATGAGACGCGCGCTGGTCGCTATCTCGTGGTGCAAACCGATCCAGAAGTCGTCGGCACTTGGGTGCGGCTGGTGGCGGGCGGGCGGACGCAGGTGCGGTCGGTTGGCGGGGCGGCGAGCTATTTGGGCCACAGCGACGCGCGTCTTCACTTTGGCTTGGACCGGGCCGAGCGCGTGGAGCGCTTGGAGGTGCGGTGGCCCGATGGAGCGGTGACGCGGCTGGAGGATTTGCCGGTGGATGAGGTGGTGGTGGTAAAGGGCGGGGGCAATTGACGCGGCGATCTTTATTCCCTAGCTTTAACGCCTTTGCCAATTCACCTGTATATAACTCATGTCTTGGAATTTTGTCGTCAAAAGGGTCGCCCTTTTCCTGATTGTAGTATGGGCAGCGGCGAGCGTGAACTTCTTTGTGCCACGGCTGGGTACGGGCCGCGATCCCATCCGCGAGAAGCTCGGTCAGCTAGCCGCCAGTGGGGGATTGCGCCAAGACGGCATTGAGGCCATGGTAAAGGCCTATCAAGCCAAGTTCGGCCTCGACAAACCGCTCCACGTCCAATACTTCAACTTTCTCGGCGATACCTTTACGCTCGACTTGGGCTATTCGCTGGCCAACTATCCGGCCCGCGTCGGGCAGATCATCGGCAATGCCATTCCCTGGACCATTGGGCTGATGATCGTTTCAGTGCTGATCGGGTTTGCCTTGGGCACGCTCATGGGGGCGCTGTCGGCTTGGCCATCGGCCCCGCGCTTTATGCGCAACTTGGCGGTGCCGCTGATGACCATGTCGGCGATTCCGCCCTATCTGTTAGGGCTAATTGTGCTCTACATATTGGGCCTCAAGCTGGATCTCTTCCCGCTTTCGGGCGGGTACTCGCCCGGTATGTTGGCGATCTTCAGTCCCGCCTTTGTCCTCGATGTATTGCACCATTCGATTTTGCCGGCGCTGGCCATTGTCTTGCAGCAGGTCGGCTTCTGGGCGCTGGGGATGCGGGGGATGATGGTCACCACTTCGGGCGAGGATTACATCACGCTGGCCGAGGCCAATGGCCTGCGCAACCGCACGATCTTCTTCCGCTTCGGCCTGCGCAACGCCCTGTTGCCGCAGCTTACGGCGCTGGGGCTGTCGCTGGCCAACGTGGTCGCCGGTCAAGTTATCGTCGAGGTAATTTTCGCCTATCCGGGGATCGGCACGGTGCTCTTTCAGGCCATCCAAGCCTCGGATTATACGGTTATCAACGGCGTGGTACTGATTCTCATCATGTCCATTGGCTTGGTGACCATGCTGATGGACTTCTTCTATCCGCTGCTCGACCCGCGGATTTCTCATAGCCGACACCACTAGCCTACTACTTGCGCGAAAGCCCGATGCTTGCGGCTGGCCTGTGCATGATTCTGTTGGTGGTGCTGTTTGGGATCTTGGGGTCGATCTTCGTCGATACTTCGCTGGCCCAGCCGCTGGCCGCGACGCCGCGGCAAGAGCCCTCGCTGGAGCATCCCTTTGGTACTGACGACTCCGGCCGCGACCTGCTCGCCGTAATGGTGGTGGGGGTGCCGCTGACCATGCGGATTGGTTTGTTGGCCGGTACGGTAGGGCTGGGGCTGGGCATTTTCCTCGGCTTTACGAGCGGCTATATGGGTGGCAAGATCGACACCGTCATCCGCGGCCTCGTGGACACGCTGTTGACGGTGCCTGGCTTGGTGGTGCTGGTCTCCATTGCCTCGACGATCCGCGAGGAAATTAGCGTCAACATCATGGCCTTGGTGGTGGCTTCGCTGGCGTGGATGTGGCCCACGCGGACGATTCGCTCGCAGGTTTTGACTATGCGCGAGCGGGCGTACGTGCAGATGGCCAAACTCAACGGCATGAGCAACGGCGAGATCATCTGGAAGGAACTTTTCCCGAATCTGCTGCCCTACCTCGCGGCCAATTTCACCAATGCCGTCAACTGGGCCATTCTCTCGTCGATCGGGCTGGAGGCGCTCGGCTTGGGGCCGCAGAACGATCCAACGGTCGACGTTCTCTGCGCTCATTCGCGGCATGTGGTGGTGGTGGGCGATTCCAATCCTCTTTATCGGCGTGATCTTCGTCGGCTTGTTGATGACTGCGGCTGGCTTGGACGAGCTAGCCAACCCCAAACAGCGCAAGGCCGTATGAGCAGGGCCGACAAAGAGGTCCTACTGGACATCCGCGACTTGGAGGTCCACTTCGAGACCCGGCGCGGCATCGCTCGTGCCGTCAACAAGGTCGATCTGACTCTGTACAAAGGCGAGCGCTTTGGTCTCGTCGGCGAATCCGGCAGCGGCAAGACTACGCTGATTTTGGCACTGTTGCGGATGATTAAGACGCCGGGCCTCATCGCCGGTGGTAGCGCGACCTTAGACGACGGTACCGACCTGATCCAACTCAACCGCGAGCAAGTGCGGCAGGCCCGGCTCAAGCGGGTTGCCATGGTGCCGCAAGGCGCGATGAACTCGCTCAACCCGGTGATGAGGATCGGGGATCAACTGATACTGACGATGCGCGAGCACGCGGTCGAGGAATCCCCGCCGCCCAAGGCCGTGCAGTTGGAACAGGCGATCGAGTTGTTGGCTAGGGTCGGGCTGAAGCCGGAAGTGGCTCGTCTTTACCCTCACGAATTAAGCGGTGGCATGAAGCAGCGGGCCTGCATTGCCCAGGCCATCTCGCTCAACCCGCAGCTCATCTTGGCCGACGAGCCGACCTCTGCCCTCGACGTGGTCGTGCAGCGGCAAATTATGCAGACCTTGCGCCAGCTACAGCACCAGCTCAACGCCACCGTGCTCTTGGTGGGTCACGACATGGGCTTGATGGCGCAGTTCGCCGAGCGCGTGGGCATCATGTACGGCGGCAAATTGGTCGAGGTGGGCCAAGTCGAGGAGATTTTTCACAATCCGCAACACCCCTACACTCAGCTCTTGATTTCTAGTATTCCCTCGTTTGAGACCAAGGGCGAATTCAAGGGCATTCCCGGAGTTGGACTGTCGTTGTTGGAGCCGCCGTCGGGCTGTCTCTTCCACCCGCGCTGCCCCCAAGCCATGCCCCAATGCAGCCAGCGCATACCCACCTTGAAAACGGTCGCCCCCGACCACTTAGCGTCGTGTTTGTTGCACGAGGAGAACGCCGATGCCCCCGCTTCTTGAGGCGCGCCATCTGCGCAAGGTTTTCCGCAGCGGCGGCCAGCGCTTCGGCCCCAGTATCGAGACTGTAGCTGTTGACGATTTTTCCCTGTCGATTCCACGATTGCCGGCGAGTCCGGCAGCGGCAAGACCACGATCGCCCGCATGTTGCTCGGGGTGCTCAATCCCAGTGCCGGCGAGGTGCGCTACCAAGGCCGCGATGTCCACGACCTGCAAAAGGAGGAGCGGCAGCAATTCCGCAAGGATGTACAGGCGATTTTTCAAGATCCCTTTGAGGTGTACAACCCTTTCTACAAGATCGATCACATCCTGACGACGCCGGTGCGGAAGTTCGGATTGGCCACGTCCAAGGCCGATGCCTACGACAAGATACGCGAGGCGCTGCGCGCGGTCGGGCTGCGGCCCGAGGAGACGTTGGGCCGCTATCCGCACCAGCTTTCGGGTGGGCAGCGCCAGCGCATCACCATTGCGCGTGCGCTGTTGCTCAAGCCCAAGTTGATCATCGCCGACGAGCCAGTATCCATGGTCGATGCCTCGCTCCGCGCTACCATTCTCTCCACTCTGCACGCGCTGTATCGCGACTTCGGCATTTCCTTCATCTACATCACCCACGACCTGACGACCGCATACCAAGTCAGCGAGAACATCGTCATCCTGTTCCACGGGGCCGTGGCCGAGGCTGGCCACACCGAGAAGGTGATCAAGGACCCTCAGCACCCTTATACGCGCGAGCTGATTCACTCGATTCCGGTGCCCGAGCCGGGGCGCGAGTGGATCGACGAAGCGGTAGAAGAAAAGGAAGTGGTCGATATAGAGGATATAGAGGCCGAAGAGATGGCTACTGGCTGCCGCTATGTGCTGCGCTGTCCCCAAGCTATGGCGCAGTGTGCGACTGCGCCGCCGTTTTACCGACCGGAGGCCGAGCGGGCGGTAGCTTGTTTTCTGCACGCTGAGTCGCCGGTGTTGGAAAGCGGCGATCTAAACGAAGTGTTTTCGGCATCAGCCGACGCGCAAAAATAATTTTCCGGAGAAATGTCATGCAGGGCCTGTTGTTGTGCTTAGTGGGGGTACTATTGGTCGGCTGTGGAGACGAAGGGCACAAGAATGTGCCTCGGAGCCGGACCTTGGTCATGGATTGTTCCAGCTTGCAGGACTGTAGCGGGCAGATCAAGGATTACAATTCGTTTAACCCGTTTTTGCTGACCGGCGTCTCCAAGACGGGTTGGAACTTCCAGTACGAGCCGCTGTATTTCTACAACGCCTACAACCCGCAAGCCGACAACATCATCCCTTGGATCGCCACCGGGCACGAGTACAACGACGACTACACCGAGGTTACCATCCGCATTCGCGAGGGCGTCGAGTGGAGCGATGGGCAGCCGTGGACGGCGCACGACTTAGTCTTTACGATCAACATGCTCAAGAACAACGCGCCGCATCTGTCTTTTTCTACGGATATGCAAGTTTGGGTAAAGAGCGCTGTGGCGACCGACGATCACACGGCTAAAATTGCGCTGACTAAGCCCAATCCGCGCTTTGTCTTTAGCTACTTCACCAACAACTTTGACAACGGCATTCCCATTGTACCCAAGCACATTTGGGAGGGCCAAGACCCGCAGACGTTTAGTAACTTCGACCAAGAAAAAGGCTGGCCGGTGGCCAGCGGCCCGTACGAGATCTTCATTTCCGTGCCCGCGCAGCGGGTGTGGGATTTGCGCCCGGGCTGGTGGGCACAAAAGACGGGCTTTCACCAGCCGCCGGCCGTGGAGCGCATCATCTACCTGACGCACATGGAGGAGACCAAGCGGGTGCAGAACTTGATCTCCAACGATATGGATACCTGCCTCGACATCCGGCCGCCGAACATCCAGTCAATTCTCGACGCCAATCCCAACGTCTCTACGTGGACCGGGCGCGAGTTGCCGCTCGGGTATCTCGACTGGTGGCCGGTGTGCTTGGGATTCAACAATTTGGAGCCGCCGTTTGACGATCCGGAGATCCGCCGCGCCATCAACTACGCCATTGACCGCGATCAATTGGTGGCCATTGGCTGGCAGGGGGCCGGGACCAAATCGCATCTGCCGCTGCCGGATTTCCCGCCCATCCGCCAATACACTGATACGATTCAAGACTTGGTGGAAAAGTACGAGATTGGCGTCCACGATCCGGCCAAGGCTGCGGCGATTATGGAGCGCAAGGGATGGAGCAAGGACGCCGAGGGCTTCTGGACCAAAGAAGGCGAGCGGCTCAAGATTGTCATCGACATTTTCGATATTTTTACGGATTTAGCACCGGTCTTAGTGGCGCAGTTGGAACAGGCGGGTTTTGACGCTGACTTCCGCATGACGCCCGATGCGTTTTCGCGCATGGCGCAGGGATCGGCGCGAGCCTTCTTGATGGGTAATGGCGCGAGCGTGCGCGATCCGTACTTCACCTTGCGGCTCTACCACAGCCGCTTTGTCCAGCCTACCGGCACGCACTCCGAGCGGTTCTGGCGCTGGTCGAACCCGGAGTTTGACGCGCTGGTCGATCAGATGGGACAGACCGCACCCGACGACCCCATGGAAATCTGGCTGGCCGAGCTGCCCTCCATTCCCATCGTGCAGTGGTATCACCGCATCCCGCACAACCAGACCTATTGGAAAAACTGGCCGTCGGCGGAAAACCCCTATATCAACAGCGCCTACTGGCACAATACTTGGCTTTTGGTGCTGCTTGGGCTGGAGCCGGTGGAAGGATAAACGAGATGCTACAGGAGATTCATACCTACCAGAGCGCCTGGGATGCTATTGCGGACAGTCCCGAAGAAGCGGCCAACCTCAAGCTCCGCTCTCAGCTAATGGATGCCATAAAGGCGTACATTGACCACGAGGCTCTCAGTCAGGAAGAGGCAGCCAAACGGCTTGGTGTGCCGCGATCGCGTGTTAATGAGCTTGTCAATGGCCGAATCAGTAAATTCACCATCGACGAGTTGGTGAATATGGTCGCACGGATTGGACTGACCACTCGGATCACTGTCAGATAGGAAATCAACCTCATGCATCAGATAACCGCTCGCGTACCCGATGGCCTAGCCAAAGCACTAGACGAGGCCGCTGCAGAGCTCAAGCGGAGCCGCGCCGACATCATTCGCCAAGCATTGGAGCGATACCTAGAGGATCTCGACGACCTCAGCGTAGTTTTGGAGCGCCTGCACGATCCTGCCGACCCGGTGCTGGATTGGGATCAGGTCCGACATGAACTACGCAATTCGGATTAAGCGCAGTGCTGCCAAAGAGTTATCACGCATTTCGCGCCGTGATCGCCTTCATATTGAGCGGCCATCAACAGTTTAAAAGAACATCCACTTTCGGGGAGCCTACTCAAAGGAGAGTACCGCGGACTTCGACGCTTGCGCTCTGGCGACTATCGCATTGTGTACGCGGTACTCGCTAGCGAGCTTGTGGTACTCGTGGTACGAGTTGCGCACCGACGGGAAGTTTACCGCCGCCGATGACCTTTTAAAAGGAGAAAAACCATGCGCTATCGGCGATTTGGGCGCACGGAATTGCAGGTGAGCGCGGTTAGCTTGGGTGGGGCCTACTTGAGGGGCAAGGATCCAGAGCGCGCCGAAGAAAACGCTCGGGCGATTGTGCAGCGCGCGTTGGATTTGGGCTGCAATTACATCGACACGGCACCACTCTACGGGGCGAGCGAAGAACTGCTGGGCAAGGCCCTGGCTGAGGAGCGCCGTCCCTTTTACTTGGCCACCAAAGTAGGGTTTAAGCCGGAAGACTTTGACTACCGGCGCGATTCGGTCTTGCAGAGCTTGGAGCGCAGCTTGACCTTGCTGGGCCTAACTAAGCTGACGGTGGCACAAATCCACGAGGTGAACATGGCGGGCTGGGAGCGGATCGTGGAAAAGGGCGGGACTTTGGAAGGCTTGCGCGCCGCACAAAAACAGGGGTTGTGCGATTTTATCGGCGTGACGGGCCGGGCCATCCCCTTGCTGGCGCGGCTGGCGGCGACCGGAGAATTTGATACGGTGCTGTGCTACCACGACTACCATCCCTGTGTGCAATTAGCAGCGGAGGAAGTCTTGCCGGCCGCTGCGCAAAGCGATATGGGCGTGGTGCTGGCGACAGTGTTGGCTGGGGGTATGTACGTCGCTGGCAAGGACCAGCGCGCGGCGGTGGAGCGTCGGTTCGAGGACGAGGAAGAGCAGCAACGCGCTTGGGCGACGATTGCTCGGCTGGAGCAGGAGGAGTCCACGCTGCCGCAGAGCGCGTTTCGCTGGGTCTTAGCCGACGAGAGGGTCTCGACCGTGTCCAGTGGCGCGGCGAGCGTGGCGGAGTTGGAGGAAGTGGTGCAGGCCGGGGCGTCCGGAAGGACTGAGATCCTCAGCGAGAGATGCTTCGACTCCGCTGCGCTTCGCTCAGCATGACAGGAAGCATACCACCAACGCTGAGCATGCGGAGCGAATACTCCCAGACAGCTTCTTAAATCCAGCCGTGCTGAGTGGTCACGGGCGCGCCGGAAGTTTGGGTTTGCCAATGCGGCCGGCGGCCGATTTTTACCTCGCGGCGGGTGAGGGACGAGGCTTCGGCGGCGAAGAGGATTTCCATGATGTGTCGCCCGTATTGGCCGTGGGTCGGCGGCTCGATGTTGAGCGCGATGGCCTCGGCAAAGCTCTTCCACTCGTGGTACATCTCGGTCGGCGCGTCCTCAAACGGGACATCTTCCCACGCATCGCCTTGACCTACTTTGACGTATTTCTCGCCGTGCTGGCTGAAGCGCAGCGAGCCGTTGGCGCAGATCACTTGACATTCAAAATTCGGTGCTCCGTCCGCGTAGCCTATGGCCACGGCTGTGCCGGCGAGGCCGTTTTTGTAGCGGATAAAGGCCGTGGCTGAATCGTCGCTGGCTTGGTAGTGAGCGCGAGTGCCAATGGAAGCTGAGACCGACGCGGCTTGCGAAGCCATCACCCACGTGAGCCGATCGACGACGTGAACGCCGTTGGTCAACCACATGCCGCCGCCGTGGAAGCGGCTGCGGTATTGGGGCCGGCGACCGGCGAAATTCCAGTTTTTCGACATGTAGCTGACCGCCGTAATCACGGGGCCGAGTTGGCCGGAGTCGAGGATTTCCTTGGCCTTGAGGCTGGTGCTGTAAAAGTGCTGCGACAGCCCGACCATCAGCTTGACGTTGTTTTCCGCGGCTGCGGCGACCATGGCGTCGCATTGCTCTAGGTTGATGGCCATGGGCTTTTCGACGAGCACGTGCTTGCCGGCGCGGCAAGCGTCGATGGTGAGCTGGTGGTGCAACTGGTGGCCGAGCACGACGGCGACTGCATCGACGTCGGCATCTTCCAAGAGTTCGTGGTGCGTTGAATAGCCCTTGGGGATTTGGTACTTGTCCATGTACTCGCGCCGCTTCTCCTCGAACAGATCGGCGACTGCGACGACTTCTACTTGGTCGAGATGGGCGATGGAATCGCAGTGAGAGCGGGCGATGCCGCCGAGGCCAATGATGCCGACTTTGAGCGCTGCCATAGGGTGTCCTTTGCTGTGAATGAAGGTGCGCTAAGTATAGACTGCGGCTTGGCCGGCGACAAATTGCCGCCCATTTGCGGCAAAATAAATTATGTCCTAAGATGCTTTGATGCCCGGTAATTTCACCTATCGCTCGTTCGCTTTTGGGGCCTTGCTGTCCCTGGCGATCAACATGTTCTTCGCCTACGCCCGACTGGCGATGGCCACCGCGGGCATGTCCTCCGATTACATCACCGCTGGAGCGGTTTTCCTGTTCTTCTTGGTGGTGGCGTTTTTCAATCCCGTGCTCAAGCTGATTCGCCGTGCTTGGGGTTTTAACCGCTCCGAGTTGATCGTCATTTACGCGATGATGATCATCGGATCGGCGATCCCTACGTGGGGTTTTACGGGCAACTTAATCGCCATGTTGCCCAATATCTACTACTATGCCACCCCCGAGAACAACTGGTCGGAGTTGTTGCATCCCTACGTCCGCGAGTGGCTGGTGCCGCAGGACCCAGACGCGATTAAGTACTTCTTTGAGGGCTTGCCCAAGGGTCAGCCCATTCCCTGGGAACACTGGATGGTGCCGCTTGCGGCTTGGTGATGATCTGCATCGCGTCGATCGTCCGCCGCCAGTGGGTTGACTACGACCGCTTGACCTTTCCGCTGTTGCAGCTACCTATCGATTTGACTGAAGAAGGCAAGAGCGGGTCCATCGTCGTTCCGCTGTTCAAAAGGCCGCTTTTGTGGATCGGGTTCGCGCTACCCTTTTTGCTGTACAGCACCAACGCCTTAAACCACTATTTCCCCTTTATCCCCGAAGTACAGTTGCGCAATAACATCTCGCTGTTTAACCACGCGCTGACGCTGACGACCAACGTGAACTTTGTCGCGCTGGGGCTGGCGTACTTTTTGAGCTTAGACGTGGGGTTGAGCATCTGGCTCTTCCACTTGTTGACCAAAGCGCAGATCACTACCGAGAACGTCCTCGGCTATTCGCTGCCCGGCCGCCGCGACCTGTTTATGGAAGGCTCGATGTCGGTGTCCTACGAGGGGATGGGAGCGATGCTGGTGCTGGTGCTCTACGGCCTGTGGAACAGCCGCGGCTATCTGCGGGGGGTTTGGCGCAAGGCTCTGTACAATGAGGGAGAGCTGGACGATTCGCAGGAGATCCTCTCGTATCGGGCGGCGCTTATCGTCTTGGCCCTATCCAGCGCGTACGCTACGGGCTGGCTGACCTTATCGGGTGTGCCGTGGTGGGTCGCGCTGTTTTTTCTTTTCATCGCCTTCTGCATCTTTTACGGGCTGACGCGGATCGTCGCCGAGGGTGGGTTGGGTTTTGCGCGGGCGCAGATGACGGCCCAGCCGTTTGTGATTGACGCGGTGGGGACGGAGGCGATTGGTCCGTCGGGACTGGTGAGCTTGGGGATGACCTTTAGCTGGGCGGGCGATCTGCGGACTATGGTGATGGCTTCGGCGATCAATGGTCTCAAGCTGGCCGATATTGGCCAAGTGCGGGGACGGCCGCTGTTTTGGGCACTGATGCTCTCGATTGTGGTTGGCTTGGCTGGGTCGATATGGATGGTGGTGTGGATGGGGTACCAGTACGGAGGTATCAATTTAGACTGGTGGTTCTACAATCGCTTCGGCGAGATTGTTCACGGCGACTCGGCCTACAAGATCGCCAATCCGCGGCACCCCTTAAACGACTTTGGCGAGATCGGACCGCGCTTCATGTTCGCGGGAATCGGCGCGGCGATCATGGGATTGTTGATGTACGCCCGGCATCATTTTATGTGGTGGCCGGTGCATTACCTCGGTTTCCCCATCGGCGCGACGCTGACGATCATCTGGACGTGGTTCAGCATTTTCATCGGCTGGGTCTTGAAGGCGTTGGTGCTCAAATACGGGGGCGTGACGCTCTATAGACAGCTACGGCCTTTGTTTTTGGGGTTTATTTTGGGGCACATTTTTGTCTCGGGATTCTGGGTACTCTTCGACTATGTCACTGGGGAGACTGGCAATCGGATTCCGATTTTTTGAGGAGGAAAGATCAATGCGAGCAGGAGATAGAGAAAAAATTGGGCCGTACGGCTTGGAGGTGACGCGCTTGGGACTGGGCGGCACGACCTTTGGCAATATGTACTCGGTGCTGAGCGAGCAAGAGGGGTTGGACGTGCTAGACGCGGCCTTTGCGGCTGGGGTGCGCTACTTCGACACTGCGCCGCTGTACGGCTACGGCCTGAGCGAGACGCGCTTGGGGCCGGGGCTGGCGCGCTACGACCGCGACGAGATCGTCCTGTCCTCGAAAGTGGGCTATACGCTGGTGGAGCGAAAGCCCGGCGACGACTACGTCGATCTGTTCGTCGATGCGCCTGAGATGACCAGCTATTTCGACTTCTCGCGCGACGCGGTGTTGCGCTCGATTGAGGGGAGTCTGGAGCGGCTCAAAATGGATCGCCTCGATCTGGTGCTGATCCACGACCCGGACGAGGGGAAGAGCATTGAGCCGGATTGGACGCCGGGCGAGCGGGGGTACTTCGACCAAGTGATGGCCGAGACTTATCCCGCGCTCGACGAGCTGCGTCAGCAAAAGGTGATCAAGGCGCTCGGCTTGGGTATGAATCAGTGGCAGATGTTAGCTGACTTTGCCCGCGCTGGGGACTTTGATGCCTTTTTGCTGGCTGGCCGCTATACGCTGCTGGAGCAGGAATCGCTGCGCGAGTTGTTGCCGCTGTGCTCGGAGAAGGGGGTGCGGATTGTGATCGGCGGGCCGTACAACTCGGGGATTTTGGCTACCGGAGCGGTCGAAGGAGCGTATTACAACTACGCGCCGGCACCGGAAGATGTGCTGGAGAAGGTGCGCCGCATCGAGGCGGTTTGCGCGCGGCACGAGGTGCCCTTGTCGGCCGCGGCGCTGCAATTTCCCTTTGGGCATCCGGCGGTGGCGACCGTCATTCCGGGGGCGCGGACCGTCGGGGAAGTTGCCGCCAATGTGGATTGCCTAGAGCACGCGATCCCCGTTGACTATTGGGCCGAGCTTAAACGGGAAGGGCTGATTGACGCGGAGGCTCCGACGCCTTAGATCCGTAGATGGGCGCAGAAATAAGACGATCTGCCTCTCGAATCGTTCAATCATTTAGGATTGCTGTAGGGGCGCTGCAAACTATCCCCTTTTGGCTCAATCTACATTCACGACGAGGAGTAATCACAATGTCCAATTGGCCGATGCTCAAGCACTATGATCGGGATCATCTCGCCCGCATTGCCATGCCGGTTGGCGGCATTGGCACGGGCACAGTTTCACTGGGCGGACGCGGGGATTTGCGCGACTGGGAACTGATGAATCGCCCGGCCAAGGGATTTGTCCCAAGGGGCGATGGGGGGCGAGGAGGGGGCGCGTTTTTTGCTCTGTACGCCAAACCTGCTGGCGGCCCAGCCGTCACTATCCGAATACCAAGGTGCGAGCGGCAGTGTGGCGGTCAATCACGGCTTGCCGCGCTTTGCACAATGTGCGTTTGCCGCAGCTTATCCACTTGCACAGGTCCAACTGTCCGATCCACAAGTTCCGGTCGCGGTTTGTCTCGAAGCGTTTAACCCGCTTATTCCCGCCAACGCCTATGACAGCGGCATCCCCATCGCAGTGCTGCGCTATACGCTGACCAATCGGACCAACAAGCGCGTCACGGCTTCGGTGTGCGGCTCGCTGCCCAATTTCATTGGCAACGATGGTGTGGAAGAGCTGGCCCAGGCCAATCGCAATCGCTTTCGCCAGGCAACGCACTGTCAGGGCATTTTCATGGACAGCAAGGGGGTTGATCCCGCTGCCATCAGTTATGGCACGATGGCCCTGACCACCACGGCCAAAACGGGTATTACCTATCGCACGGCGTGGAAAAAAGCCGGGTGGGGCACGTCGCTGCTCGACTTTTGGGACGACTTTGCCGCCGATGGCCGGGTGGAAGAGCGCCCCGGCGAAGGGGTTGACATGCCGAGTGCGTCGCTCGTGGTGCGCACCAACATTTTGCCCAAGCAACACAAGACCATCACCTTCTTGCTGACGTGGCACTTTCCCAATCGGCACACGTGGTCGCCGGGCGACGACCCGCACCTTGGCAACTACTATGCGACGCACTATGGCGATGACCGCGCCGAGGCTCAAAAAGCTCGAACAACAGACCGTGCGCTTTGTCTCAGCCTTCGCGGCCAGCGACCTGCCCGAGGTCGTAAAGGAAGCCGCCCTTTTCAATCTCAGCACCCTGCGGACGCAAACGTGCTTTCGCACCCCTGATGGACGTTTGTTTGGCTGGGAGGGATACAACGATCACAGCGGCTGCTGCATGGGATCCTGTACGCATGTGTGGAATTACGAACAAAGTACGGCGTTTCTCTTTGGCGATCTGGCCCGCACGATGCGCGATACCGAATTCAATCACGCCACCGACGACCAAGGCATGATGAACTTTCGCGTCCACCTGCCCCTCAATCGCGCTCGTGAATTTGGCAAAGCCGCGGCCGACGGTCAGATGGGCTGCGTTATGAAAGCCTATCGCGACTGGCAGCTTTGCGGCGACGATACCTTCCTGCAAGCGATTTGGCCAAAGGTCAAAAAGGCCCTTGAATTTTGCTGGATCGAAGGGGGGTGGGACGGCGATGGCGACGGCGTTATGGAGGGCTGTCAGCACAATACCATGGACGTCGAATACTACGGGCCTAATCCGCAAATGGGGATATGGTATCTGGGTGCTCTGCGCGCTGGCGAGGAAATGGCGGCCCATCTGGGCGAAGCTGACTTTGCGCAAACCTGCCGTCGGCTCTACGAGAGTGGTCGCGCCTACATCGACGAGCAGTTGTTCAATGGCGAATACTACGAGCATCGCATTGAGCCAGCCAAGAAAGTGGCCGCAGCGCTGCGGCTGAGTATGGGCGCGGCCGAACTCTCCGATCCCGATTACCAACTCGGCCGCGGTTGTCTGGTAGATCAGCTCGTTGGCCAGTTTTTCGCCCACGTCTGCGGCTTGGGCTATCTGACTAAGCGCACCCATGTGCGCCGAACCCTCAAAAGCATCCGCAAGTACAACCACCGCAAAAAGCTGACGGATCACTTCAACTGCATGCGCTCTTACGCTTTGGGCGATGAATCAGCCTTGCTCATGGCGAGCTATCCCCGCGAGCGGCCCGACAATCCATTTCCCTATTTCACCGAAGTGATGACCGGGTTTGAATACACCGCGGCCATTGGTATGCTCTACGAGGGGCAGCGCAAAAACGGTCTGCAAACCATGCGCGACATTCGCAATCGCTACGACGGGGCCAAACGCAGTCCCTTTGACGAAGCCGAATGCGGCCATCACTACGCCCGCGCCATGGTTGCTTGGGCTGGGGTGCTGGCGCTGACGGGATTTAATTATTCGGGGGTTACAAAGTCCATCGCCTTTGCCGCAGAGCTAGGGACCTTTTTCTGGTCAAATGGTGCTGCTTGGGGGACGGTGCGCATTGCCCAACGGCAATCGAGCTATCGCATTGTCTTGGATGTTTTGTATGGGCAGATCAAAATTAAGCACTTTCGGCTGACCGGCGCGGGCGAGCATACCTTTGACCGGGAACTCGTGCTGCGCGAGAATAGTCAACGGACTTTTGTCGTGGGCTAAGTACACGAAAGTGGTCTGAGATGCTTCGCTCCGCTCAGCATGACACTGCTGAGCGGAGCGAAGCGGAGTCGAAGTATCTTATACCTAGATGCCTAAAGGAGCATACAACATGACGCGCTATACCCGCATTGGCCTGACTGGAGCCAACGGCACCATCGGCCGCGTGCTACTGGCCGGCTTGGGAGCCGAATACGAATTCAAGGCATTTACGCGCCGCCCGGTCGATTTCCCCACCACTATCGTCAATTTCGACTGCGCCGCAGAGGTCGAAGGGGCCTTTGAGGGCTTGGAGGCCGTGATTCACCTAGCGGCCGATCCTAGCCCAAGCGCCTCTTGGGAGAGCGTGCGGGATCACAACCTCGAGGGCATGTACCAGGTGCTGGAAGAGTGCCGCCGAGCTGGGGTTAGACGCTTGGTCTTTGCTTCGACCAACCACACCCAACACGGCAATACTATTTTGACCACGCCTGAAACTTTGGATCCGTCCAAGCGCATCCGCATGCGCTTAGACGAGCCGCCTAATCCCGACTCCATGTACGCGGTCTCCAAGCTCTTTGGCGAACACATGGGCAAGCTGTACAGTCAGCGTTACGGCCTCGAATTCGTCGGTCTGCGCATCGGTTGGATCATTGCTGAGGACGATCCGACCACTATGCGCGGCACTCCGGCCGAGGACTATATGCGGGCCATGTTTCTCAGCCACCGCGATTGCATTGAAGCCCATCGTCGTGCTCTGGAAGTGGACGCCCAGTACCTGCTGGCCTATGTAGTCAGCGGCAACGGACGGCGCGTCTTTGATCTGGAGGCGACCAAGAAGAATCTGGGTTATGTGCCGCAAGACGACGCTGAGGATTACTTTCGCCGCTGAGGCTGCACTTTCTTTTCTCTCTGCAAGGAGCAATCGACATGAACGCACCAGATATTACCTTGTCTTCGGGCCATGCCATCCCGCAATTGGGGTTGGGCACTTGGATGTTGCGCGGCCAGCAGTGCAAAGACGTGGTCAAAGAGGCCCTCGAACTGGGCTATACGCATTTGGATTCGGCTTGGATGTACGAGAATCAGGACGCCATCGGCCAAGTCCTCAAGGAGATCGGGGCGGACCGCGATAGCCTCTTTATCACCTCCAAGATTTGGCATTCGCACCTGGAGTACGAGGCGACCTTGGAGCAAATGGAGGAGATTCTGCGCGATCTACAGACCGAATACGTCGATCTCCTGCTCATTCACCATCCCGGTCAGGGCGTGCCGGTGGAGCGCACCTTGGCCGCTTTTGAAAAGATCTACGAGGCCGGCCAAGCCAAGAGCATTGGCATCAGCAATTTCAGCATTGAGCAGACCGATCGGGCTAGGACTGCTACCAGCTTGCCGATATGCACCAATCAGGTGGAGTACCATTTGCGCCACAATCGCGAGAAGCTGCGGCGTCATTGCCACGCCCACAACGTGGTGCTGACAGCGCACCGTCCGCTGGCCCAGGGCGATCTAGCCCGAGACGAGGTCCTAAAACAGGTGGCCGCCGAACACGGAAAAACCCCAGCGCAAGTGGCCTTAAAGTGGCTTTTGCAAAAAGATATGATCGTCATCCCCAAGGCCAGCTCAACGAGCCATTTACGCGACAATTTGGATTTATTCGACTGGCAGCTAGGAGACGAGGAGATGGCGCGTCTCGACGGGGTGGGAAGCGATCCTGATTAGGTCACAGCGGTTGGTTCAGTAGTAGTAGAACGCATAAACCAGCGCCGCACCGCCAACGCCGACGCAGGTGCCCAAGATCAAGCCGATGAAAAAGGGCAGCAGGGTGCGGTAGAGCCGGATGCCGCCGTAGCGCAGGGCTAGGAGTTTGATCAGCCAAGCCAAGAAAATCCCGAACCAGTCAATGGAGACAGTGTTGGTCAGGGCGATGCCCAGTCCCACCGGGTGCAAGGGCCAGCCGGCGAAGCGGTACTGGGCCAGTGCGAGCAGCCCGGCGAGACCCGCGCCAATGGCGAGGAACACGGCCACCAACGGCTCGGCGGGATTGGGATTGTTGATCGAATTGGCGACCCAGGACCAATGGTATTGCGGCGAACTGACGAAGTACCCGTGGCGGTAGCCCAGCCAGATGTAGCAGACCATGGTGGTTATGAGGCCGACGATCATGGCGGCGGACAAAAAGAACACCAGCTTGCGTCCACTGATCTTGAGCCGAGCTGGCTCGCAGACCTTAAAGGCGTGGGCGAGGGTGCCCATTAAAAAGAGTTGCAAGTCGGCGGTCCAGACCATGCTCAGTCCCATCGCGCTCAGTCCTTGGGCGCCAAAAGGAGCGGTGCCCACGAGATTGGTCAGGATCGGCGGCACGGAGGCCGGAGCGCGCAGGCGGCCGATCCCGGTCTGGGCCAACAGGCGGGCAATGCCGAAGAAAATCACCAGCGCGACCAGCAGGAAGATGATGCTCCAGATCAGACTCAGGCCGCTGGCCCAGAGGAAGCCAGTCATGTACGTCAGCCCGACAAGCCCGAGCAGAGCGGCGGTGCGCGGCGAGATCGGGCTGTCGGAGTCTGGGGCACCGCCGATGATCAGCCGCCACTGGCGACGCAGAAAGTGGCGAGACATCCACAGCGAGATTCCGACGATACACGCGAGCCGTTGGGTGCGTGGGGCTGGGCCGGCAGCGATAGGGAAATGCCCAGCCAGTTCAGCAGGGCACCCTCGGCAGCGATGAGGATGTGGAAAAACCAGACGCTGAACAGCACGTTGAGGCCGACCAAATAGCTCAAGCCCACGACTAGTAGGTCGGTGTTAAGCCCGTAACTAAGCCCGAATTGACGGATCTCGATGCGGCCGCCGGGGATGCCGAAGCCGTGGATAATCTCGATGTCTAATACTTGGTCGAGCATGTTGACGGTCGGCAGGACCCAGGCGATGAGAAACCCCAGCCACAATAGCTTGCTTTTGAGAATAGACGCGGCGGGGTTTTCCAAGCTTTCGAGGAGCATATTGGGGACGGCGGCGAGTGGGTACACCAAGCGCTCTTGGCGCGACCACTGGTGGTGAACCAAGCTGATCAGCGCGATGCTGACTAAGAAAAAGGCCAACATGAAAAGGCCCCACCACAACAGCGGCCCGGCCCACAAGGCCCAAGGCACGGGCGCGGCGGCATCCGCTCCTTCAAATCGCGGGGGACGGCCCAGTGGGGAATGTGCGGCCAGAGCAGGTCGGACCAGTTGTTTTCTGGGGTGGCGTAGTAAAAGACGCCGGCAAGAAGCGGGATGAAGTAGCCGCCAAAGCCCATTGAAGGCAGCACTACGGCGACCATGAGCGCGGCATAGACCAAGGCGAAATTGGCTGGCGAGAGGCGCAAGAGCGGGTGGAGCAGACGCAGCGCAAGGGCGACGACCACGATCCAGAAGATCAGAAAGATGACGCCGACGGTGTTGAAGTGATCGGTCAGCCCGGTGTAGTTGCCATAGAGAACGTAGGTCCGCACACTGGTAAAGGTCATGCAGACGGTAAAGACTAGGACGAGGACGAAGGAGAAACAGGTGCCGAGGAAGGATGAGCGCATAGTTGTCTGTTGGTTGATAGTCACTAACGATATCATTCAGCGGGTATATTCGCAATGATCGCTGGGCTGCAGACCGGGCGCTTAGGGTGGCTCGTCTTTGCCCTCGCCATGGCGGTGCGGGTCGTCTATATCTTCGAAGCAGATGCGAGTCCGCTTTTTGCCCATCCGGCGGTCGATGCCAAGACGTACACCCACCACGCCCAGCGCTTGGCTGCGGGCAATTGGTTGGGCGTGGGCGAGGGGCCGTTTTGGCAGCCGCCGCTCTATCCGTACTTCCTCGGGGCGATAAAGAGTCTTTTTCCAGAGTCATTTTTTTATGCCGTGCGCTTTGTGCAGGCTCTGCTAGGGGCGCTGGTCTGCGCGATGAGCTGGTGGATCGGGCGCGCTTTGTTCAATCCGGGATTGGCGCGGCGTTGTGCGGGCCGCTGATCTTTTTTGACGGCGAGCTGTTGCCGGCTTCATTGGCCGCCTTCGTCGATTTGCTGGCTCTAGTGGTACTTTTGCGCGTCTGGCGTCGCCCGAGCCGTTGGGGATTTTTGGGTGTTGGGGTGGTCTTTGGCGTCGGTGCGCTGGCCGTGCCGACGGTGCTGACTTTTGCGGTCGCCGTGCCCATAGTTATCCTGTGGGTTACCCCCCGTCGGCAGGGGTTGATCTGGGCTGGTGCGTTCGCATTCGGCGTGGTCTTGGCTATCGCGCCGGTGGCTTGGCGCAACTGGGCCATCGGCGGCGACGGAGTGGGGATTTCCTATAACGCGGGGATCAACCTGTATATCGGCAACAATTCCGACTATGCAGAGACCGTGGCCATCCGTCCGGGGTGGGAGTGGGACGATTTAGTCACCCAACCGGCGCGGGAGGGGATTGAGCGGCCCTCGGCTAAGTCGGCTTATTTTGCTGCGCGAGCTTGGGACTACATTCGTGGCGATCCGATTGGGTGGCTGGGGTTGATGGGGCATAAGTTAGGGGCGTTTTGGCACGGCGATGAGCGGGGGCGCAACCAGCCGATCTACTTCTGGCGCACGTACTCAACGGTGCTGTCGGCGACCCTGTGGAAAGCGGGTATTGCCTTCCCCTTTGGCTTGGTGGCTCCTCTGGCGCTGTGGGGCATGTTGCTGAGTTTGCGGCGGATCGGGCCGACGTGGCCGCTGCTGTACGTGCTGAGCTATTGTCTGGGGGTGATCGCATTTTTTGTCGCGGCGCGCTACCGGGTGCCAGTGCTGCCAGTGCTCATAGTTTTTGCCGCCTACGGGCTGTGGGCGCTGTGGGACTGGGGACGGGTGGGCTATTGGCGCAACTTGGGGTTGGGGTTGGCCGTTTGTTTGGCCTTTGCGTTTGCGGCCAACAGCCGCCTAGCGCCGATGGACATGGAGGGGGATGCGGCCATCCACTACAATCTGGGCAACGCCTATGCCGAGGTCAGAGACAAAG
>JAGWBY010000030.1:35132-46480 GCA_021295675.1 Candidatus Latescibacterota bacterium | reverse complement strand
GGCAGGCGTGGTTAAATCTGGGTGGGGTCAAGGCGGCGCTGGGCGATCTCGCGGGCGGCGAAGAAATTTTTGCGCGGGTGGCGCAAAAGGCCCCTCGGCAAGTCGAGCCGTGGATGAACTTGGCGCACGTGCGGATCATGCAGCGAGATATAGAGGGAGCCTTTAGCTACTACGAGGCCGCGCTCGAGGCTAATCCCAAGTTGCTACCAGCCTACGTGGAGATGATCCGCCTCTATGGACAGATGGGCGATCTAGCCCGAGCGGCGCACGTCCTCCAACGAGCGGTTGATCATTTGCCCGCCGAGCGCGAGCGCTTGCGTCGGTTCTACGAAGAGATACAAACGCGGGCGTTGAGCCGTTAATGGATAACTGACGTTACGCCGCGCTTCGCTCAGTATGACAAGACAGTAAAGCATTAGCCGCTGTCATGCTGAGCGGAGCGAAGCATCCCATACCTAAGGCCTGTGCGTAACATCAGTTAAAATTAGGGGTCCGGCTGTGCTACCTTGAGCACTTGATTGGCGGCGACCTTTTCTAAGGTCTGCTGCATCCCGTCTGGCCAGCGGATTTCCACTTGGGCGCTCGTGGCCGCACCCAATCCGAAGTGCAGGCGGGGGTCGTGGCTGGACAGATAGCTGCCGCCCGATTGGCGCTCCTGCACTTGGCGTATTCCGTCGGCCACAACCTCTACTCGCGTGCCGAGGGCGTCGGGGTGAATTTTTCCTACTAACAGGATTTGTAGCCAATGATGGGCATTGCCGCCGTCGTTGCGCAACAGCCGTGGCTGGGCTGCTACTGTGGTGACTAGGAGGTCGAGGTCGCCGTCGTCGTCGTAGTCGGCGACGGCGGTGGCGCGACCGGCGTTGGTTCTTTGGAAATCCGGTCCCAATGTGGCTGAGACGTCGGCAAAGCGGCGGCCAGCGTCGTTGCGGAACATCTGGTTGGGTTGCCGATAGGTTTGGCTCGAATCTACTTCTGCAATGCGGTCGATGACGTGGCCGTTGGCGGCGAAGAGGTCGAGGTCGCCGTCGTTGTCGTAGTCGAAAAACTTGGTGCCAAAGCCGAGGAGCCGGTACGAGGGATCGGCCAATCCCAAGCGCTGGGTGGCGACGGCGAATTGGCCTTGCCCGTCGTTGCGGTAGAGGGCGTTGGTTTCAAAGGCGAAGTTGGTGACGAAGAGGTCGGCATCGCCATCGCGGTCGTAGTCGCCAATCGGCGTGCCCGTGTTCGTTGTAGCGGGTGCCGGCAATCAAGCCTACTTCGGCGAAGGTGCTGTGCTGGTTGGCGTAGAGGAAGTTCATGGTGCCGTCGTTGGCCACGTAGATGTCGGTGTCGCCGTCGCGGTCGTAGTCGGCCAGCGCGACGCCCAGTCCCTTGCCCTTGAGTGTGATGCCGATGGCCTCGGTGACGTCGGCGAAGGTGTTGCCGTCGTTGCGATAGAGGAGGTCGCCGGTGGGGTCGTACACGCTAGGCTCGCAGTACGAGCGCACTTGGCCTTGTTGGCAAACGGCCTCGTCGTCGAGGGCATAGCGCACGTAATTGGCGACGAATAGGTCGAGATCGCCGTCGAGATCGTAGTCGAGGAAGCCGGCACTGGAGCCCCAGCGCGGGTCTGCTAGGCCGGCCCGCGTTTTGGCGAAGGTGCCTTGGTCGTTGCGGTAGAGGGCGTTGGGGCCGTAGTTGGCGACAAATAGGTCGGGGTCGCCGTCGGCGTCGTAGTCTGCGGCCGCGACGCCAAAGCCGTAGCCGGGGTCGGCACTGCCGCTGTGGGCGGTGACGTCGGCGAAGGTGCCTGCGCCCGCGTTGCGGTAGAGTCGATTGACCGGCGGTGAGTCCGGGGGATGACCGGTCAGGTAGGTGCCGTTGGCGAGGTAGAGGTCGAGGCGGCCGTCGGCGGCTCCGGCACCGAAGGTTTCGACGTAGTAGTAGGAGCCGGAAAAGCCGTTGTAGTGGACGAAGTCGATGCCAGCGTCGGCTCCAGCGTCGGCAAAATGCACTGGCGGTGCTGGGGGGTCTTTAGGGGCACAGGCGCAGAGGATGCTGACGAAGGCGAGGCCCCATATCTTGTAGTACTGGATCAGACGAACTCGATGACGTCGAGGGTTTGGGGCCGAGCCAGTTCCCTGCGCTGCTGGACGAGTTGATCCAGCGTCTTAGCAGTTTGGGCCGTCATATAGGTCTGATGACAATGAGGACAGCGAACCACCGGCACCTTATCCACTAGAAACTTATCGTTCTTGGGGCCACACACTTGCGTCTTGTAGCGCAGCTTTGCGCCGTCTTTACCACAGTAGTCGCAAATCATGAGATTGCTCGTAGGCATGATCGGGAACAATATACTCATTGGTGCGAATTTTGTCGTACATCGTATGAGGTTCCTTTGGACGGTCAAATATATAGACCGCTACGTTCCCCCGCTGAGCGGCGATCTCCGCGTTGGCAGTCGAATGAATCCTCCCTCTTGCGTGATGCAGTTGCGGACGATTTAATGATAGTGTCACTAACCACTAAACAGGAGGATGGACGATGCCATTTATCAACGTGAAGATGCTCGCGGGGCGTTCCACCGAGCAGAAGCGGGCCTTAGTCGAAGCGCTGACCCAAGCCATCGTGGATACCTGCGATGCGCCCCGGGAGGGGACTACGGTAGTGCTCGAAGAATGCGAGCGCGAGAACTGGGCAAGGGGCGGGGTGCTGGTAGCGGACCGCCAGCAATAAGGTGATCGAACGATCCCTTTCGCCAGGAGGACGTCGTGGCCATAGAAGCACGGCCCGGCGATCCTCCTCGTCCACCAGCATAATATTATCGTTTGAGGGAGCTCTTTTTTTGTTAGATTGCTCAGGCCAACTGCTCAATGGCGATTTCTACTATGGTCTTTGTCACGAATAAATTCAGTAGATCGATTTGTCCTACTTAGTGCAGGTGAATGAGGGGACCTGCATCAGCGACGGCCTGTTCTACCTGCCCATGGCCCACTCAAGATCCTCCATCATGGCTTGATGCTGGCGTTCGGCTAGTTCTACCCAATCCACGCCCACTCCTTCTATCGCTTCGTCGCGGGTAATTTCTCGTCGTAGGTAGCGTCCGAGGATGCGTTCCCGCCACATCTGCTGGACGCCTTTCTGAAACGCCAGTGTCATTACTTCGGACTCGGATTTTTCGGTTTCCCGCGACAGGGTCTCCAAATAAGAGAAAGTTTTGTTCATTGAGTGCCTGCTTCTGCGATCCACTGCATGGATAGTGTAAGCTAGAATATACTCCTTTCTCATTTGGCGGCACAAAGACGATTGTTCCCGGCTACAATAACTCGACTAGTAGCTCAATACCGACTACTGATAATGGGTCATCGGGGGTGCTGGTAGCGGATCGCCAGCAATAAGGTAGCAGAGGCCAAGTCACAGCACGTGGGCCAAAGCTGCGGCGATGAGCAGGCCGAAGGAGACCCAGCCTAGCAGGGCCTCAGCGACAGCGAGGAGTTTGAGCTTGCCTGTCGCGTCCCAGGCGCGGGAGTTGAGGTGGATGAAGGTATAGAGGCTGAAGACGATGCAGTTGGCGAGGGTGGGCTGGTTTGCGCCGGAGGCGGAGCGCATGGAGCCGGAAGCTGTGCGGTACGCCAAGCCGCAGAGGAGGATAATGGCGAGCATGAAGGCGATTATTCGCTGGGGGGCCGTGCCGTAATTGGCACTTAAGCGCCACAGTTCTAGGCCCCAACGCGCTGGTTCGTTATGGGCGCGTGCGAGGCGCTGGTGGTCCATGCGTTCGGCGTGGCAGGCCGCGGCATCGCCGTTTAAGCCTTGGGCTAGGAATTGGTGGTACAGGGCGGCGTAGGTTGGGTCGAGAGCGGCAGCGTGGGTTGAGTCGGCTGTGGCGAGATGGCCGGCTAGCTGGGGCCAGCGCACTTGGATGCGGCCGAAGCGCGGCTGGTGCAAGTAGAGGCGGGTGTTCGCCGCGAAGGTCGAATCCGCTCCGGCTGGCCGCAGGTCGATTAGGGCGTAGTCGGCGCGGCTCAGGTCGAGGGAGCGGTTGAAGAATGCACTGAGGCGGATGACGCGGCCCTCGCTCTCGCTGAAGTCGGCCTCTTGGCGGAAATAAGCTCCGTCAAAGCGGGCTTGGCCAAAGGTCGCACTGCGAAAGTGCGCCGCCCGCGCAAAGGTGAAATCGGCAAAAGACGCTTCGCCGCTGAACCGCGCTCGGTCGAAGGCGACTTCTCCATCGGCCCGTCCGCTGTCGAAGGACACTTCCTCGGCGAAGCGCGCGTCCCAAAACAGTGCTCGGTCGGCGAAGCGGACTCCAGCGAAAGATAAGGGCTGCGCCCAAGTGGTCTCTTTGAAGGAGGCGATTCCGGCGAAGGCGGCGTCGGTGAAGGTGGCTGGCGCGGCAAAGGCGGCCTGCTCGAAATAGGCGGCGTTGTCGAATTGGGTCTGGGCGAAGTGGGCGAGTTGGCCGGCGAAGTGAGCGCCGACGAAGGAGGCGACTCCGGCGAAGTGGCTTGCGGTTAGGTCGGCGTCGCCGAGGAAATGGGTCTTTTGGAAAGTTGCGTGCTTGGCTAGATAGCTTGCGCGCAGGGAAAAGTCGTCGGTAAAGCTCGCTTCGGCAAAGGAGACGCCACCGGCGAAGTGGGCGCGTTCAAAGCGCGCTGGGGCGAGGAACGCGACTTGGCTGAAGGATACCTCGTCGAGAAAGTACACTTCCTCCAAGTCGAGGGGGACGCGCAGGGTGTCGAGTCCTGAAGTGGGCGCAAACAGGCGTCCGCCAAAGGCGACTTGCCGGTGGACGATGGCGGGGCCGTTGGCCGGGCGTTGTAGCTGGGCGATTAGTGTCTCAATGGGGAGCAGGGGAAGGGTTTGGCCAGCGATGGTGGTATCGGCCGCGGGCGTCTGGGCGCTCAAGGCGGTGCTTAAGAAGAGCAAGGCAGCAAATGAGAGTTTTGGTAGCATAAAGGCTGTTGACTTTCAAAAGCGCAGCGTGACAGAGGCAGAGAGGCGTCCTCTAGTATCAGGCATCAGACCGACGGAGACGCGGGGGCTAGGCCGACGAAATTTCCCGAATAGCCACTTGAATGGGTTGGGGTTTCGATACCGCTTCGGCAGTAGCCGGGATAACTCCGAGGCGATTACTAGTGATCCCCAAAACAGTCTCCTCCAAAACCAGTTCTTTCCTTTGCCCTGACTAATCGGCACAAATGCCAGACCATACCCTACGCATGTCATCCAGAATGAACTCTCCACCGGATCGGCTTGGGCTGACCGCGTTAGTAGGGCGCAGAGGACGAGAATCAGCAACACATGCAGGTTCATCATCATATTCTCCCCTTGTTGATTTAGAAGCGTAGCGTTGCTACAGCCAATAAGCTCTTTTGAAGCTGCGGGACCAAACCAAAAGAGAACCGTAGGTCTTGAGGTTGCTTGGGTCGCTTGGGGCCGCCTGTTACTGCGTCCATCCGCGATAGCTCCGATGTAAGTACGGGTGCTCCAAAAAAAGTCACCCAAGCGGCCCACTCTGATGAATTTGGCGAATCTAACAGTGAAGCAGCCCCCCACCATCCTAAACCGCCACCTATGAGCGTCAGCCATAACGAACTCTCTCTCGCATCGGCTAAGTACACGCCAATAGGGTATCCGAGACCGAAGGCGGTATACGCGCCAACCGCTGTACCAATACCCGAATCTCCTTCTACTGATCCCGACCCTACGATCCCCGACCCTAAGGGTGAGAATATGATCCCAACTATCGTACCTGAGGCCACCTTTAGTCCCACTCTTAAAGAGCCTCTCAAAAAGCTAGAGCCTTGTTTTTTTACTACCAACGAATCCATCGACTCGGCTATCATCGTCATCGTCTGGATGCGATCCACCGCTATCGTCACCGTCCTTCCATCCCCTTCCCGCGTCACCACCAACTGCCGCCGATCCCAATTCACCGACTCAATAACGCCCCGCACCGTGGCTAATTCCGCCCATTCTCCCGAAAACCGATGCCGCGAGCCCTTGCCATGGACGACCTCCACCAACATCCCTACTTCTACTCGACTGCTATCCAATTCGCCACCCGTCAACACCATTCCCGTCGGCGCGACAGCCGCATCGGCATCCGTTGCTATGAGAGCGATAAACAGGGCAAGCGCAACTATTGCAAAGGGCATGGCGGGACCTTTCTCTTATGGAATGGTCAAAAGTGCAACGCGGTAACGGCGGAGAGGCCGCCGTTGGGGATGGGGGATAAACCGAAGGAGACACGACTGTTTTGACTATCTTGAGGGGGCTTGCGCCACAGTTCCGATATGACCGTCGCACCAACGACAGGACCGATAAAGAGAGATGGCCATAGCACACTTGGGCTGGCACTCGTCAATCCAATACCCCCGATTAATCCCACCACACTACCTCCTAGAGACGCGATGAATCGATCGTATGGATCAACCCGGCTCACGCCAACCGCCGTCCCGACCGGATAGGAGATTGACCCTATTAATACACCTGTTGCTAGGGGTGCTAGTCCACAATAGGGATCATCACCATCCCTACTAGGGCACTCCTCTGCTGGGGCTAAGATGGCCCCCACAGCGACCCCCCCGAAGATCGCCATCCCACCCACGAAAGTTCCGGCTATTAGCTTGTTGCCAATACGTTTGTTGGTCCTCATATCATCCATAGTCCTTCGGCTCATCTTTGGCTCGACAGATTCTACATAGGATAAGTTCCAATAGGCTCTGGCAATGGTGGCGACATCCGCAGCCGGCGGGAACGTCAGCCGAAAACGATATGGATAAAAAGAGGACATTCTACCCGTACGATCTATCCCAATCAGACCATAGATGAAAGAAAGCGAATCAAAATCGGCGATTCCTGTAACCGACGTCCCCTCGTCAACCGCATCTAACAGAGCCGCCACCATCGCCTTGTGCTGTCCGCTGATGTAGATCGTGATTTCTTTTGGCTCCATTTTTTTCTGCGTGGCGGCGTGGTGCTCGTTCTCAACTCTCACCGAATCCACTGGCTCGGCTTGGACCGGCTGAACCAGTAGGCTGTGCAGGAAGAGTAGAGACATGAGGCGGTTCAGTTGGGCAACCATGCTCGTCTCCTCTAAGTATGGATTCCCTAAGGTACAACGTTCAAAAGCGCGGCGATAGCTGACCAGCTACCTCTATGATTCGGCAACCATCGCCGCTAATTTATAATGGCCGTCAATTATAGAACCCGAAAAGAGTATAAGAGCACAAGTCCCCACCTTTTTGGCAATTCGCTGGCCGTTCTCCCCTGCCGCCTGCGCGGTGAATTCTTGACAAGTCCGGCGGAAAAGCGTAACAAACAGCCATGCAATATCCCCTTTTTTGCGCTGTCTTCATTGCTGTTAGCGTCCTGCCCGCTGCTGCCGACACCATTGTCGTTGGTGCGAGTGGACTGAGTTGGCGCGATGGGGGCGGCGAGATCCAAGCTTGAGAACACCAACGCGCCCGGCGGCGTTATCGACTTTGCAGCCGCTAATTTTGCGGACTGGATTTTTCCCCAGCGCGCTGATACCACGCTAAACATCGCCCTCGGGGCCAACACCGAGTCGCGCGGCGGCTCGATCAACTCTCCCAACAACCTCAATGTCCGCGGCGAACTGGCCAAGCTCATCGACAACGACGGCCAGAGTGGACTCGATCTGCGCTTGAGTGCCGGGGCCAAAAGCGCCCAGGTTTTAGGGCTGATCATCGACTTGGACTTGGGTGCGCGCTTTGGCGTTGATCGCTTCCGCTTTTTTCCGCGCAATGCCGCGCCCGAATTCCCCGCGCCGAATTTTCCCTTCCAGAACGACTTCATGCGTAGCTTTGAAATTTTCATCAACGACGGCACGCCGGACACCCAGCGCGAGGGGGTGCCCATCCGCACCAGCGTGGCGCTGGAGGGCCAAAACGAAGAGGCGGTCGTCGATATCCGCATCCCGCCGCAATACGTGCGCTTCGTGCGGCTCAAGTCCCTGACGGCACTCGGTTTTGACATTGCCGAGTTCCAAGTCTTTGGCACGGGCTTTGTGCCCGAGGCCGTCTATATCTCCAACATCTTCGACTTTGGCGATCTGGCGCTGCTGGGCCATGTGCGCTGGGTGCAGGAGCAGGTCGGCGACCCGCAACTCTCGCGGATCGCGGTGCGCACGCGCACGGGCGTTGATCCCGAGCCGGTGGAATTCAACAAGGTGCGGCCTGGCGAGCAGATCTTCCGCGTTGGCGGAGGCAATGTTGGGTTGCAGTCCGACGGGGCTGGGGTCAGCAGCGGCACTGGGATCAGCAGCGGTTTGCGCACGAACGAGATTGGGGTGCCGTGGAAATTCGCCAAAGATGTGGAGGACGAGGCGCTACAAGCGCTGGTTGCGGAGATCCTCGACAACGAGGAAGTGGATTTGCGCGACGCCGTGCAGGCGTTTAATGCGCTGTCGCAGGAGGAGCGGGAGCAGGTGGCTTTGAGCGAGGCCGACTACAAGAAACTTGCGCGCGGCGACCGGGCGACGATCCGCAACGACGTGAGCAACTGGAGCGCGTGGTCGCCGCCCTATCCTGCGAGCAGCATCGTCTCCTTGGCAGACTTAGGAACTGAGGGCGCGGGCGGGCCTATCGTCTCGCCGAGCCCGAGGCGCTACTTCCAGTTTATGATCGAGTTTTTCAGCGACGACTTTGAGGCGGCCACGGGCGTTGGGGGCCTTTCCTTTGACGTGCTGCCATCGCCCTTTGCCGAGGAACTGATCGCCGAGATCGGTCCCCGCAGCGCGGCCTTGGGTGAGCAGACGGATTTCACCTATGCGGTGCGGAGTAAGTTCCGCTCCGGTCAGGATCGAGGTTTTAATCGCTTGCGGATCGCCACTCCGCTCCGGGTGGAACAGGTAGGTGCGGTGCAGATAAGGCCGCCCGAGGGCGATGTGCTGGAAGCCGATTTTAGCGGCGCGGTACTCGACGAGTTGCCAGTGGTGCGCGGCGACTTTGCGGTCGTAGAGGTGGCCGACGATGCCTTTGCCATTGAGTTTCCGATTGTGGGTGAGGATGACGCGGAGTTGCGGGTGAGTTTTGCAAACGCAGTTCTGCGCTTCGGCACCACGTTTAGTGGCCAAGTGTTTAACACTGCATCCGAGGGCCAGTTGGGACAGAATGTGGTGGCTGGCAATGCAGCCGATTTGGGGGAGGGCGACCCGGATACGCAGGCGCTAGGTACGCCTTTTGAGGGCAATCTGTCGGTGCAAGTACCCATCTCCGGCGAACTGCTGATCAACGTGCGCGCCCAGCCGCCGGTTTTTACCCCCAATGGGGACGGTGTCAACGACCGGGCCGAGTTGCAATACGACCTGACCAATGTGGGGCGTCCCACGCCGCTGCGGGTTGCGATTTTCGATTTGGCCGGGCGACCGGTGCGGAATCTGTATGACGCGCTGGATCAGAGTGGGCGCTTTGTTCGGTTTTGGGATGGACGCGACGACGCGAGTCGGCTGGTGCCGCCGGGCAACTACGTGTTCAGCGTCGCGCTGGACGCTAAGACGGGGCAAGCTAGAGCGGTCGCTGCGGTTGGGGTGGCCTACTGAACGGCTTACTACACGCCAGTAATTCAATGGCCGTTACGCATGGGCATCTAGGTATGAGATGCTTCGACTCCGCTCCGCTGCGCTCAGCATGACATAGGGAACAGCGCACCAGCACTTGTCATGCTGAGCGTAGCGAAGCATCTCATACCACTTCTATGGTTCGTATAGTTATGTTCAACGGGAAATATGTGCTATGAGAAAATGCTTCGTCATCTTGGGGTTGGTGCTGATGGTGGGCGTCCCGGCCTGGGGCCAGACCGACGTCCAGCGCGGTGGAGCTGTCACCTTTGAGCCGACCGGTCCGGGCGTGCTCTTTGGCGCGCTCGATCCATCGGTCAAAAAGTGGTACGTGCCGCAGGAACTTTTCATGGACTACGGCTGGCGTCAGTGGGAGTACTCCAACTACGCCCGCACTCCGTACGAGCGCTACGTCAACACCACCCGCGAGGGCGACTACTTCTACGATGTGTACGGCAATTTTACCACGCGCGGTTGGCTGATCTACGACTGGCGTCAGTTCCAGCCGCAGCCCTTGGGCAGCGGCATCTTTCAGAGTACGCGCTTCAACCGCTGGTTCAACGCGGTGAGTACAACTACGCGATCACGGTTGGCGACCGGATTCGCACGACGCTGACGCCGATGACGTTTTCCAAGCCGGACTTCAATGGGGTACAGGTCGATTTTGCCTCGGATAAGTACCAGGCGACGATCCTCGCCTCGCGCATCAGCGAGCCGATCCGCGGCTCTACTCAGCTTTCGGGCGGGATAACCGAGCCGGTGACGCAGACCAACATCACTTCGCTATTCGGCGGACGGGCGACCTTTCAGGTAGGTGATTTCGTCGAGATCGGTGCCCAGGTGATGGACGCGAGCAATGGCAATACGCTGCTCGACATGTTCAACGGCGATCTGGTTGCTGGCAGCCTCACCGCTGGGCAGAGCACGGCACCGCTGACGGCGATTGCAGTGATTCTGAGCGACGATTCGCCCGATGACAACGAAGGGGGCGCGGCCCTGTTCAGCCACGATGTGCGGATTACTAGCCGCGACTTCGACACCGGCAAGGAGACGGTTTCTACCTTGCAGGAGGTGGTACGGCCCGGCTCGCAGTGGCCGGTTATCTTCGGCGGGTTCCGGCGTCCGGGATTTTTGGCGGCGGACGGCCCGGAGCGGATCATCGTCAACTACGACTTCAACGATCCGGGTTATGTTGGTCCAGACCCGACGACGATTGTCGGGGTGGATTTCAACTACGTCTTGGCCAACGACTTCAAGGTCGAGATGTGGTCCGACCGCCAGACGGGCTTGCGCGGCGCACCGCCCCCGCCGCTGACCGCCGAGGTGATTGACGCGGCGCAACCGGCGTTGCTTGCCGTGCGGCGCGCCGAGGGCAATGTCGCGGACATCACGAACTTGCAGCGGATTGAGTTTTCCTACGGCCTGCCGACGGCAAACCTAGTCGGCGGCTTCACCATTGAGGGCACTGGGGTTCTCGGCTTCGACTTCTACGGCGAGTGGGACCGCAACAAGCGCTATTTCCAGTTTCCCAATGCCGCGCTGTTCAACGAGGGGGAGGAGCACGCGGTCTCCTCCGAAGGGTCCGATGCTTGGTACTTCAACGTCTCGCGCAATGTGTTCCCCTACTTTTTCTACGGCGAAGCCTACGCCATTGACGAAGCCTATTCGACGACCGCCTTCTTGGTCAGTGCCACGGGCGATGTGCAATACGACAATACCCAGCGGCACTTGTACGAGTTCGTCGATGATAATGACGATCAAGACCGCTTCCCCGACTGGA
>JAGWBY010000030.1:7875-34942 GCA_021295675.1 Candidatus Latescibacterota bacterium | reverse complement strand
TCTGCCCGATTACCCGTACAAGCCGGATCGGCGGGGCTACAATCTCTTCGGCGGCATCCACCTCGCGCCGGATATGCGGTTGACCCTCGGGCGCACGGACGAGGCGTCCGAGGCGACCGACGCGTTCAACGAGACCAATTACGCGATGTTCACGCTGGACCGGGACTACGCGGACTTGGGGCGCTTGCGGGTCTTCAACATGCTCAAGCAAGCCAAGGACACCATTCCCGATGCCCGGCGCGAGCCGACCCCCTTCGTCGGCGCGCCGATCCAGCCGGTGGTGCGGGACATTTTGGCGGCGCAGGACACTTGGATTAATACCGCTTATGCGCAGTTCGATTATCAGGGTATCGAGGGACTGAACGTGGTCAATAAGTTCAAGTGGAAGCGCTTTTGGCAAAACGCGCAAGACCCGCGCGACAGCATTGGCCGCCCGCTGGAAAGTACTGCGAGTTTCCTCGGGCTGATCAACAAGGTGGACTACAGCTACGGCCTCGGCCGCTTTGACTTGCAGCCGAGGTGCAAGAGCGAGTTTTTGCGGCAGACGCCGTTTGTCGCCGACGAAGAGCGGCGCGAGGAATGGGCGCTGACCGTGCAGTTGATCGCCCGTCTGCCGGTCATGCGACGCACGGTGTTAGAATCCGGCGTGGAGCAGTTGTGGTTTAGCGACCGGGTGCAGGACGAGGACGCGCTGCGGGCGGCGGGGCTTTTGCAGGACACAGGGGATTGGCGCTCGACTCATGTAGCGGTGCAGCTCTCGACGACTTCCGATTACCAGGGATACCGGCTGACCACGCAAGCGGGCCTGCGCTTTGGCCGCATCCTGAGCGAGCGGGTGATTGAGGATAGCGAGCGGCCGGGCGTTTTCAAAACTGACGACAAGGGCAAGAATGAGACTACGACTTTTATCACGGTATTTGCTGGACTGGAGTGAGGCCGTGTTGCGCTTTTGCTTGCTGGCGATCTTGGCTTTGGGTTGTGCCCAAGAGCCTGTGGAATTGGTGCTAGCCCAAGTGGCTGGCGAGCCGATTACCGCGTCGGAGTTCAGGGATTTTGACGCGCGGATTCCCGCGGGGATGAAAGAGGGAGGCCAGCGCCAAGTGCTCGCAAGCCTGATCGACAAAAAGCTGCTGCTGCGCGAAGCGGACGCCGCCAAGATGGCTGAAGACAGTTGGTTCAAAGGCGAACTGGCCCGCTTTAAACGCGCTCGGCTGATGGCGCTGTACATGGAGCACGAGGTGGTCGCCAAGATCGAAATTACCCCCGAGGAAATAGAGCGTTACTACCGGGAGAGCGGCCGACACCGCGCTTTGCGCTTGGGCGGTATCATGGTCGAGAGTTTGGAGGAAGCGGGTGCAATCATCGATCAGCTCGCTGCGGGAGCTGATTTCCACGAACTGGCCAGTGCGCACTCGGTTCACGAGCGGACTGCTGCGCGGGGCGGCGACACTGGCATCTATCAGACGCGCGATCAGATGTCGGAAGAGACGGTCGAGCAGGTGCTCGGGTTGGCGATAGGGGATGTTGCCGCGCCGGTGCGCGAGGTTTTCGGCCACGAGGACTTTTACGTGATCTACAAAGTCCTCGACGAGATTCCAGCGCCGCTGAGTGCGTCGGAGCGGATCATCGTTGAGGAGTAGCGGTTGCAGGCGCTCCGCGATTCGCTCGTGCAAGCGTACGCACCGGTGCCGCGCCCGGCGGCGATCCAGCGGCTCGTAGAGAACGGGGTCATGGCGGACCAAGCCGAAGTGCTCTGCGCGTATCGGGGCGGCGAACTCACTGTCAGTGGCTTTTTGGCGGCGTACGAGCGTCTTACCGGCAGGAGTTTACAGGCGGCTGACAGTGCGCATGTGGCTGAGTTTTTGCACCGTCGAGTGCTGCCCGACCTATTCGTGAGTGCGGAGATTGGGGCGGCTGGCTTGGCCGAAGACGAGCATTTCAAAGAGACCGTGGCGGTTAAGAGCGAGGAGTTGCTGCTCAGCGCGTTGCGCCGGCAGGAGGTTGATCAATACGTGAGTGTAACCGAGGAAGAAGCGCGCGATTTCTACGACGCGCATCCCGAAAAATTCGCTCGGCCCGAGGTTACGACCATCGTCGAGATTTTGGTGGCGTCGGATTCGCTGGCCCAGCGCTTGGGGGACGAGTTGCGCGAGGGAGGCGATGCCGCAGAGCTAGCCCAGCGCCATACCCGGCGCGAGGGTAGTTTGCACCACGGCGGCCAGATGCAGCTCAATGCTTATACCCAAGGGCTGTTTCCCGTGCTGTCTGCTGCTGTGCAAGAGGTTGCCGTCGGCGAGGTAGGCGGGCCGTTGAAGACCGAGCGGGGCTATTCAGTCTTCAAGGTGCTGGAGCGCACGCGCGAGCAGATCCCGTACAACGCCGAATCGCAGCGCCGCGCCCGGGCTTACATGCGGATCGACAAGTCTAAAAGGGATTACGTGCGGTTTGTGCGCAATTTGCGGAATAAGTATCCGGTGGAAATTGTCGAGGGTAGTTTGGAGAAATTGTGAGGAAGGGATTGCGATGAGATTACTAATGCTCTTGCTGGTTTTTCTAGCTGGTTATACAGCCGCTGGGGACGCTCAGGAAATCGATGATGCCGTAGAGATCAATCCGCTTGATTACGTCCCTTTGGAGGTGGGAAATCGCTGGACGTACGAGCATGTTTATCTGAATGACGTTGATTCCCTACGATACACAGAGAACATAGTGACCATCGAGATCACGCATACGGAAGTGATAGATGGCTTCGAATACTTTGTTTTTAGTGAGGCCGATTATGCGTGGCCGCCCTTTCCCCCGCTCTTTTGGGGCGGGAAAAAGGTGCGCCTGTCCGACGAGGGGGTTTTAATGTTTAGCTGGGATGAGCAGACCCTTCGTTTCTTTGGCCTTTCAGACGAAGCCATCGCCGAGGCCGCATTAAGCTGGGATAAGTTGGGCATCCCATTATATAACTTTGGTAGTCCTAGTGGGTACACAGGGTACAAACTTACCCAAGCTCGGCTCTCCAGAGTCTCTTTTGATTTCTTTGATATTCCTAGTTTTTCTCGCGCAAGAAGTTTTTCTCGCGCAGGAGTTGTCTTTCTACAGGGATATGGAGTAGGGCTAGTCTATGTGGAACGAACATCAATTGGCCTGTGTGAGGGTGCTGCCGACCTCTTTCTGAATGAACTTACGCCGATCTCTGCGGTGATTTCTGGAAGAGAGACCGTCCATGAACAGGTGCGTCCATTCTATTTTTCTTACCAATCTACTGGAATAGGTCAAGTCGCTCAGGTCCGAATGGGTGAGGGGTTTGACTTCAGCCAAGGAACGCATTCGGAGCCTTCTAATGACTTTGAATTGCTGAACGACATTGAAGACCCACTCGGGTTCTATGGTAGTCCTAGCGGAAAACTCGCTTGCTCACCACCACCTGATTTTCCTCCTGTTCTTCGCTCCTCCGAGACCGGCGTAGTCGATCTTGGGAAGAAGGACTTTAGGATGCTGATTTCCCAAGGCATCCCGCCCGACAGGCCACTCGACTTTGCTACTGAATGGTGGGTTCTCTATGAAGGCCACACCTATGCGGTTCGGAGCCGCGAGGGGGGTGTTGCGCTCCTGTACGTCTTCGATGCGGAATTCAATGAAGCAGATTATAAGCCCACTTCCTTCCCCCCAAGGTTAGAGCATATAACGTTTGACTGGGTCTATTATCCCGACGGGCTGCTTGACGCGGACACCTCTGTTCAGCCTACATCGTGGGGGCAGTTGAAAAACTCCGTACTCAGGACGAAGTAGCTCTTTCGAGTCACACACTTTTGTCGCCCATGTACTTGGCGACGAATGCGAGAACAATTTAGAGAAGCTGTGAACAGTGCGTTGGACAGCTAACATAGCAAAGGCCGCGTTGTTGGCCCTAATGCTCGTCTTACAAGCCGGAGCGCAGACGGATTACGGCTACCGCTTGGGGCGGCAAGAAAGGGGCGAAGTCCGTTTCAACGCCCAAGGGCCAAGCGTGCTGATGGGAGCTTTGGATCCCACGGTCATGCGCTGGTACATGCCGCAGGAGTTGTTCGACGAGTACGGTCGCCGCCAGTGGCGCTACACCAACTACGCCACCGAGCCGTACCGGCGCTACATCGACCGCAACCAAGAGGGTTCGTATTTCTACGACACCTACGGTAAGCTGATCTCGCGCGGCTGGCTGGTGTACGACTGGCGACAGACTCAGGCGCGCACGGTCGAGAGCAGCCAGTTGACCAAAGAGCGGCGCTACGCCAATTGGTTTAACCGGCTGATTATCTCCTCGGATGCGAGCGGCGACTACAACTACTCGCTGATGATCGGCGACGAGATTTTTGCCACCCTGACGCCGATGACCTTCCGCAAGGTCGGCTTCAATGGGGTCGTGACGAGCTTTGCGGCGCGGCATTTGCGCTTCACGGGTTTGTTTTCGCGCCCGAGCCTGCATATTCCGACGGCTTCGCAGGACAACTTTACCAGTTTGATCGCCGGGCGTATAGAGGCCGATTTGGGGGCCAACGCGACCTTGGGTCTGACGTTGGTCAATGCCCATAACGGGGCTGGCAACCGCGAGAGCTTTGAGGGTAATCCGCTCAAAGGCGTGCTGACGACCGGGCAGCTAGGCCGACGGCTCAACAAGCTGATCGTGCGGCTGTCCGATGATTCGCCCGCAGACGGCGAGGGTGGGCCGGTGTTGTTCGGCACGGAGGTGGAGATTACCACGGCGCTGAGGCGCGAGGTGCCAGTCGAAGGTGGCGTGCGGATGGTCTTTAAGGACACCACGTTCACGGGCGGCAGCATTGGCTTTGCGCCGGTGATAGAGGGTGGGGAGGAGCGCGGTGGGTTTTTGCGGGCCGATGGGGCGGAGAGCATTGTGCTGCAGTACGCGTTGGCTGCCGAAGAGGGAGAAAGCGAGGAAGGCACCTTGCGCTTGGCCTTGCAGCGCCGATTGGATTTAGGACTGGACGAGGCCGACGACGCCATCACCCGCGTCAAAAACGTGCGCTTCCGCTTCGTGCTGGCCAACGACTATCGGATCGAAGTGGCCTCCGACCGGCAGAACAGCCGCATCGGCATCCCGGAGTTTTTGGTGGTGACGCGGGCTGCTGGCAATGTCAAGAATCAGCTCAATCCGCGCGAAGTTGTCTTTGACTACGGCCTGCCGACCGCCTCGCAGATCGCCGGTATTACCGCCGAGGTGCGCGACTGGTGGGGCTTCGACTTGTACGGCGAATTCAACGTCAGTACCCAGTACCGCCAATTCCCCTCGACGACGCGCGAATCGCACCGCTCGTTTTCGGGGATTCAAGGCGACGAGCACGCGGTAGGCTGGCTGTTCAATCTCGTGCGGCACGCAGACAGGCTTTGGCATGGACGACGCCTACGCGACCAGCTTCAAGCCGGTCGATAGCCGCGGCTTAGTTGACTACTCGCCCGAAGCCACTGACAAGCTCTACGATTTCGTCGAGGACAACGACGATCAGGATCGCCACCCCGACCAGAAGCGATTTTTCCAGGGCGGGTTGGTGCCGCCGCAATCGACTGCGCTGGGCGGCTTTCAGGTGCGCTCGGACGGCGTGCCCGATCCAGCGGTTTTCCCTGGGTACGACGAAAACGGCGACTTCATCTCCGACTTCAATCAGAACAGCAACGGCGACCGGGAGAATTTCTTCCCCGACTACGAAGAGCCTTTTCTGCGCCACCATTCGGACCGACCGGAGTTTCTGTTTGGCATTGACTTAAACAACAACGGTTGGGCCGAGCGCTTTGAAAACGACGATTTGCCCGACTATCCCTATAAGAAGGACCACTGGGGCTACAACGCCTACGCCAGCGTGGAGGTCAACCCCGAAATCCGCCTCTCCGCCGGCTATCTGCGTCAGGATATGCGGCAGGTTGACCGCAAAAATCACACTGCTTACGGTCTATTTACTTTTGAACGCGATTGGCCCGGTCGCGGTCGGGTGCGGGTTTTCGACATGCTGAAGAAGGCTGCGGACACTGCCGACGCTCGAATTCGGGGCCGCTGGGCAGACGAGCGGGCAGCACATCGCCGTGCCTGATCTGCTGGCGGCCGAGGACACTTGGATCAATACGTTCTACGCCGAATGGCAGTACGCTAGTCTGCGGCACTGGAAGACTAAGCATCGCTTCAAATGGGACTGGTGGCATCAGCGCGATGCGCCACTTAGTTCGCTAGGGCCGTTGGGGCGCAATGGTCGCGAGACTTCCGGTTTTGTGGGGTTGATCGACAAGATCGATGGCGTCTTTGCGTGGGGTGCGGTGGCGATTTTGCCTCGCTTCAAAAGCGAATTCCTCAGTCAATCTCCCTTTTCCTTGGCCGAGCGTCGCCGCCGCTCTTGGGATGGGATTGGGTCGCTGTTGATCCGCTTTCCCGTGATGCGGGATTCAGAGCTTGAACTGGGGTTTGAGCAGCGGCTGTTCTTCGAGTTGTTGCAGGACGAAAAGGCTTTGGCGGAAAACGTGCTGACGGGCGATTTCCGCGGCACGGTGTGGGCGGCGCAATTGAGTAATCAGCGGGAGTATCTAGGCTACGAATTGACGACTCAGCTTGGGTTGCGCTTTGATAGGCGTTCGTTGGAAGTGACCGGGCGGGAACGCGAGACGCGGGTCGCGGGATTGGCGTTTTTGTCGATATTTGCGAGTCTGTGAGGGGGGCAGTAGTGGAACTGGAGGTATTGAAAAGAGTTCGGGTAATGTGTTTGAGGATCTCGGCTTGCCAGACGCAGAGGAATTGTTTCTCAGGGCGACACTTGGATTTAAAGTGTTCCAGATTATAGAAGATCGGAAGCTGACCCAAGCAGAGGCCGCGGAGATTTTGGGGGTGAAGCAACCTGAAATATCTCGGCTAAAGAAGGGCAATTTTAACCATTACAGCGTTGAGCGGTTAATGACGTTTCTCACATCTCGATATTGAGATACGCATTATTCTCTCAGAAAATAGCCAATGAAAATAGCCTTTGACACCAACGTTATTGTTGCAGCACTTCGCAGCCGTTCAGGTTCTTCTAATGCGCTCTTGCGTGCGTTGCGTACGGGACAGATTGAAGCTGTCGCGAGTGTGCCTATGATGCTGGAGTATGAAGCGGTCCTGATGCGTCCAGAGCAACGCCAAGCCGCCGGGATGAGCGTACAGGATGTGAACGTTTTTCTCGATACGTTGGCCCTGCTAGTTACTCCAGTAGTACCCTATTTTCTGTGGCGTCCACTGCTGCGAGATCCCGACGATGAAATGGTACTTGACGCCGCAGTCAGTGGTGGTGCGGAGGCGATTGTGACGTTTAATACACAGGATTTTTCACCTAGTTCTACCCTGTTTAACGTGCAGATTTTAACACCTGCACAAGCTATACGATGGCTGAAGAAAGGATGAAGATCATGGCTACCACGAATCCGTATTCACTCCATCTGCTCGCCTCGCTCAAATCCGAGGCCGAAAAAGTGGCGGCAGCCGAGGGCACGACGCTTGACCAGTTTATCAACGTGGCCGTAGCGGAGAAGCTAGCGGCCTTGCGGACCTCCCGTTACTTCCAAGACCGGGCCGCCGGTGCCGATCTGGAGGCTTTTGACCATCTGCTGGCGACGGCAGGCGATGAGCCACCGCGCCTTGGGGATGAGATGTTGCCGACAGAAAATGAATGTTCCGATTAAAACGGGGTGCTTTCTATCGCCATAAAGAGGGGCCACGCTTATGCTAAAGACCTGTATCCCACTTGTGCTGGCGCTCGTTTGGCTGACTAGCAGTGCAGACGCGCTGACGATTTATCGGATCGGCGGTTCGTCGCTGCCGGTACCGGAGTTGGCCGAGGGAGTGGAGTTTGTCCAGCTCGATTGGGAGGGAGTGGAATCGGCGCAGCACGGCCAAGTCGAATCGCTGAAGATCGATGCGGACTTTATTGAGCCGGAGCAACTAGATCCGTCGGTGAACCTGACACCGCGCCTCAAGGAGCGCGGTGGCCGGGTGCAGACGCTGGTCTGGCGGGGCTGGGAGCAAAGCGGCGACACCGAGGCTGTGCTCGAGACCGTCTTCTTGGGCGACGGGCATTGGACGACCTCGGGCATTGGCGTGCGCAATAAAAGCCTGATCTTCGAGTTTGGGGGCAACTTCACGGTCGAGCGCGTCAAGTTCTATCCGCGCGAGCGCTTTGAGGAAGAGCGCTTTCTGCAACGCTTTATCATCGGCATCAGCGACGGTAATCCGCTCAAGGAAGGCACGCGCGAGTACACTGTGGGCACGCGCGGCTCTTTCATCGACTTCGATATCGTGCATCAGGCTACCGAAAACACGACCTCGGTGGTCGAGCTGGAACTGCCGCCGGCCGCATGCTCTTTGAAGCGCCCGAAAACACCCAAGGCATCTGGGAAATCGCCGAGTTCGAGATTTATGGCAAGGGCTTCACGCCAACGGCGCGCTACGTGTCCAATGTCCTCGATTTGGGTGGGCGGGCGGCGCTGGGCGAATTAAGCTGGGGCAGCCAAGTCGATCCCAGCGCGCAAATCGAGCTAAGTATGCGCGCTGGCGACGACAGCGATCCCAACACCTATTGGCGCAGCACGTTCCGCGGCGACGAGCGGACTCGGCTGGATACGCGGGGGCGGCCTTTGACGCTGCGGTCGTACAACCGGCTAGAGAAGGCCCAGCAGGCCGGAATCTCGCCCGATACGGAAAATTGGGAGGGCTGGAGCGCAGCCTATGATTTGACGCGGGGCAACGCACCCATGCAGGGGACGCAACCTCGGCAATTCGTGCAGATCAGGGCCAACTTCCGGTCCACGGTAGAAGCAGGTGGGCGGTTGCACTTCGTGCAATTTGCCGTGTCTAGGCCGCCAATGGCTTCCTTGGTGTTGGCCGAGATTGCGCCCGTCTTGGCGACTACCGGTGTGGCGACCGAGTTCACCTACATGCTACTGCCGCGCTTAGAAGCCGAGGACTTGGGTTTTGATACGATTGAGATTGACACGCCGACTCAGGCGCAGGGCATTGATGCGGTGCGCTACAGTGGCGAAGAGGTTGCCTTTGCGGTGCGGCGGCTCGATGAGCGCGGCTTTGCGGTCGGCGTTCCACGGATAGACCAAGCGCGCGATGGCGAGTTGATAGAGGTGGTCTTCCGCTGCGAGGTTTTCAAGTTTGGGACGCTGTTTTCAGGTCGCGTGTACGACAGCACTCGGCCGCAGGAGGTGCGCCAAGTGGTGACGCCGGGTGAAGTGGTCGAACTGGTTGAGGGCAACACGCTGAGCGTGGGGTTGACCCATATCGCTGAGCAGGTGGTCGGCGCGCTCAGGCTCGTGCCAGCCGCGTTCACGCCCAATGGGGATCAGATCAACGACGCGGTGCGGATTGAATACGACTTGTTGAATGTGATCGGGAGTGCCGAAGTGGCGGTGGTGCTCTACGATTTACAGGGGACGCGGATCGGCGAGGTTTTTCGCGGCCCGGCGCAGAGCGGCCAGTTTGCCGCCGAGTGGGACGGTCGGGATGGAACGGGTGTCTTGCTCGCGCCTGGATTGTACGTGCTGCGGCTTGAGGTAGAGACTGACGGCGGCACCAAGGCCTGGCGTATTGACTGAGGTATGGGATGCTTCGACTCCGCTTCGCTGCGCTCAGCATGACAGGTGCTAGCACTCCGCTTTCCAGTGTCATGCTGAGCGCAGCGAAGCATCTCATACCTAGGGCTCGTGCGTAACGTCAGGTACTAAGAGGAGAGGACTTATGCGCTATATCGCCGTTGTGTTGCTGTGGGTGGCTGCGGTCCATGCCCAAGGGAGCGGCTACCGGCTCACCGCGGACCAACTCGTCATCGACCGCGCTGCGCACTGGCGCGCTTGGGAGTTTCCGGTGGGGACGCTGACGATTGACCAAAGTGGTACGGTGACGCCATTTGAGCTGCGCCGCAATACCGACGCTACCAAGGACATCATCCACTTCTTGCGCCTGCATCCGCCCGAAGACCTCGCGCGGGAGAAGGCAGCCGAGGAAATCGTGCTCGCGGATGCGATAGAAGCGGGTTCTAACGCGCCCGGCGTGCTCAATGTGTTCGACGGCGATTTGGCGACCTACTGGGAGCCTGAGTCGGTCGCAGATGCTGCGGAGTTGGGTTCGCAATGGTGGTTTACAATCGACTTAGGCCGGCTGGTAATCGCCAAGCGCATCGTGCTCAAATTCGTCGAAGAAGGTATAGGCGATCCCTTTTTGCAGTACGACGTGCTGATCTCCGACGGCGAGGTGCCGGAGAAGTTCATCTCTTCGGAGGAGCCGGAGTTCGATGTGGTGTGGCGCACGTTGAAGCCGAACAAGACCGAGCGGCGGCTGGAAATTGCCCTCGGCGAGCGCGCAGAGGCCGAGGAGCAGGAACTGTCGGATCAGCCGATCAACGCCCCGCCGACTTCGGCGATCTCGGTGCCGCAGCAAGAATTCGCTGGCACTGGAGTGCGGCTGGTGCAGGTGGTGGTGCGAGGGTCAGACTTCGACCGTGGTTTTGAGGTCAGTGAGGAGGAGTACGAGGCATTGCCCGCGGCCGAGCGGGGCGCGGTCGTCTATCACAAGTTGCAGCGCGACGGGCGGCTGACCGAGGTCGATGAGGCAGACTACGCGCAGCTACCCGCCGACCAGCAGGGCGGGGTCTCCTACTATCGCTGGGAGCGGCCTCGGCTGGCTGAACTCGAAGTTTGGCACGAGGGCGACGATGCGATGATTGCCGCCTTAGCTCGGGGTGGCGACGTGTTTGCCTCACAGGGGCTGCCGGTGGGGCGGACCATCGACGGCAACGTACAGACCTACGTGGATCTGATCTTTTCCTTCGACCGCCAAACCATTCCCGGCCCCGAAGGCCACCTGAGCTTTGACCTCGGTTCGACGTACTGGATCGACACCTTCCGCATTGCCTACGGCGGCCAAGCGCTCCGCGACCGCTATAGCTTTCCCTCCTACCGCCTCGACGCCTCGGACGGCGCGCTCAACGCCGACGGTAGCCTCAAGTGGACGACCGTGGCCGATCGCCAGCAGTCGAGTACGCGCAAGGAGTATGAGGGCCACGACTTTGAACTGGCCTAGTGTGGGAGCAAATCATCGTGGCCGTTGGTGGGCACCGGGGATTTCCCGCTTCGGTGCAGCTCTACGGCCGGGGATTCCAGCCCGAGGTCTGGCTTGAGTCTGCCTTGGTGCGGCTGGGCGGGCGGCGGAATCTGTTGTCGATAGAATGGGATGCGGATACGCCGCCGGGCACTAGCGTGCTGGTGCAGACGCGCACGGGCAATGAGTTGGGCGAGGTGCTGCACTATTTCAAAAAGGACGGCACGGAGATTTCCGAGAAGGAATACAACAATCCGACGCTGTTGGACATCTTTAAGGGGCCGATCGTCGCCGAGGAGGTCGAAGGAGACGACTGGAGCGGCTGGAGCCAGCCCTATGAGGACCCAACGGGCAGTGCGATTACCTCGCCTAGTCCGCGCGAGTTCCTCAAGGTGCGGGCGACCATGCTTTCAGAGAATCCAGACATCAGCGCCGCGTTGCACGCGATTCGCCTCAATTTTACCAGTCCAGTGGCCCAAGGGCTGACGGGCGAGATTGCGCCGTTTCGGGTCGATTCGCTGGGCGTGGAGCGTCCCTTCTCTCTGTACGTGCGGCCGCAATTCGACCGCCGCGATCCTGGCTTTGATCAGTTGCTGCTGGTTGCGCCAGCGGATATGGCACTCGGTTTTGCCGGGCTATACGCGGGTCAGGCTGGAGACGAGCTCGAGGTGGAGGGCGTCGAGGTTATTCCCACGGGCGCGGATAGCTTGCGCCTGTCCTTTGCCGAGATTCGGCCCAATACGGACATTGAGGTCGTGCGCGTTGACTTTCGCACCACGCTCTTTGGCATGGGGGCTGTGCTGCGCGCGTCCTTACAGCACAGCGCTGGGGGCGAGGGCACTTGGCAGCGGGTGGATCCGGGCAACGCGCTCGACGCGGTGGCTGGCAATACGACGACATTGGTGGGAGACCCGACGCGTGGGGAACTGCTGCTCGACGTGGAGGTGCGCCCGCCGGCGTTTACGCCCAATGGCGACGGCGTCAACGACCATGCGGTCTTTGCCTTCAAGGTCGTGCGCTTGGACGACGATGGCCCGCTGGAAGTTGCCATCTACGATTTGAGCGGCCGGCTGATGCGCCAACTCGCCGAGCAAAGAGCGACTACTACCGGCCAGTACGAGATCGCTTGGGATGGCACGGACGAGCAGGGTGCGCGCGTTCCACCGGGCGTCTATTGCGCGTTGCTTAGGGTGGCTGTTGACGCTGGGGGATTGAGCGCGGAGCCGGTGGCGGTGGCGTACTGATATTTATCCTCGCCAGAATCAGGACTTGAAGTACAATAACATCCCCGATGCGAGAAAGGCATGACCATGCACCGCTTAGAGCCTATTCGCACTGAAACTGATCACGCACGGGCTATGGCCCGTATTGATGAACTGTGGGGATCTCCCAAAGGCACTCCACGGGGGGAAGAATTAAAAGCCTTGTTCCTGTTGGTAGAAGCCTATGAGCGTGAGTGTTACCCGATGGCTGATGTAGATCCGCTCGTCGCTATTGAGTTCTCTATGGACCAAGCAGGGCTGACCTCAAAGGATGTGGAATCGTGAATGTTCAGACGTCCCGAACTAGCGAAATTGCCTTTAATGTTCGGCTTTTGGATGTGCTGCAGACCAAGCATCCGCGTTGGCGCGATCACACCGGAGTGGAGCAACAGGGCGTCCTCCGTGAGACGGCACTGCGGCCGGACATCGTCATTCGCCCGCCGGGCGGCATTCCGGTCGTCTTGGAGACGGAGTTTATGCCAGCGCGCAGTGTCGAAGCGGATGCCCAAGCCCGTCTAGGACAATTTTTGCAATACAACGGCGACCGGATCGAGCAGACTATCGCCGTCCAGGTACCACGGGAACTGAGCGAGGTGCCGCAGGTGGACTTAGAGCAGCATATCGAGGCGGCCGAGTTCCACTACTGCACGTATTCGTTGCAAGAGGCGGATATGGCTGTGCGTTGGCCGGCCACGGGTTGGCTCGCCGGTAGTATTGACGATCTCGCTAGCTGTATTGAAAATGTCTCGCTGTCTGAGCGGCTGCTCGCCGAGGGAACGCAGATTCTGGAGCAGAGTATTGGCGAGGCCGCTGGTAAGTTGCGTGAAACCGCTGGTACCCATGCGCTGGAGAATATGGCGCAGTCCCTCCATCAAGAAGACGGCGAGCAAACTTCACGCATGGCTATGGCCATCGTCGCCAACGCGCTCGTTTTTCACACCGCTATTGTTGAAGCGCATGGGATTCCCACTATTGACCAATTGCGTATTCCGGGGCGCAACGACGTTAGCAAGAGCCGTTTGCTTGAGTGTTGGCAGCATATCCTCGATAACATCAACTATTACCCAATCTTCCGCATTGCTTCCGATTTGCTGCTGCCGATCCCCGACGGCACAGCAAATGCGGTCCTCAATCGCCTTGCTCAGGCGGCCAGCGACTTGGCAGGCTTGGGGGCTACCACCTTGCACGATCTCTCCGGGCGTATGTTCCAACGGCTCATCGCCGATCGGAAGTTTCTCGCCACATTCTACACGCTGCCGACCTCGGCGGCTCTGCTCGGCGAGTTGGCAGTGGCTCGTTTGGACGCGGAAACGGATTGGTCCGACCCGGATGCTCTCACTAGTCTCCGAGTCGCCGATCTGGCCTGTGGCACGGGTGCTCTGATCTCTGCGGCGTATCGCGCCCTAGCGGTGCGCTATCGGCGGACTGGTGGCGACGATCAGGCGCTGCATCAGCAAATGATGGAACGCGCCCTCATCGCTGCGGACATTATGCCGGCGGCAACGCACCTTACCGCGTCCATGCTGTCGAGCGCTCATCCGGGGACGACTTTTGGCCGCACCCGTGTTCACACATTGCCCTACGGACAGCAGGGTCAGGAAAAGCGACATACGATGGCGTTGGGGCACTTGATCTGATTGAGGACGACGCTGCGCCGTCGCTGTTTGGCACTGGTGCCACAGTGGCGCATGGCACGGGCGTAGATGTGGAAACCGAGGGGAGCCAAGACATGATTCTCCCCCGTGAAACGGCTGATCTGGTGATTATGAATCCTCCCTTCACGCGGCCAACTAACCACGAGAAGGCCGAGGTGCCAGTGCCGTCATTTGCCGGGTTAGGCAAGACCGAAGACGAACAACGGGCCATGGCCAAGCGACTAGCTGAGATACGTCGGAGATTAGCCAATCCAGTCGGTCATGGGAACGCGGGACTGGCTTCTAACTTCATAGACCTTGCCCATGTCAAAACTAAGCCGGGGGGCGTCCTTGCCTTAGTGCTACCGGCGGTGTGTGTAAGCGGGGAATCTTGGAAAGAAGTCCGTCGCTTGCTTGAAGTCGAGTACGAGGATCTCGTGATCGTGACGATAGCTGCACACGGCCAGACCGACTTGGCCTTTTCGGCTGATACGGGCATGGCCGAGGCCCTCGTGGTGGCCACCAAGTGCCGCGCCGGACAAGAGGGATCCGGGAAAACGCTGTTCGTCAACCTCTATCACCGACCAAGCAGTCTCGCAGAATCCTTTGAGGTAGCGCGGTCGGTGCGTCGCCTCTCACCTCAAGCTCGTCAGGGACGGGTCTGTGTGGGCGACCGCGAGACTATTGGCACGTACATTCGCGCCCCTTTGAGCCAAGGTGGTTGTGCGTCTCTCCGCGAAACTACGCTCGCCGATGCTGCCCTTGGATTATTAAAAAAGACACTCCGCCTGCCCCAAGGATACTCCGCTCCGCTTCCCACGACTCAACTCAGAAGTCTTGGTGAAGAAGGATTATACCACCTCGACATTTCCGGGGGAATCAGCAATGGAGTACCGCGAGGACCGTTTGAAATCATTCCCATTCAGGGGATTCCGCAGTATCCGGTTTTGCGGAGCCACGACGCCAAGCGCGAACGGAGCCTCGTCGTCCCGCCCGATAGCGAAGGAGAGGTGCGCCCCGGCTGCGACGACCGGGCCGTATCCGTCTGGAATCGCGTGGCCTCCCGACTGCACTTCAACCTCGATTTTCGTATCAACTCGCAAAGCCTCACCGCTTGCCTCACGCCAGCCAAAGCGATTGGTGGGCGGGCGTGGCCCAACTTCATCCTAGAGCAAGATGAGTGGACACTACCTCTTGTCTTGTGGTCCAACACGACGCTGGGACTCCTCGCCTTCTGGTGGGTCGGTACCCGACAGCAGCAGGGCCGAGCGTGTCTCACGATCACTCAGTTGCCCCGCCTTACGGTCTTAGACCCGCGCTCTCTCAGCAAAGAACAGCTAGCCCAAGCCGAGAACATCTTTGAGCGGTTCAAGGAAAAGGAGTTTCTACCAGCTAACGAGGCGTATCGGGACGACGCTCGCCAAGCCCTCGACCGCGCCGTCTTGGTAGAACTGTTGCGTCTTCCCGAAGCAGCCCTCGAACCGCTCGCCATTTTGCGCGATCAATGGTGCGCCGAGCCAAGCGTCCACGGTGGTAAGAAGACGCGGATTGATAACAGTTAGTAAAAAGACGCCATGAACGAAATTAAGAATAACAACTTGGTCTCCTTTGAAGGCGTCAATGCGAAGGTCGCAAGAGCCGACGATGGATTGGCCTCACTTAAAGACGAAATGAACAGATTTTGTAAAGAGTTGCGGCGATCAGTCAATCGCGAGATCCGAGAGGATACCGACGAACAAGTATGGATATATCGTGGCGAGACACCCAAAGTCCCCCTTGGGTGGTCGGTCAGGATCGGGGAAATCCTCTACAATCTGCGGTCCGCTCTCGATCACCTCGTCTGGCAGTTGGTCCTCACCAATGGACAGACTCCGGGACAGTACAACTCATTTCCTATCGTCAGTGACAAGTCAAAATGGGATAAAGAAAAGTCTCGAAAACTCAAAGGCATCAGCCAAAGAGATGAGGAAATGATCCGGCGTCTACAACCGTATACCGGTGGCATAAATTTGCCGTTTGATGTTTCGGCGTTCTGGATGCTCCACACACTCTGCAATATCGATAAACATCGGCATTTGATTTTGGCGGCTGTTAGCTTAGATATGTCTAAGCCAATCTTTGGCCACGATTTCTCACCGGTCCAAGGGCTCAAGGGCCGGGTTTATCTAGGGAAGATTGTCAAAGGCAAAGTTCTGAGTTGCTTCAACAATGCAGAGACAGAAATTAATCCCTCTTTTCAAATTGGCGTAAGCTTTGAAAGGTTTGAGAATATAGAGCAAAAAAAAGAGGATCGGTTGGCAGAAATCATCTTCTCCAGCCTCTTTGCGAGTCTAGCCAGCACCGTCCTCTGTAAATGCCTTAAAGCAGTTCAAGGGGCCTTAAACATATTCAAAGATAGAGGTCGTTGATGCTTTCTAAGCGGCACTACAGCCTAGATTAGGTTTGCATATTAAGACCTCCGACTATCCCTCGAACCGCTCGCCATTTTGCGCGACCAATAGTGTGCCGAGCCAAGCGTCCACAGGAGTAAGAAGACGCGGATTGACGCTTAGAAACCTTTATTAAATCCCTAAACCGAGATTGCCGACCAATGTTCAGGAACAAATAACGATGAGTAATAGACCCAATATTCTCTTTCTAATGGCCGACCAGATGCAGGCCCGCGTGCTCGATTCCGATCACGTCTGTCAAACTCCGCATTTGGACCGGCTGGCTGGGGAGGGTGTGCGTTTTACTCTGCTCGCCGACCCGGGCGAGTCTGATGACCGGGTTGATGCCGCACAACCACGGGGTGCTGGAGGTGCTCTATCCCAAAGTGCCGGATTTACATGCGCTGCGCACCGATAAGGTGCATTGGGCCGAGCGCATGGTAGATGCTGGCTATCGCACGGGGTATTTCGGCAAGTGGCACGTCGAGCGCGATAATGCGCTGGATCGCTTTGGCTGGCAGGTCAACGGGGTTCGGGGTGGGGCGCTTTTCAATGGGTTGGTCGCCGAAGTGCTGGAAGGTAAGCCGCTGCGGCCGGAGTGCGATCCGGCGCATTATCTTGAAGCGCCGCACGGCTATGGGCCCCATCTGTTCTACGGGGTGACTGACCGGCCGGCGGAAGAGCGCAGCATGGGGCTGACGACGACGCTGGCGCTGCGCTATCTGGAGGAAGTGGTACAAAGCGACGATCCGTGGTGTGCTTTTGTCAGCTTTGAGGAGCCGCACGATCCCTTTATCGCCAGCCGTGAATTCTACGACCGCTATGCAGAGCAAGAGCTGCCGCCGCCGCCCAATGCCGATGATGAATTGGCGGATCGGCCGGGGCTTTATCGGCGGGCGCAGGGCATTTGGCGTCAGCTCAATGAGGAGCAGAAGCGTACAGCGCGGGCGTGTTATTTTGCGTCGATTAGCGAAATAGATGCCCAGTTCGGGCGGGTGATTGACTTTCTCGAAGGGATGGGCAAACTCGACGATACGATCGTTGTAATGTGCGCTGATCACGGGGATTTGTTGGGAGCGCACGGTCTGTTCTTTAAGGATATTTCCGCTTTTGAAGAAGTGTATCAGGTGCCGCTTATTGTGCATGGGCCTAGGATTGCGAGGGGCGCTGTTTGCCAAGGTCGAGTTGGCTTGCACGATCTGTGTCCCACGTTGTTGGAACTGGCCGATTGCGAGCCTGTTGATGGGGCCTGCGCGAGCCGGCGAATGTGGCCGACGAATGGACTCGAGGTTATGCCGAATACTTTGGCAATCGCCACCGGCTGACGCAGCGGGTAGTGTGGGACGGTCCGTGGAAGTTTGTGTTTAACGGCTTTGATTTTGACGAGTTATACCAGCTAGACGAAGACCCTTATGAAATGAAGAATCTGGCGCAGGATCCCGCCTATAACGAGCAGGTTAAAAAAATGACGCGGCTCTATTGGCGCTATGCCCGCGATACTGGCGACACGCCGCTTTTTGAAACGCTTTATCCCGCGCTGCGTTTGGGGGCGGTGGGACCACTGGCGGCGGACGAAAACGAAATCTCACAAAAATAGAGGAGCTAATGATGGCACGAAATATCGAGATCACCCGCATCACTACGACGCATTTCAACTACGAGATCGTCGATATGGAACTAGAGGAGCAATTAGGCTTTGACACGGTCTATAGAAAAGGGGGCCGCCTGTCTCAGAGCGGCGGCATCCTGACTATCGAGACCAGCGCCGGGGTCAGCGGCATCGCGCCCGGCGGCATCGACGGTCGCACAGCGCAGTACTTGCTCGGTCGCAACCCCCTGGACCGCGAGATCATCTGGCACGATCTCAAGCGTTCGCGGCGCGGCCAAGATGGCACGCCGCCGGGCGCGGTGGACACCGCGCTATGGGATTTTGCTGGCAAACTCTACGACGCGCCGATCTACGAGCTTTTGGGCGGGGGCTGGCGCAAGAAATTGCCGGCCTACGCCTCGACCTACCACGGCGACGAAAACGGCGGTTTGACGACGCCGGATGACTTCGCGCAATTCGCGTTGCGCTGCAAGGAGCAATACGGCTATCCGGCGTTTAAGATCCACGGCTGGGTCAACGGGCCGATTGACCGCGAGGTGGCGGCGGTGTTAGCCATTCGCGCAGCAGTGGGCGACGATATGGATTTGTTGCTTGATCCGGCTGGGTGTTTTCCCACGTTTGAGGATGTGCTCAAGGTGGGTCGCGCCTGCGACGAGGCGCGCTATATGTGGTATGAAGATCCGTTTAGGGGCGGCGGGTTTTCGCGCTTTGCTCACGTCAAGCTGCGCGAGCTAATCAAGACGCCGATGCTGATGGGCGAACACGTGCGCGGGTTGGAGGCCAAGGCCGATACGATTACTGCCGGTGCCACTGACTTCGTGCGCGCCAATAGCAGCGTCGATGGCGGCATCACTGGGGTGATGAAGATTGCCGCTATGGCCGAGTCGCACGGGCTGGACGTGGAGTTGCACGGCGGCAGTCTGGCGCACCGCCACATCATGGCGACCTTGCGCAATGCCAACTATTACGAGTTGGGCTTGGTACACCCTCTGGTCAACGATACCAAGCCGGCGGTTTACAGCGAGAGGCGCTGGCTCGACGAGTTGGATTCAGTGGATGAGAACGGCTGTGTGGAAGTGCCAGAAGGGCCGGGGTTGGGCGTGGAGGTGGATTGGGATTGGATTGAGGAGCACAAGACGGGGGAGAAGGTTTACGAGTAGCGCACGGTGGTGGCGTACTGATCCGATGCGAGAAATGCCAATATCGACGATATTCTATCGGGTCAGTAGCCGCTGAGGTACGATATCGCCCAAGTCTTTAGTTGCCACTTGGGAATACCTATGGAGAATCTCAAGGAAGGGGCTTATGGACCTTGAGTTAAAAATTAAAAATTTTGGGCCAATCGACGAGGCAACTATCCAAGTTGGCCGGTTCACGGTATTCGCCGGGCCGAACAACACGGGCAAGACTTTTGTGGCGAAGATGTTGTATTCGATTCTTAGTTCGAGGAACAAGGATCATGTGCGAACATTTTTTGCTAAGGTGTCCAGCACCATAGAATCGAATCTGCAACTTTTCGAGCAAAGCGGTGGTATAGTGGTAGAAGAAAGTCCCTTGTCCTCAATCAGAAAGGGACTCCAAAAGATTGACTCTATCCTACGGGAGACGTTCCCAAGTCATCCGATCCAAAACGAATTTGATCGGCTTAGGGCGGTCCATCCCGAATTGATGGCTGAAATCCAAGGAATAAGGGGCCATTTCCAAACCCTTACTAAGCCATCTGCGATTCATGGTAACCTTGAAACTTCCATAGACATTTTGGAAGAGCTTTTCAAGGATGTGGCAAAGGCAATTGTTAAGGGATGGCAGCTCAGATGTTATCGTAACATACACGGAAATTTTCAAGAGTCTGATCTTTTAAACTTCCGAGGAGACGGCGAATCTCCCTTGTACTTCAACGTTCAAAGAGTAGGGGAATTACAGTTAGAAAAAGGGTCTTTCGCATTCATTCCTGATTCACAAATCGTTCAGAATACATTCCCTGAGACTTTCTATTTAGAGTCTCCGCTTTATTGGAAACTAAAGAGTGTTCTGGAATCGATTAAGATTGACCCGAGTTCCCTTTTCGAGGGTTCTTTGAACGGAGTTCCAGAGTACTTCTACGACATGGCCGTTGTCCTCAGAAGGAGGCGTATAGAGCATCCTTTCACCGGAATTCATGAAGGTCTGCATAATGCGATTGGCGGACAGATTTCGCTGAATGAAGCGGGTGATCTTGAATTCCACGAAAAAGGCAAGTCGATTGCGCTTTCTCTCACGTCGGCGGGGGTTGTAAATATGGGAATTCTGGCCCTGCTGATTGAGCGAGGTGCCTTAGACCGAGGCTCTTTCCTTTTTATTGATGAACCCGAATCGAATCTCCATCCGGCTTGGCAAGTTGAGATGGCGAAGTTCCTCTTTGAACTGGCTCGTCAAGGGGTCAATGTGTTGGTCTCTACCCATAGCATGACGATTCTCAAGTGGCTTGAGGTGCATATAAAGGAAAAACCGAAGGAACGGGAACTAGTCAGGTTAAATAAGTTCCCGCCGGATGCCGAATGGAACGACGACATGGACGCAGTGATGGCAGAAATCAAACAGTCGTTGACTAAGCCCTTCTCTGACCTCTACATCAAAGGGCTGTAGAATGCCCTTATCCCAATTCGCCGAGCCAATAGAGTCTGCCGGCGGCGTCTTCAAAGCGTATCGGATGGACAGTACAGCAAAAGAGTCCAACATGCGCAGCGCCGCCGGACTTGGGATGTGCGAGTGCTGCGACTATGTAACGGTCAGTAAGGATAAACAAAGCGTCGTTTTTATAGAGGAAACCGACTTAGAGCACACGATAGTCGATTTCAAAGAAAAATATGATTACCTCAGCGACGACGACCAAGTTGACTTGCTTTATGATAAAGTTCTTAGAGAGCATCGGCTTAAACTTTACGGGTCGATGTTGGTTCTGTGTCGCCTGTCTTGTTCGCAGGACGAGGTAAAAGAGTTTTTACCAGAGAATGAGTTTCAGTTTTGGCTCGTAACGACTAGCACGGCTTCCTCGGACTCTGTTATACTGATGGATAACTTGACAGACAATTTGAGAGGTTTTCTAAAAAGTCCATTAACCAGAGAGATGATGGACGTGGTCGATATTATTCCGTCAACTGAGCTGGCCGAAAAACTATCGGACGAAGCCATGGAAGTATAATAAACATTCTCAAACTGTATCCCATTCACTTCTGTTGAGAAAAAAAATGATTGATCTGAGTAAGTACCGCATTGTCGACCTATCGCACGAGATGGTTCCCGGAGAAAAGAAAATCGACGGGCACTACCTGCACGGCGAGCCCTTTTTCGGCCGCTCGGTGGAGGTACAGGAGTTTATGGCCTATGGGGCCCGGATGCACTTCATTCAGAGTCAGACGCACAATGGCACGCACTGCGAGGGGGCCTACAAATACCTCGATGAAGGGCCGGACATGGCCGGCATGCCGTTGGCATCCTACATTGGCGAGGCCGTGGTCTGCGATCTGTCGCACAAGGGGATAGGAGAGGGAATCAGGGCCGACGAATTTCGCCAAGCAGGAGTGAAAAGCGGCGATATTGTGCTGGTGCGCACCAATCCCGAACACAGCGGCGAGTTACCCTACTTTGAAGCCGAAGTGCTGGATTTTTTCATTGAAACGCGGATCAAGTTGCTGGCCTCGGGCGGCAATTTGTACTACGGTCCATCCACTGTGCCCAACGCCCACATTGATGCCGAGCGCCGGCTGCTGCAAGAGGGCATTCCCATGGTGGACGCCCTCTTGGGACTGGATCAACTGACAAAGGACCGCGTCTTTTTCATCGCCCTGCCGCTCAAGATGCAGCGGGTCACGGCTAGTTGGACTCGGGCCATTGCTCTGGAAGAGATCGACTGAGTGCTCAGCTCAGCGTGACGACTTCTTGTTCGACGATTTCCTTGAGGTGGGTAAAGGAGGCGGGTGCGGCTAGTTCCAAGGTCTCCGGCGAAAGTCGAGCTTTGACCTCCGGGGAGAAACGGTCTAGACCGCCGCGCACGCTTTCGTGCTGCTGCATGTAGCGCAGGGTGAGAAAGCGGCGGTCCCGGTCTTTGGGCACCCAAGAGAGCGCGCCGTGGGTGACTAATTCGGAGATGATGACCACATCGCCGGCCTTGGGCGTTACATTGAGCACTCCCTCGGGCACTTCGGTGCTGAAGTACTCGTCGTTGTATCCATCTGCCGTATAGCTATCGGGATAGAAAAGCGACCGCGGATAGTCGAAGTGGCTCTTGTGGCTGCAGGGGAGAATGATAAGTCCGCCGTCGCCGGGATAGACGTCGGTCAGGTAGAAGAAGAAGACTAGGTCATTGCACTGGACTTTGCCGCCGATTGTGCTGTAGCGTCCCTGCTCTGGATTGCGGGCCGGTGCCCCGGGGACGCCACCGTGTAGGGGATGGAAGGGCTTGCCGTGGACATCGACCATCAGATTGCCGCTAGTCAGGCGCGGCCGATCGTCAGTCAACTCCTTGAGGGTCAGTGCTTCGAGGGCCTTGTCAAAGGCAAAGGCATTGATATACCAGTTGAAATGCTCGCGCTCGAGATTGATTTCGAGGCCGGCGGGGACCTCCTCCGGTGGCGTGTCAATGTAGCGCTGGGCCGCGTCTTGGGCTGCTTTTAATTCCGCTTCTTGCAGAACGCCTTTGAGGTGGAGGTAGCCGGTTAGGTCGAAGAAGTAGCGCTGCTCGGGAGTCATGCCGCACCTCTTTGTGCAACGATTTGGCGGGAATGCAGGCGTAGTGGTCCGTTCATAGGGTCAACTCTACTGTATCGCGCGTGGTGATTTCCTTGCGGTCCTTGAAGTCGCGCACGGCGATCAACTCCAAGGTTTCTGGCGACAATTGGGCCTTGACGCCGTCGGGAAAGGGGTCGGAGGGGCCGATGTGCTGCACGCCGTAGCGCAGGGTGAGAAAGCGGCGGTCACGGTCTTTGGGCTCCCAGGAGAGCGCGCCGTGGGTGAGGTGTTCGGACATGATGACCACGTCGCCGGCTCTGGGCGTAAAATTGGTCACTCCTTCGGGCACTTCAGTGCTGAAATAATCGTCGTTGTACCCTCCGTCGGCGGTGTAGCTTTCTGGATAGAAGTAGTGATGTTCACGCAGGAAATTGGCCTTGTGCGAGCCGGGTACGACAATGAGCCCGCCGTCGCCGGGGAAAACGTCGGTCAGATAAAAGAAAAACACCAAGTCGTTGTTGTATATTTTGCCGTCCTTGACAAAACTGCGGCGCCAGCCCGGCTGGCCCTTGCGCAGGGCTGATTCGCGTCCCGAATGCAGGGGATGAAAGGGCTTGCCGTGGACATCGACCATCATATTGCCGCCGCCTAGCCGGGGTTTGCCGCCGGTCAGTTCGAGCAGGATGGGCCAGGTTTGGGGATGCATCGTCAGCCGTTCGAGGGCTTTGTCAAAGGCGAAGGCGTAGAGATACCAGTTGAAGTGCTCGCGGTTGAGGTCAATGCGAAAGTCTTCTGGTAAGCGCTGGGCCGCGTCTTGGGCGGGGCGGAGTTCGCTCTCACTCAGCACGCCGTGCAAATGGAGATAGCCGGTTAAATCAAAAAAATAGCGCTGTTCGGGAGTCATCATCTCGTTTTCCTGTGATCTCACTGGCTGGCGACTTATATTGATTCCGAATCTGTCGGACGTAGGGGCAAAGGTAACCAAATACGGCTCTGGACTTCAAGGGAAAACGCTCCTTGGCAGCCGGAGATTATCAACAGGAGTTCGTTTATGGCCCGCGTGCGCATTGGTGTTTTGGGTTGTGGTGCCATAGCCCAGGTCCAGCACCTACCCAATCTGTTGGCACTCGACGAGGAATTTGCCGTTCCCATTGTCTGCGACCTGTCTCCCGATCAGGCGGCCTATGTCGCCAAGCGCTTTGCTATCCCCCGGCACGTCAGCACCCTCGACGACCTGCTGAGCGCTGATATCGACGCAGTTCTCCTCTGTCATGCCGATCCCAAAAGCGACGCGGCAATTGCTGCTTTTGCCGCTGGCAAACACGTTCTCATCGAAAAGCCCATCTGCGCGTCCCTACAGGAAGCCGACGCCATGATTGCGGCCATGCACAAAGCCGGCACCGTGGGCCAGGCCGCCTACATGAAGGCGTACGATCCGGCCTTTGCGCTGGCCAAAAGAGAGGTGGAGGGTTTGGATTACAGCTTTATCCAGATCAATCACCTGCACCCGAGTAACTATCTCCACCTCGACCACTTCAACGTGCAATATGCGGGTTCACAGCGCCCCGCAATTGCCGCCCAACGCCAGCGCGCCTATAAGGACACACTGCGCCAGGCTTTTGGCGACCTTTTTGAACGAGCTGAGCCGGTCTGCGGCATCACCTACGGCCTGATCCACGACCTCTACAGCTTGCGCACGATGGTGGGCTCGCCTCGCGCCGTGATTAGCACTGAAATCTGGAAGAACAACCGCTCGATTACCTCAGTGCTGGAGTACGCCAATGGCGCGCGCTGTGTCATCAGCCGGGTTGACTTGGAAAAGCTGTGGGATTTTCGCGAGACCCTGGAAATCTACGGCGACGATAAGCGCGTGCTTCTCACCTATCCGACCGGTTTTTCGCGCCGGGTACTCTCCACTCTGACTATCCAGGGCATTGACGAACACGGCACTAGTTACCGCAAAGAGCCGGCCATTCCCTGGGAGAGCGCCTTCACTGCGGAATTGCGTCACTTCCACGCCTGTATTACCGAGGGAGTGGAGTGTCGCACGCCGATCACTGAGGCGCGCCACGACGTGGAACTGATCATCGATATCACCCAATCCTATATCACCGGCCAATCCGTGGAGAAAAACTGTGAACGGCAATAATCTATACGACCCTGGGTTGCACCTATTTCTCGACGACGTGGAAGTACAAGATCATCCCGGCTTTGTGCGCAAGGTGCAGCGGCCCGAGCGCGTGCGGACGGAGCCGGGATTAAAACCCGATCGGCCTTGGGAGGGGAACGCCGTGCAACTGTGGGGCTCGGTGCTCTACGACGACGACGAAAACTGCTTCAAGATGTACCTGTACGAGCGCACCGGCCAAGGGCACTTTATGTGTTACGCGACCTCAAAAGACGGCATTGCGTGGGAAAAGCCGGAGCTGGGGATCGTGGCCTGCGAAGGGTCCAGTGCCAACAACATCGTCTATCCGCCGCCGGGTGTTCACTACGGCCTAGATCCGTGGGGCGTGGTCAAAGACCCGCAGGAGCAAGATCCGTCCAAACGGTATAAGATGGGTATGTACCAGCAGCGCCCCACTGCGGATGCTCCGCAGGAAACGCCCACTATGGACCGCCAAGCGCGCAATGCTATGCGCAAAGTGCTCTTCGACAAAATACGCGACCACCACGGCATGTACGCGGCCTTCTCGCCAGACGGCATTCACTGGCGGTTGGACGACCGCAATTACGTGCCGCGCTCTGGCGATGCCGGCGCGTTGGTGTACGATCCCATGCAGCGGCGCTACCTAGCTACTTCGCGCCGTTATGAAACTTTGATGGACCACTTTGTACTCGAGTGGAAGCAGTATCGCCGCGTCATTGCCCTGTCTAGTAGCGAGGATTTTATCCACTGGACGCCGCTGAAAACCATTGTCAAACCGGACGATTTCGACGATCCGAGGGACCAGCTATACGTGATGACGCCCTTTGTCTATGGCAGCCAGTACATTGGTTTCATCGGCATGCTGCACTCGGCCACGGAGCTAGGCCCGGTGCAACTGGCTACGGCGCGGCATCTGGACCACTGGCAGCGGGTGGGTCGTCGCGAGGAATTTTTGCCGGTTGGCTCGCCGGGCACTTGGGACGGGGCCTGGTCTTCTCTGTCGTCCAATCCTCCCGCTCTTGTGGGGGATACGCTGTACATGTGGTATTCGGGCCGTCCCCAGGCCCACGGTACCGAGGGCAATTCCACCAGTTCGATTGGGCTAGTGACCCTGCGCAAGGATCGCTTTGTGGCGCTGCGTTGCGGCGAACCCATTGAAGTCATCGGTCCTAGGCTCGGGGTCAATGCCACCTGTTTGTTCGGGCATTTGCAGGTGCGCGTCATTGCGGAGGCCTCTGTGCCGGAGGGGTTTGACTTTGACTCGTGCAATGGGTTGGCACGGGGAGACGAGACGGATTGCGAGATCACGTGGGGCAAAGAGCGGCGCGATCTGACGCCTTTTGTCGGCCGGAAGATTCGCTTGCACTTTCGCGTCGACAATGCTACGAGCCTGTATGCCTTTCGAACTGGGGACAACTCTCGCGTTTAACGAGGATGAGGAGAAAAGACAAATGGACGAGTTACAGGCTAAAACCCTACCAGCACTCGATTGGCACGGTATCTGGCCCGGCTACGTCAGCCACGACGACGAAGGACTGTATTTCCCCCAGGATTTGCCCACCGGCATCCGCTTGGCCGTGCAGCAAGCCGAGTGCTCTGATCCGGTCATGGCGCGCCAAAAGCGCTGGGAAGCCGGCAATATCCACTACCCAAGTTTAGTAAAAGAAGGCGACCGCTACCGCCTGTGGTACTGCTGCTTTGCCGACCCCGAAGATCCCTGGGTGAAGGCCGGCCACGTGCCGGGCAAAGTGCCCGGACTGTGGTGCTACGCCGAGAGTGGCGACGGTTTTCACTGGGAGCGGCCCGAGTTGGGGCGGGTCGAATACGATGGTTCCAAGGATAACAAAGTGGGTTCGTCCTATGGGTACATGAACGTCATGCGCGATCCCAATGGCAGCGACGAGGAGCGCTATAAGGCCATCGGTATTACCGCCAAGTTTGAGGTGGACGGCCAGCCAGTTAGTCGGGCGGAAGTGCTGGAATTGCGGGCCAAGCGCGAGGCGGCCGGAGACGCCGGTGAAATCGGTGCCAACATAACCTCGCAGGTGGTGGTTACCGCTGGGGTGTCGGCCGACGGCTATAGCTGGACTCACCTGCCCGAGCCGATCATGGCACCGCCCTTTTTGCTCGATACGCAGAATATTCTCACCTACGATGCCGATAGCGGCAAATACGTCATTTA
>JAGWBY010000030.1:7115-7853 GCA_021295675.1 Candidatus Latescibacterota bacterium | reverse complement strand
AAGCCGATACTTTTCGCGGGCCGTGGGACAACCACCTCATGGTGCTCACGGCTGAACCAGACGATCCGCCCGATTGGGACATCTATGCGCCGGGCTATTGTCGCCATCCACACGGGCCGCACCTCATGTTCTTCAGTCCCTATCGCCGGGCCAGCGATCTGGTCGATGTGTATTTGGCGACCAGTTACGACGGCCAGCTCTGGTACCGGCCGGAACGCAAGCCGATTATTCCGGTGAGCGAGCGCTATGGCAGCCTCTACCCGACGCCAGAACTGGTGGAGTTGGATCAAGACCGCTGGGGCGTGCTGACCCTGGCCTGTCCGCACCCGCACAACCGCTCTTCTGACCATCCGCACGAGTACATCTGGGCCACGTGGCAGCGCGATCGGCTGGTGGCTTGGGAAACGGACGATTGGGCGGAATTTGCCCTGAGCGAACAGCTATGCGCTGGCCAGCAACTCAAGATCAACTTCAAGACCTTGCTGCCAGGTGCCTTTGTCGAAGTGGAAATCGTCGATGGTAGTTTGCCCAATCGAACGGGCGCGGCGCTGGTCCCCGCCCTAGCAGGATTCAGTTTTGCCGACTGCGACCGGATGGCTGGGGACGAGTTGGAGGCCGTGGTGAGCTGGCGGGGCAAGTCGGATCTGTCGGCGCTGAGAGGCCAGAAGATCCATTTGCGATTTCGCATGGCGCGCGCCCAGCTTTTCGCCGTTACCCTTTGATAGGAGACAGAGCATG
>JAGWBY010000030.1:5810-7076 GCA_021295675.1 Candidatus Latescibacterota bacterium | reverse complement strand
CCTATGTCCGGGAGGCGGCCGGGCGTCGCGCCCAAGTGATTGTCGCGCCCGAGTCCGTGCTGGATGGTTATGTGTTTAACGCAGACCCCACATCCCAATTGGCGGACATGCTGGAAATTGCCCAGACCGTGCCGGATGGATCGTATATCCAACGGGCGGGCGAGTTGTGCAAAGAATTGGGGATTTATCTGATATTCGGCTTGCTGGAACGGGAGGAGCAGACCCTGTTCAACGCCTGTGTCATGCTCGATCCGCAAGGCGAGGTGATTGCCCATTACCGCAAAATTACCACCGCGGGAGAGTACGCCATCACGCCAGGGCGTGCGCTGCAGCCGTTCGACACGCCCTTGGGCCGGTTGGGCTTTCTGCTGTGTAGCGACCGCACTGTGGACAATTGCGCGGTGCTGGGGGTCCAAGGGGCGCAGGTCATTTTCATTCCCATGGACGGCAGCGGCGGGCCGGACAACACTGAGAAAATGCGCTGGCGGGCTCGGGACAATCAGTGCTGGATTGTCATCGCCAACACTTGGAGCGCGGTAATCATCAGCCCCAGCGGGGAATTGCACTTGGAGAAGTACGAAACCGAATGCGTCAGCGTGCAATACGTACACTTGCCGAAACAGGATAACACTCAAGGACGGTCGCGCTTTGTTGCGCGTCGGCCCGATTTGTACGGTCCCCTAGTCGCCGGGCACGAGGACGGCCACTACGATGGGGAAGGCAAACTCACGGCAGCGGGCGAAACGCGCCGACAGGCAACGCGCCGGAAGGCTGCGGAGGGTCGATGACAGACAATTCCTTAGCGGCACCGATCATTGATGCCCACGGCCATACCTTGGATCTGGCCTTCAAGTCGAGGCGCAAGCTGCATCAAGGTTTGGGCGGACTGACCGATGTGCCTCTGATGCGCGTCGGTGGGGTCGCGGCTCAGCTAACCGCTTGGTCCCCACGGCAGTCGGCATCCCCTGCAGGAGGTCTTGCGGATCATCGACTATCTGCATCGCCAACTCGAAGGCGAAGCCGGGGAATACGCAGTGTTGGCTACTACTGCCGATCACATCGAAGAGGCTCATAAGAGCGGGAAAATTGCCTTTGTTTTGGGCTTGGAGGGCGGCGATGCGCTCAAGGGCGACTTGAGCGTATTGCGCACGCTCTATCGCCTGGGACTGCGGCACCTCGGCTTGGTACACGAAGGACGCAATGCCTTGGGCACGGCGACGCAGGTGTGGAGCGGGCCGACCATGCGACTTTACGACAGCGAGGTCG
>JAGWBY010000030.1:0-5734 GCA_021295675.1 Candidatus Latescibacterota bacterium | reverse complement strand
GCGCTGGAAGTCGCCCGCGCGCCGGTCATTGCCACGCATGGCAATGCGCGGGCGCTGCGAGACACAGTGCGCTACTTGAGCGACGACCAGCTCCGGGCAGTGGCCGCCACCGGGGGTCTGATTTGCCCTAGTCCGATGCCATTGGGGCCTGGGGGTGAAACAGCTAGTCTGGAGATGTTGCTGGATCACGTTGATTACATAGTTGCGCTGGTCGGCTCTGCCCACGTCGGTTTTGGTACGGACCTGCTCGACCAGCTCAACGCTCGGCCGGTCGGGTTGGAGGATATTGGCGAGAGCCAAAATATCGTCGAGGGCTTGCAGCAGCGCGGGCATCAGGCCGAGGCGATCGACGAGATTATGGGCGGCAATTTTATTCGCGTTTTCAGAGAAGTAGTTGGCTAAGCTGCCGGAGTACGAGAGGAGGAAGAATACTGATGCACCAACGGCCAAGCCTGTGCCAACGAAAACGGCGAGTCTTGGCTAAAGGACCCGCCGCTGGGCGTGCGGCTAGCAGTGCAACAGGTGCGCAGGTCTCCGGTATTCTTCCGCGCGGAAAAGCCTTGGGAACAGGCCCGAATGGCGTATCCTTACGTCCTGTTGGACGACGGGTTCTACCGGATGTGGTTTTGGACTTCGGGGGAACTTCACCGCGGCGGCCGATCCGGACCGTCAAGCCGCCAGCGCGGGGCCGGCAGCAACGGTTCGATCCGCTGCCATTGTCCATCGGTTAGATCGGTGGCATATTGCATACTAGGCGTACCCATCATACAAGCCTTTCTGTTCAGATTTTGTCGTGAAACCTGAATATGGCCTGATGAGTACGCCTGTTCAAATAGCGGCTACAGTAAGGGTTTTCAGACGGCTTCTAAGAAATCATGACGCGCACTTAAAAAATAACAATGGAGACTTTCCCAATGCGACAACTAACACATATTATATTGACCGCCATGCTCTGCACGGGCCTTAGCACTGCTATTTCCATGCCTTCCGCCGAAGCGGACCTGTTGGGGCGCGACCTGGATGGCATCAACAGGTCCGTGGAAGCCTATTACGATACGGATCTTGACGTTACCTGGTTGAAAGATGCCAACCTGGCAAAGAGCAATAACTTTGGCGTTTCGGGTATTAATGCAAGCAACGGCGGTATGAACTGGGAAACTGCCCATGAGTGGGTGGATGCCATGAACGCTTCCAGCTACCTCGGAGTCTCCAGTTGGCGCCTTCCCAACGACCTACCGATCAATACCGTGGAGTACGATCTCAACTTTGGTGTGGAAGGGTTGACAGACGGTGGATATGCCAACACCGGGCCAGGCGGAGGATGGGTCGATGCCGACGGCAACGCGGCCTCGGAATTGGGCCATCTGTTCTATGTCACGTTGGGTAACCTCAAGAACTGCGAGCCCGGAGATGCTCCGGCTCCGGATGGTGGCACCCGTTTTGGGTGTGTAAACCTGGAAGACCTTCCTGGTGCAGGTCTTGTGCATACCGGACCCTTTATGAACTTCGATCCTGCTTTTTATTGGGCAGCGCAAGAGGATCCGCGTGATGATGGAGCGCGTGGTCGCGGCTTCAACTTCCGCAATGGCTTTCGCCTCGCTCTGGGTAAGGAGATTCCTCGCAATCGTGCCTGGGCGTTGGTGGATGGTGACGTGGGCGTAAGAGTTGCGGTGCCGAGCTCAGTTACTCCGGAGACGTGGGCAAGGCTCAAGTCCCAATTATGGAGGTGACTCTTGCTTCGGCTAGCAGTGTGACATTTGGCGTTGATTGCGCTACTCGGCATTCTGAGTGTTTCTCCTGCGCAAGAACTCTTCGAGCGCGCTAGGACGGCCGCTCGGCGCTCGGGTGTTGTCGATGCCGAACCCGTTCTCCGCTGGCGGCGGGCCGACTGAAGTTTATCGATGCCGACCAAAGTATAGGAAGAATGAGGCCCCTTTTTATTTCTTTTGCCAAGGTGCCGAACGCCCCGCAAGGGGCAGGGCAAGCCTGCTGCTGATCGTTTTGCAGCTCGTTTGACCGAGCGTGCAGTACCGTTTGGTTTGCCTGTCGGCCCGTATCCGGATCAATCCGGGGCCTGAGGGACCGTTGAGGGGCACACCCAGCCGTACGCCCGGCGACCGGGACGGGTCGAGAAGGCAGGTCAGGCGGCGAACTCGAACCGGGGCTCAGGTGGGGCCCTCGGCGGGGCACCGGCGGCAGCCCTTCGTCCTCCAGATAGGTCCGGACCGAGACCGGATCGGTGAGGGCGGTGAGGATCCTCAGGCGCCCGCCACAGGCCGGGCATTCGCTGAGGTCGGCGGCAAACACGCGGCCAGCAGGGCCGCCCAGCCCAGGCGATGGGCGCAGGGGGGGGCTCTCATCGCGGTCCTCAGGCGTCGATCCCCTGGTTTGGCGGGCACGATGCGAGTGCGGTCCCGAGCCCGGGGGGCCAGGACCCCGTGGTAGCGCAGCAGATGGAACCGTCCACACCGCCCTGCGCGGTCTATTGCTACCGTCGGCCACCATGCTGGCGTGGTAGTCGTACGAACACCAGCCTTCTGGCCCTTTGTCGAAGTTGTTTTTATGGGATTTATATACATGCCTACGCACATTTCAACGTGCAATACGCGGGTTCACAGCGTCCCGCAATCGCCGCCCAACGCCAGTGCGCGTATAGGGAGACACTGTGCCAGGCTTTTGGCGACCTTTTCGAGCGGGCTGAGCCGGTCTGCGGCATCACCTATGGCCTGATCCACGACCTCTATAGCTTGCGCACGATGGTGGGCTCGCCTCGCGCCGTGATTAGCACGGAAATCTGGAAGAACAACCGCGCGATTACTTCGGTGCTCGAATACGCCAATGGCGCGCGCTGTGTCATCAGCCGGGTTGACTTGGAAAAGCTGTGGGATTTTCGCGAGACTCTGGAAATCTACGGCGACGATAAGCGCGTGCTGCTCACCTATCCGACCGGTTTTTCGCGCCGCGTGCTCTCTACCCTGACTATCCAAGGCATTGACGAGCACGGCACTAGCTATCGCAAAGAGCCGGCCATTCCCTGGGAGAGCGCCTTCTCCGCAGAATTGCGCCACTTCCATGCCTGTATCACCGAGGGGGTGGAGTGCCGCACACCGATCACTGAGGCGCGCCACGACGTGGAACTCATCATCGACATTACCAAATCCTATATCACTGGCCAATCTATGGAGAGAAACTGTGAAGGGCAATAATCTTTACGATCCTGGGTGGCATTGTTGCATGAATATCTATAAGTCGTTGTTTTACAGTAAGTTAGTGTTTTGGTGTCAAATTTCGTAAATTGTTGTTTTCTAACGAGTTAACGTTTTTCGTGCAACAACGCCACTTTCGCGCCGATAATGCGACGAGCCTGTACGAAATCGCAGACGGTGCAGGGATCTGATAAACAGGGTTGAGAATGGACAATTCCTTAACGGTGCCGATCATTGACGCCCACGGCCATACCTTGGATCTGGCCTTCAAGTCGGGGCGCAAGCTGCACCAGGATTTGGGCGGACTGACCGATGTGCCTCTGATGCGCGCCGGTGGGGTCGCGGCTCAGCTAACCGCCTGTTGGGTGCCGGATGCGGAAATCGGCGGTCCCCACGGCAGTCGGCATCCCCTGCAGGGGGTCTTGCAGATTATCGACTATCTGCATCGTCAACTCGAAGGCGAAGCTGGGGAATACGCCGTGTTGGCCACTACTGCCGATCACATCGAAGAGGCGCACAAAAGCGGGAAAGTCGCCTTTGTTTTGGGCCTGGAGGGCGGTGATGCACTCAAGGGCGACTTGAGCGTGTTGCGCACGCTCTATCGGCTGGGGCTGCGGCACCTCGGCTTGGTACACGAAGGACGCAACGCCTTGGGTACGGCGACGCAGGTGTGGGACGGGCCGACCATGCGACTTTACGACAGTGAGGTCGATCCGCCGGGTCGGCTGACCGAGGTTGGTCGGCAGGTCATTGGCGAGATGAACCGGCTGGGTATGCTCGTCGATATCACGCATCTAGCGCTGGAAGTCGCCCGCGCGCCGGTCATTGCCACGCATGGCAATGCGCGGGCGCTGCGAGACACAGTGCGCTACTTGAACGACGATCAGCTTCGGGCAGTGGCCGCTACCGGGGGCCTGATCTGCCCTAGTCCGATGCCGCTGGGGCCTGGGGGTGAAACAGCCAGTCTGGAGATGTTGCTGGATCACATTGATTACATAGTTGCGCTGGTCGGCTCTGCCCACGTCGGCTTTGGTACGGACCTGCTCGATCAGGTCAACGCTCGGCCGGTCGGGTTGGAGGATATTGGCGAGAGCCAAAATATCGTCGAGGGCTTGCAGCAGCGCGGGCACCAAGCCGAGGTGATCGACGGGATTATGGGAGGCAATTTTATTCGCGTTTTCAGAGAAGTAGCGGGCTAGGCTGCCGACGTACGAGAGGAGAAAGAATACTGATGCACCAACCGGCCAAGCCTGTGCCAACGAAAACGGCGAGTCTTGGCTAAAGGACCCGCCGCTGGGCGTGCGGCTAGCAGTGCAACAGGGGCGCAGATCCCCGGTATTCTTTCGCGCGGAAAAGCCTTGGGAACAGGCCCGCATGGCGTATCCGTACGTCCTGTTGGACGACGGGCTCTACCGGATGTGGTTTTGGACTTCGGGAGCGGAAGAAGGCGGGGCGCGTTTCAACGGCTATGCAGAGAGCCGGGACGGTTTTGAGTGGGAACGGCCGAACTTGGGGTTAGTGGAGTACGGTGGCACTAGGGCCAATAATCTGCTTTCGCGGCACAGCGATTTTGAGCTCAACTCACTATTCATCGATCCCCATGCCGATCCCGAGGAACGCTACAAGGCCATCGGCCCGAAAACCGTATTTTACCGCAACGGGGTAGTGGATGCGGAAATGGATTGGGTGCAATTTCGCCAGTTGGGTGCCCAGACTGGTACTGGGGACGATCCCACCATCAATACCATGCAGGTTGTGGAGGAACAGTTCGGCGTCCGCCGGGACAATGTGGTACAGGGTGCGGTCTCTGGCGACGGGCTGCACTGGACTGTGCTCGACACCCCCTTAGTGAACGTCGGCAATAGCGTGCTCGACACCCAGAATGTCGCTGCCTACGAACCGGAAACCGGAGAATACGTCGCCTATTTGCGCGGCATGTTCCACAACGAGAACAAATTCGGCTATACCGGTCGCCGGGCCGTGCGCAAGACCGGAGGGAAAAAGTTCGGCGCTTGGGGCCCGCCGCGCTACGTCCTAGTGGCCGACCCGCAGGATCACGTCTCCGACGATATATACACGCCATGTTACTGCATCTGATGTTTCCTTCGGTGTACCACCGGCTCGACTCAGAGCAAGACGTCCAGCTAGCGGTGAGTCGGGATGGGTGGAATTGGGTGCGGCCCGAAAGAAAGCCGATCATCACCCTCGAAAGCGACGAAGGGCGGTATGGTTGCATCCGCGCCGCTCCCAATCTAGTGCCGCTCAATGGAGAGGAGTGGGGCCTGCCGTACGACTGCCGCTACAGTCGGCACGACCACGGCCCGGCTGAGCTGCCTGAAGGCGAGTTTCGCTGGGCTATATGGAAGCGCCATCGGCTGGTGGCCTTGGAAGCGCCGCTGGAAGGACGGGTAACTACCATTCCGCGAGTTTGCCAAGGCGGCCAATTGCGTCTCAACTTCCAGACCAAGCGAGCTGGCTGGATCAAGGTGGAAATTGTGACGCCGCCGATCGAGCCTGTGGAGTCGATT
>JAGWBY010000170.1:6871-8977 GCA_021295675.1 Candidatus Latescibacterota bacterium | reverse complement strand
GTTGACCATAAAACGGGTCCCGTCGAGCAAGACGCCTTCGAACTCGCGCTCGCCGACGATGACGGCCTCGGCGATGCGGCCATCTTCCAAGTATTGGCGGTATTCCTTATAGGAGACGAGCTGAGGATCGGAGGGTTTGCTGCCTAAGAACTTGACGGTGAAGATCATCACCAACACGAAGAATAGCCAAAACGCCTGGGTCCGCGAAGGGCGGCGCCAGCGGCGCGGCCTGTCTTCGTCGTCGCCCTCTTGGCGGTCCAACCCGCGGTCGTCCCTAAGGCGCGTGGGTCGCTCTTCTTGGTCCTGCTTTTTTGGTCCCTCCATGATAGATGCTCTGGGTCAATCGCCGTCCCAATGCCTCAATGTACACAAGGCGATGCGGCGCGTAGTGGATTTTATTTTGAAGGCATGGCTAGAACGCAAGGGCACCACCCAAGCTATTTCCTCTCCTCTGGCCAGTACCAGGACTTCGTCGCGCGAGATTTTCGGCCACTTGGCGTCAATGAGAAAGTCGCTCAGCTTTTTATGCCCTTCCATGCCCAGCGGCTGGAAGCGATCGCCCGTCCGCAGGCTGCGCACTTGCACCCGCGCACCGAGTCGGTCCGCGTCTAAAGCCACCTGCGCGCCTCCTAGCTGGGCTTTGTCGAAGTGCTGCGGGGAGACGATTTGAACGCTGATTTTCACGCTGTGCTCTCTTAGCACGAGTTCGCCGGGTATCTCAAAACAGCGCACGACCGGCGACCGCTGCCCGCGACGCAAGACATAGCGCATGCCGCAACCCTGCCCCCTCAACCCAGCACCCAACACCCGCAAGCGCTGGTCGCCGGCTCCAATCCAACCCCGCACTTGCTCGACGCGGGCAAAATCAAAAGGGCCTTCTGTGGCGGCAAGGCCCTGAAGCACGGCGCGCAACACGCGCCTTTGTATGGCTATATGATAAGTGAGAAGTCTAGGACTATCAAGAGCCACCTTGTCGCTGCAACGGTCACAAATCACTGTATCTAAAGCCTCTTGAGTTAGCTCCGCGAGTAGGTTGTCTTCGGCTTTGAGCAACGCGGCCGTGCGATTTAGAACCTCGGTGATGTTAGAATTATAGCTCTTGAGCAAGGGCATTAGTTCCCCTCGTACCCGATTGCGCAAAAATCGCCAGTCGCGGTTGGAGGGATCTTCTCGGTAGCTCAAGCCCCGCTGGCGCGCGTATTCTTCGATCTCAGCGCGTCGCACGCGCAGCAACGGCCGCAGATAGCGGCCCTCGCGCACTATCTCCATCCCTCCTAAGCCGGTGGTACCGCTACCGCGCAACAGGCGCAAGATCACGGTCTCGGCTTGGTCGTCGGCGTGGTGCCCCAAGGCGATGAACTCGGCCTCAACTCGGTCGGCAACTTGGTCGAGAAAGGCGTAGCGCTGCCGCCGACCTGCTTCCTCCAGTGACAGCCCCGCGGTTTGGGCGTAAGTCTTCACGTCGCGCCGCTCTACCGAGTAGGATAGCCCGCGCCGCTTTGCCTCGTCGGCGACAAAGCGGCCATCGTCCGCCGAATCCAGCCGCAGCGCGTGGTCCAAGTGCGCCACGTGCAACCGGTATCCTAGGCCATCCAACACATCGAGCAGCACAATCGAATCGACGCCGCCCGACGCAGCGACGACTACGCTAGCATTGGCCTCCAAGCCCGCTTCCTGTAGCACTTGCCGCACACTGGCGACTATGGACTCCATGTTTAGTTCCCATCCCGCGAAAACAGAAAATTTCTCCGAGCAAGTAATGGAGAGGGCAAATTAGACGAAGAGCTACCCCTTGACAAATGAACTAATGTGCAGTATATATATTTTCAGTTCTACTTTCACTTTTCCTCCCCAGTTATGGAGTTCCACTCATGCCCAAGCCCCTAACCGAGCGCCAACAATCAATTTACGACTTCATCGCCGATGCAATTCGCTCCGGAGGCCCTCCCACGATCCGCGAGATCATGGACGTCTTTGGCATCAACTCCACCAATGGCGTGCGCACCACCTTGGAGACTTTGGAGAAAAAAGGCTATATCCGCCGTCGGGCGCGCCGCTCCCGGGGCATCGAACTCGTCGATTTCGTCAAGCCCGCCTCCCTTTCCG
>JAGWBY010000170.1:1117-6788 GCA_021295675.1 Candidatus Latescibacterota bacterium | reverse complement strand
CGGGCGATGTCTTCGCGCTGCGCATCCACGGCGAGAGCATGTGCAACGCCGGGATTCTCGACGGCGACATCGTCATCGCTCGCCAGCAAGATCGCGCCGAGCGCGGCGATATCGTCGTCGCGCTGCTCGGCGAAGAGGCCACGGTCAAGCGCTATGCTCCCGATCCCGACGGCATTCGGCTCCTGCCTGAAAACGAGGCGTTTGAACCCATCGTCGTCCCGCCCGACGCCGACGAGTTCAGCATTGCCGGCAAAGTAGTAGGCCTCATGCGCCGCTTCTAAGGGCCGCTTCGGTGGATGCTGCTTTGCGGCGCGTCCATGCGCGCGCCATTTTTGACGCCGGGGTCGCTGCCGCCGATCCCGGCCATTGCGTCCATCAAACCCTCGCGGTCACAGGCGATGAGTTGCGCTGTGGCCCGCTCCGCTTCCCTCTCGATACCATTTCCAGTCTGCGCCTAGTCGGTGCTGGCAAGGCCACTGCGGCCATGGCTGCGGCCGCCGAAGCAATCCTCGGCGACCGCATTGACTGTGGGGCCATCAACACCAAGTACGGCCACGCGCTGCCGTTGGCGCGGGTCGAGACCTTTGAAGCCGGACATCCGATCCCGGACGAAGCCGGTGTCGCCGGTGCGCGTCGCCAGCTCGAATTGCTAGCAAACTTGGACCCCGACGCACTGGTCCTCGGCTTGTTTTCCGGCGGCGGCTCGGCCTTGCTACCCGCCCCAGCCGAAGGCCTGACCCTCGCCGAAAAGCAAGAAACCACCCGCCTCCTGCTCGCCTGCGGCGCGACCATCGACGAAATCAACGCCCTGCGCAAACACCTCTCGGCCATCAAAGGCGGGCTGCTCGCTCGGGTAGCTGCACCGGCCCGCGTGGTCTCCCTCATGCTCTCGGACGTCATCGGCGATCCCCTCGACACCATCGCCTCCGGTCCAACCCACCCAGACGCCACGACTTTTGGCGATTGCCTAGCGATCGTCGATCACTACGACCTACGCCACCAGCTCCCCGCCTCAATCCGTCAGCACCTCGAAACTGGCACCCGAGGCGAGCAACCGGAAACCCCCAAATCTGGGGACCCTTGCTTTGCCCGCGCCGAGAGCTTGGTCATTGGCAACAGCCGCTTGGCCATCGACGCGGCCGCAGAAAAAGCCAAGGCGCTCGGCTACGAGGTGCTCGTCCTCACCAGCCGCTTACAGGGCGAGGCCCGCCATGCCGCCACCGCACTGGTCTCCATCGCCCAAGAAACTGCGGAGACCGACCGCCCCATCGCCCAGCCCGCCTGTCTCATCGCTGGCGGCGAAACGACCGTCACCCTGCGCGGCGACGGCAAGGGCGGGCGCAACCAAGAATTAGCCTTAGCCGCATCCCTCCAGCTCGACGGCTGGCCCACCATCACCCTGCTTTCCGGTGGCACCGACGGCACCGACGGTCCCACCGATGCCGCCGGTGCCCTAGCCGACGGCCAGACCTTGAGCCGCGCCCGCGCCCAAGGTCTCGACGCCCGTGCCTTTCTCGACCGCCACGACTCTTATCCCTTCTTCGCGGCGTTGGACGACCTCGTCATTACAGGTCCTACAGGTACCAACGTCATGGATCTACAAATCGTCCTCATAGCCTGAAGATCGCTCATCCCGGCGGAATATGATGCAGCGAGCCGATTTGACACTCCGCCACCCTTCCGCTAGCTTTTTACAACCCATGCTCAAGAGTCTTCTTCCGCTTGCATTAGCCCTGTTGCTGACTGGGACTGTACACGCCGCCTCGCGCTACGCCGGTGAGTTTCTCGGCTTGGGTGCGGGTGCCCGCTCTGCGGCCTTGGGCAGTGCCTATGTGGCCCTTGCGGACGACGCCACCGCAGGCTATTGGAATGCGGCTGGCCTGTCCGCCCTCAGCAGTCGCCAAGTTCACCTGACGCACTCCGAACACTTCTCCGGCCTCATCCAGCGCGACTTTGTCGCCGTCGCCCGTCCAGGTCGCCTTTTGCACGGCATGGCCCTGAGCGTGGTGCGCATGGGCATTGACGACATCCACTTTACCGAACTGCCGGAGCCCCTTCAGTCTCCCAGTACTGACAATCGTCCTCGCATCGCTTCGACCGAACAAAGCGCGGATTACGCCCTGTATCTGTCGGGCAGTCGCCGGCTCGGTGCGCGCTTATCCCTCGGGTTAAGCGCCAAAGCCATTTACCGCCAAGTCGCCTCCATCAACGCCTACGGCTTTGGTCTCGACCTAGGCGTGCGCTACCAATTGAGCCACCAGATCGCGCTGGCAGCGAACGTGCGCGACGTGACCACCACGCCCATCGTCTGGAATACGGACAGCACCGACCGCATCCAGCCCTCGCTGCTCTTGGGCGTGGCGTACGCCATACCCATCGCCGAGGGCCAGACCACCGCCCTCCTATCCACTCGCTCCGGCGGCGACACGGCGACCGCCGATGTCCCGCTTAACGCCGGCCTAGAATACCGCCACCATTATGTCGCCTTGCGAGCCGGGTTAGAGGAAGGCCGCCAGTCCCTTGGGCTAGGGCTTACCCCCCACCGCAACCTCGACCTCGACCTCGCCTATTTGCAGCACGATGCACTCGAAGCAACCTACCAGTTGTCCGCCAGCTTCCGCTTCTGAGCAACCCCGCGTTGGCTACGTAGCCTTGGCCGGTCGACGCCTTCTTGGGCCAGCGGCTCTCCATCGTCACCGCCAAACCGCAGACGACTCGCAGCCGCATCCTCGGCATCCTCACGCGTCCACAGAGTCAGATGATTTTCCTAGACACGCCGGGCCTGTTAGAGTCCTCCTACAAGCTGCACGAGACCATGGCCCACCAAATCGACCAAGCCGCGCGCCAAGCCGACCTAGTCTTGCTGCTGTTTGACGCCTCCCGCCCCAAAGACCGCAGCGCATTAGTCAAGCACTTCTTAGAGCGTACGCGGGTACCAGTCTTGGCCGTGCTCAACAAAATTGACCTAGTACAACCCACCCAGCTAGACGGCCTGCAAAAAAGCATCGCGGACGAGTTCGGCATCGCCAGCCCAATCCCCGTCTCCGCCCTGCGCGGCGACGGGCTCGGCGATTTGCTATCGCGCCTAGAGGCCCAACTACCCTGCGGCCCCAAGCTCTACCCTGACGATATGGTGGCCGAACAGCCCGAGCGGTTTTTTGCCGCCGAGCGCATCCGCGAAGTAGCTTTTGAGCACCTCGAAGACGAGCTACCTTACGCCATCAACATCCACATCGAGGAATTCCGCCAGCGCCCAAGCCACAAAATCTACATTCGCGCCATTATCTACGTCGGGCGCGAGAGCCAGAAGGGCATCGTCATCGGCAAGAAGGGCCTGCGCCTGCGATCAATCGGACGCCAAGCTCGCGCCGCCTTAGAGGAACTACTCGACGAGCCCGTCTATGTAGAACTGTGGGTAAAAGTCCGCTCAGATTGGCGCGACAAAGAGCGCGATTTGCGGGAGTTTGGTTATCTCTGAGTCTTAGAAGCGGTTTAACAACATATCCGCAGATGAACGCAGATGTGGTATGATGAGGTTTAGGGTACTCCGAAATGTTAAGACAGCCTCTTAGAAAGGAACGCCTATGAACGTCCTAGTCGTCGGCAAAGGAGGGCGCGAACACGCCCTCGTGTGGAAACTGGCGCAGAGCCAGCGCATCGACAAACTCTACGTCGCCCCCGGCAATCCCGGCATGTCCTCCCTCGCCGAATGCGTCGATATCCGCGTCGATACCCCCGTGGCCGAGCGCGAAAAGCTAGTCGGCGAAATCGAGCGCCTAATTGCCTTTGCCCACGAGCAACAAATCGGGCTGACCGTGGTCGGCCCAGACGACGCCCTAGCCGGCGGCATTGTCGATCGCTTCCGCGCCAGCGGCCTGGCGATCTTCGGTCCCACTGAAGCCGCGGCCCGCATCGAAAGCAGCAAGGTCTTCGCCAAAGACCTGATGGAGCGCGTCGGCGTCCCCACCGCCCAACACCAGAGCTTCACCGACAGCCACGCCGCCAGCAATTATATCCGCGAGCAGGGTGCCCCAATCGTGGTCAAGGCCAGCGGCCTAGCCGCCGGCAAGGGCGCAGTCGTTTGCCACAGTGTAGATCAAGCCCTCGCAGCAGCGCACGACATGCTCGACGAAGGCACTTTAGGCGGAGCCGGTCACCACATCGTCGTCGAGGAATATATGACCGGAGAGGAAGCCTCGCTCTTTGCAATCTGCGACGGCGAGCATTTTATCACCCTGACGCCGGCCCAAGACCACAAGCCCATCTACGACGGCGACAAAGGCCCCAACACTGGCGGCATGGGGGCCTACGCTCCGGCACCGGTGATGACGCTGGCCCTAGTGCGCGAGGCCGAGGAGCGCATCATCCGGCCCGTGCTCGACGAAATGCGTCGGCTAGGCACCCCGTACCAAGGAGTGCTTTACTGCGGATTGATGTGTACCAACGATGGTGTTAAAGTCGTAGAGTTCAACGCCCGCTTCGGCGATCCCGAATGCCAAATCCTCATGCCCCTGCTCAAAACCGATCTCGTCGATGTGCTCACCGCCGCCTGCGCCGGCCGCTTGGATCAAGTACAAGTCGAATGCTCGCCCGGGGCGGCCGTCTGCGTAGTCATGGCCTCGGATGGCTATCCACAATCTTATGAGAAGGGCCTGGAGGTCCGCGGCTTGGAGGATTTTGCCGACCGCGACGACCTCGTCGTCTTTCACGCCGGCACGGCCCAGCGCAACGGTCGCGTTATTACGGATGGCGGCCGGGTGCTCGGCGTGACGGCCACGGACGCCGAGCTCCAAACCGCCGTCGCCAAAGCCTACTCGGCAGTAGATCAGATCGCCTTTGACAACGCCTATTGCCGCCGCGACATCGCCTATCGGGCATTGGGTCGCGCCTGAAGTTTTTGCCATGCCCAACGACGCACTCCGTCTGCGCAACATGCGCTTTTTTGCCTACCATGGGCTTTTCCCCGAAGAGACCGCACTCGGCCAGCACTACGAGGTCGATGTCGAACTCCAGGGCGCAGCGACGACCTAGACGCGGCGATCAACTATCCAGAGGTGTACGCGCTGGTGGCCGATGTAGTCACCGGCGAGCCCTGCAAATTGGTCGAAGCCCTCGCCGAGCGCATCGCCGAGAAAGTCGGCACCCACTGCGCTCCGGTAGAACTCGTCGTCCGCGTGCGCAAGCCCAACCCCCCGGTCGCCGCGCACTTTGACGGCATCGAAGTCGAAATACACCGCTCCTATGACTGAGCGAGCGTATATAGCCATCGGCAGCAACCTCGGCGACCGCCACGCGTACCTAGAAGCCGGGCTCAGAGAAGTCGCCGCGCTCCTCAACACGCGCCTCGCGGAGGTCTCCCACGCCTACGAAACCCCGCCGCTGGGACCGGTCGAGCAACCCGATTTCCTCAACGCCGTCTTTGCCATAGAAACTTCGCTCGCTCCCGAACCACTGCTCGCCGCCCTGCTCACCGCCGAAAAAAAGCACCAGCGGCAACGCCGTATTCACTGGGGGCCGCGCACCCTCGACCTCGATCTGCTCCTCTACGGCGAGCGCGTCGTCGAAAGCGCGGATCTGACCTTGCCGCATCCGCACATGCACGAGCGCAGCTTTGTGCTGGTGCCCCTCTGCGAAATCGCCCCACGCCTTAGCCATCCGGTCACCGGCCGAC
>JAGWBY010000170.1:0-1094 GCA_021295675.1 Candidatus Latescibacterota bacterium | reverse complement strand
CAAGGCCGTCGGCTCCCTCGCCCTCCCTGAAGAGGTCCGTCTTGCAACGCATTGATTCCATCGCGGAAATGCAGGCTCAATCCGACGCTTGGCGCGGCGCGGGCCTGTGCGTCGGGCTAGTGCCGACGATGGGTTTTTTGCACGAGGGGCATCTCAGCTTGGTCGATCACAGCCTCGAAGCCGCGGACCGCACAATCGTCAGCATCTTCGTCAATCCGCTGCAGTTTGGTCCGAAAGAAGACTTCGCCATCTATCCGCGCGACATGGAGCGCGACCTCGACCTGCTGTCTCGCCGAGGAGTCGATGCAGTCTTTCACCCACAGACAGTGGAGTTCTATCCCCCTGACTTCTCAACCTCCGTCGAAGTCGAAGAGCTAACCAAGGGCTTGTGCGGCCCCTTCCGCCCCGGTCATTTCCGCGGCGTCACCACCGTAGTGACCAAGCTATTCACCGCCGTCAAACCGCACCTAGCCGTCTTCGGCCAAAAAGACTACCAGCAGGCGGCCGTCATTCGTCGACTAGTACGCGATCTGAATTTGGATTTGCGCATCGAGGTCGCCCCTACCGTGCGCGAAGCAGACGGCTTGGCCATGAGTTCGCGCAACGTCCTCCTCAGCGCAGAAGAGCGACAGGGTGCATCGGCCCTATACGAAGCACTCACGATGGGCCGAGACCAGATCGAACAAGGCGAACGCGATGCCAGTCGGATCGTCGCCGAGATGCGGGCGCACATCGAGCGCGCACTCGACGCGTCCATTGACTACATTGCTATCGCGCACCCGGACACGCTCAAAGAAATGGCCCATATCAACGGCCCGGTCGTCATCGCTCTCGCCGTGCGCCTGTCCAACGTCCGACTGATTGACAACATCGTCGCCGCGCCGCTCGGCCACTAGCATTCTTTGTAAAAGGAGACCAAAACGAAATGGCTTCAAACATCGCCAAGGTAGATAAGCGATTCTTGTGTCCTGGACCGCAGCCAAACGGCATCCAAGCCGCCCCCGACGGCCTGTGGATCATCGACCAAGTCGATCACAAAGTGTACAAGTTGGATTATGAAACCGGCGACACCTTGTTCTCAGCCCAGACCGATA
>JAGWBY010000169.1:20654-22987 GCA_021295675.1 Candidatus Latescibacterota bacterium | reverse complement strand
CTCCTTGGGGCGAAGCAAGACGAGTAGAAGCAAAAAAGAAAAAACACAACCCCCTATCAAGTTATGAAACCGCTTCTAGAAAATGGTTGTGTTGTAACGACCGAAAAGTACAGTCCTAATGCCGTGAAAATTCCGAATGTTTGTGAGTATTTTGGGGTTGATTGTACTAATCTTGAAGAATTCATGGAACGGGAGAAATGGCGTTTTTAAAGGCGACGAGTCGGCTTGAGAACACTAATTCCGCTCGACCCAGTTTGCAACCACAATCCCCACAGCCACCAACCCCATGCTGGCCAGCAGATAGGGCGATATGGCCTCGTCCAAGAGCGCAGCACTCAACAGCACACCCACCACCGGCGTGGCAAAGCCAAAGCCCCCCAATCGCCCCGGCGAGTGGTGTTGGAGCAGAAAAACTAGAATGATAAAACATAGCCCGGCGACGACGATGCCTTGGTAGAGCACGCCGGCTATGACCGGTCCGGTCAGGACGTACTCGGCCTCGGATTCTAAGAACGCGCTCCAAGCGGCAAACAGCGGCAGGCTCAGCATGGCCTGCCAGAACAGCACTTGATACGGGTTGAGCCCCTGCACCAGCCGCTTGATTACCACCTGCCGCAAACCCAACAACAAACCACTAGCGGCCACCATCGCGTCGCCGAGCACCAGCGACTCCCAAAACAGCAACACCACGCCGGCAAACGAAATGAGCAAGCCAAACCACTGCCCCCAGCCCAAGCGGTCGCCGACGAGCAAGTGCGCGAAGAGTGCCGTGAAGAAGGGATAGATATTGACCACCACCCCCGAGCGGCTGGCCGTGGTATATTGGGTGCCCGCATTCAAAAGCCATATTTGCAGCGCGAATAGCAGCGCCAAGCCGCCCAACCCCTTCCATTCGCTACGGGGTATGCGTAGCTGAATACCAGCAAAAAGTGCCCCGACCCATACGGTCAGAGCACCTAGTGCAAAGCGCAAACCAGCCATCGCCGCCGGCGGCACCCCGTCGAGACCCACCTTGATCGCCACGGGATTGCCGCCCCACAGCACGGCGGTAATAACGGCTAGGGTACCGGCCTTTAGCCCGACGGCCTCATTGCGGATTTCGGCGGCCAATTTACTCGATGATCTCGGCCTTGGCGATATAGTCTAGGTTGGGAAAGTTTTCTTCGAGATAGGTATTGCCGCGTCCGTGGATTTGCCCTTGGTTTGGCTGCTGGCCGTACTCGGCGTTGATCGCATCGACCACCTCTATGCCTTCTACTACTTCGCCGAAGGGCGCAAACCCCATGCCGTCGAGGTTGGCGTTGTCTCCCAAGTTGATAAAGAGCTGGGTCGTGCGCGTATTGGGCTGGTTGGTTTTAGCGTACGTGATCCGTCCGCGCGTATTGCTCTGCTTGACGGGGTCGTCGAGGATATTGGCCCGATGCCAGACCTGATTCAGCTTTGGATTGCCGCTCAGGCCCCACTGCACCACAAAGTTAGGCACCACGCGGAAAAAGCGCTGCTCGTCGTAGAAACCATTGCGGACCAAGTTGTAGAAGCGGTCTGCACCTATCGGTGCCCAATCGCGCGTCACTTGGATGACCACCGGGCCGGCGCTTGTCTCCAAGCGCACTGAGAATTCGTCGGGTGCCTGCTCGTTTAAGGCCTCGCCTGTAGGATCCATTAAGATCTCCTTGGTTGCTTCCCCACCTTGGTTGCCGGTTCCACAGCCGAAAGCCCAAAGTGCGATGATTAGTAGTGTGATCCGCTTCATTTTTAATGCCTTTTGCTTGGTGTGTTTGTTGATTACCGCTACAGCCCTTCCACGGCTGCGACGAGCGCCTCGGTCGTAATGCCGAAGTGCGCCCACGTCTCTAGATGGCCTTCTGACGGAGCTGTCGTCGGATCGGTAATGCCGATGTGCGCCGCCGGAATGCCCAAGTCGCCAGCGGTACCCGCCACCAGCCCGGCGAAACCGCGCACGCCAGTATTGGCTGCGCCGATCAGACCGTCTTCGATAGTTGCTACACCCTTGGGATAGCGGCCCACCAGCTCTTCTAATACAGCTTCAGGCAGCGGCAGCCCATTGATTATATGCACATCCACCGCGCCTTCGAGCTGCTCGGCCGCCTCGCCAGCGAGAAAAGCCGGCGCGCCAAAAGCCAAGATCGCCCGCTCGGCTCCAGCGTAAGTGCGATAGGCCGTCAGCGGTTCCCAAGCGTCGCCCGCCTCCCACAGCGGCCCCGAGCCGTCTTGCTTTGCGAGGATGGGCAGGGAGTCGCGCGGGATGCCGATGATGTGCCCTCCGTAGTGCGCCGCCATATCGCAGACCGCCAAAAACGCCGCCCGCGCAT
>JAGWBY010000169.1:15801-20523 GCA_021295675.1 Candidatus Latescibacterota bacterium | reverse complement strand
TTGCGCTGATAGCGCCAGACGTCAAAGCCCTCGCGGGCAATGCCCTCGTAAAAGGCGGCAAACGTCGATACCACATTGAGCTGCGGACCCGGCGCACTCATCGCCAACCCATCGGTGATCAGACAAGCAGCTTGCTCCTCAATGCTCATCTCGAACTGGTGATCAGCGGCCAAGAACCCGCGCGCCTTCGCCAGCTTGGTCGAGGGGTCGAGGTCGCAGCTAACGACGAACACGTCGTCGGGAAAATGCGCGGCCACCGCCGCGTACGCAGCCTCGGACCCAGCGCGCGGGCTTTCGCTTGTGCCCACCTCGGGCAGGCCGACCTTTTCCCGCACATCCTCGGGCAGAACCAAGTTGCGGCTGCCGGGAGCAGGTCTCGCTCGGGTCTCGACTTGGCGCTTCTCGTCTTGGTGCAGCGCGGCTAGGGCTTGGCTCGCCGCCGCTGTTTTTTGGAACATGGGGTTGCTCAGCACTTGCGCGGCGTCGCGGCCCTTCATGTGACCGTCGTGATGCCCTTCGCCGCCGGGCAGCTTGTTGACCAAGAACAGGCACTCGAGCATCGGCACTACGTCGCGATAGCTCATCAGCGAACCGGGGATCCAGATGCGAGTGCTGAGATCGACACCGTGCTCAGCGGCAAACGCTGCGACCTCGGAACCAATACCCATGCGCTCGCCAAAGTCGCCGAGTTGTTCGTGCGTTCCCGTGGGATAGATCAGCGTCGGCCGGCCCTGCAGCGCCAGTTTGTAACTTTCTACATAGGTTTCGTAGAGCACTGCATCGTCGTGCAGAGTCTCAATCTCGATAACTTCCACGCCCATCGCCGTGACGATCGGGCGTGGGTCCTTGTCCATAATGCCCTCGGTAGCGCCCGAAAGCTGGATGCCGTTGCGGTGCATGACGAAGGTGATCGGTGCTCCGTGGACGGCTGCGCCGTTGAAGCCGTTGAGCGCTTGGCCCGAGATGTAGCCAGCGTCGCCACAGTGGCAGATGACCCAGCCGCCCTCGCCGCGCTTAGCCCGCTTGCCGAGGGCTTGGCCCACAGCCACTGGGATCATCACCCCCAGCCGCCCACCGTTGAGTTGAGTGCCGCCCGGCAGCCAAGACACGTGCCCAGGAGCGTCGAGCCCGCGGCGAAAACCCTCGACGACGACCTCCTCATCGATAAAACCCAGCGCCGCCAATGCCGCGTAGTAGCCCACGGAGGTATGGGCGTGTTCGATGGTGTACTCGATGCGTTCGTAGTCAGTGATCGCCAAAGTCAACAAGAGCGACGGGATCAGCTCTAGACCGCCGCCGAGGTGATCCAGTTCGCCGATTTCGGCCAGCGAGGCCAGCGAGCGGATCGCGATCGCGGCGGCGGCGATTTGCAAGCCCTCTAGGGCGTCGATTTGCTCTTGGTGCAGCGCTTGTTGGTTGCCGATATCCACGGTGAGCGGCAAGACCTCAGAATGCACCTTCTCGCCTAGGTAGCGCACTCCGCCCAACAGCTCTTTGTTGCGCTGCTGTTGACCCGTTTGCGCCGCTTCGATCCCCCGCATGTATAACTCCCACTTAGATATTCTGATACGCATTGTAGGGGCACCCCTTGTGGGTGCCCTTTTCAGATCCCGCTGGCTGAATGCGCCGGGTAGCGTAGGCGTCCACAAGGGACGCTCCTACACCTACCGGTCCGACGCCGATGCGTAACGTCAGTTAGGTATTTTCAGTTGAATAAAAAACTGTAAAAGTATAAACCCAGCACCGAATGCGAGCAATCAACGCGGCTTGAACTGCACGGCCAATTTCTCTGCCCATGCCTTGTTCGCGTCGATCGTGCGCCCGGCGTTGTGCGGCGTATGCACCACGTTGTGCCGCCCTAACAGCGGATCGTCTAAGGGCAGCGGCTCTTGGTCCCACACGTCCGCTGCCAAGCTCAGTTCATCGGCCATCACTCGCCGCCGGATTGCGTCCGTATCGCAGATTCTGGCTCTAGTCACCAGCACCACCAGACAGCCCTTGGGCAGCGCGTCGATGTGCCCAGCCTCGACCAAGCCGCGCGTCGATTCCGTCAGCGGCACCATGGGCGCGAACACTTCGGCATCAGCGACTAGCTGTTCCAGATGGTACTCGCGACGCGACCCAGCTCGGTGAAAGCACGGCTCCGTGGCAAACGGATCCCAAGCCGCCACATCGGCTCCCAGCATCGACGCGAAGCTGGCGTAGCGGCTGGCGATATTGCCGGCCCCAACGATCCGCACCCGCTTGCCGCACAGCGTGCCGCTGGCAAAGGCAGAGTCGTCGCCAAACTGGTGCCCGCGCGCGCCGGGCCGACCTTGGCCCTCGGGCGGCTCGTAGTCCCAAGGGGCTTGGCTTTGGATAATCTCTCGGTGCAACTGCGGGATTCGCCGCAGTCCGCACAGCGTCAAGGCCAAGCCAAATTCCGCCACGGTCTGCGACCAAAACCCCTCGCTCGGATGGTCGTAAACAACGACGCCGGACTCGGCCAGATACTCGCTACAGCCCTCGCCTAGCCGCCGGCCATAAGACCCCTGAAAGGTCGCCTCCTGCAAGGCCGTAAAAAGTCGCAGACACGTCAGGCTCACTGGCACCCCTAGCGTAGCCAACCGCGCCACTTGGCTCGGGTCCTCGACCACCTCGCCCAAGGGCCGTTCGTCTCCGTCCGCTTCGGGCCACAAGGTGCGGAAGTGGTCGGCGGCAAAGGGCCAAACTCCGTCAAAATCTGGATGAACGACGATCAGATCACTCATGTTATTCGCTCTCCTCACAAAAAAACGGCTGCGTCCAAGCAAACGCCTCTCCTGCGCCCCAACACTCAAAGCGCACGTATCCCGCCCGCTCCGGCACTTCCACCTCAATTTCCCGCCCATCGGCCACGGCTATCCGCTTCGCGCCAGCGCGCAAAACCACGATCCGCGCCGCATTCTCCGTCTCAATCCAAATCCTGTTTCCCTCGACTTGGATCTGACTGATCTCAACGCCCGTCGAGGCGTAAAAGCGACCGGCGCGCAGGGCCTCCACCACGCCGCTGGCTGTCTCCTCCTCCACATAGGCCACATTCCACCCCAACCCCACATCGCCTCTCGCCGCGTGGCTGTCGTCGTTGGCAAACCCCCACAGGCGTCTTCCCGCGCTCAGCAGCATGTCCCAGCGATTCGTCGCGTAGGGGCTGCCGTCCAAGCGACAGATCACGCCGTTGTATATCTCCAAGCCCACGTACCCCTCGCAGGCCTGCAAAAGTTCCTGCGGACAGTGGTTGAAATTGCCGTGCCAGTTGGGGTGGTTGAAAAGAGCAAAACCACCGCCCGATTCGTTGACCTCGTCAATTACCTGCTGCCGATCCGCATGCGGCGCGACCCACGCTGCGTCCCCTACGTGTAAAACGTGCGGGCCATTGGCTGAGATTTCATTGCCCGGCACCAAGATCATCCCTTGGGCGTCGTATTGCTCGTAGTCTTCCAAGGACGTATAGATGTCGTGATCGGTGATCGCCAAGAAGCCGTAGCCGCGGCCCGCATAATCGTCGATTACCGCTTGGTGATCGCGCTCGCCGTCGCTGGCGGTCGTGTGCGTGTGCAGGTTGCCGACTAGCCAGCGGCCTCCGCGCAAATTCTGATAGGGATGTTCGATCATTTGGTTTCTCCTCGGTTGGGAAGCGGCCTCAAAATACGGGAGCACCCTGCAGGCGACAAGGGAAGGCAGTGTTGACGCGAAAAGTAAGTGGCCCTTTAATACAGGCCCGTGAAGAAACCCATGATCGAATAGGTTCCCGATGAAAATCACCAATATCCGCACGCTTTCGCTGTCGCGCGCCCACGAGCCTGAGCTCCAGTGGTATAGCGCCACCTTCCACGTGCCCAAGGCCGACTGCTCGATCTGCATCATTGAGACCGACCCGAGCCTTGCGCGTACGGCGTGCCGCCCACCATCGCCGCTCGCATTGACGAACTCAAGCCCAGTCTCATCGGCCGCGATCCCCGCGACGAAGACCTGACGCCGCACAACAAAGCAGAGCGCGCCAACGACATTGCCAACGCCGGCCTCAACTGCGCGCTGTGGGATTTGCGCGGCAAGATCGCGGGCAAACCCACCGCCGACCTACTCTGCGCGGCAGGACAGGAACCTCTGCGCCGCCTCCGCCTCTACGCTTCCTCGGGCGTGCGCTACGACTGGGACGACCACCCCGAGTCCGTCGTCGAAGAGGCCATCGGCTACGCCGAAGAGGGTTTCACCGCCTACAAGATGCGCATAGGCACTCATTGGGCGTGGTCGGGCGTCACCGTCGACCGCTTTCTCAAAATAGCGCGCCAAGTCCACGAAGCCGTGGGTGCGCGCATGGACCTTGCCCTCGACGGCAATTGCCGCCTCTCGATGGAGGAGGCGCTGCCCATTGCCGAGGCCCTCGACGAGATGGGCTGGGCCTGGTTTGAGGAGCCGGTCGAACGCGTTCCCGCGGACTACGCCCGGCTCAACGAGGCCGTCTCCATCCCCGTCACCGGCGGCGAGCCTTTTACCACGTGGGCACAGTTTGAGCCTTTTATGGCGGTGGGAGGCTTCGGCATCGTCCAGCCCGACGCTGGCGTCTGCGGCATCGACCTCTGCTTGGAGGTCGGCCACAGGGCTTACGCCGACTACGGCGGCATACCCCTGATCCCGCACAACTGGCACAACGGCCTGATGACGATGGCCAACGCCCACATGGTCGCGGCGCTGCCCGACCCG
>JAGWBY010000169.1:13193-15732 GCA_021295675.1 Candidatus Latescibacterota bacterium | reverse complement strand
GCCCGACGCCCCGGGCTTCGGCGTCGAACTGGCCGACGACCTCGAGGCGCGCTTCCCGTACATCGAAGGCTCCTGGGGCGATCCTGTCCAGCGCTGAGGACTCATGGTCACGGACCTTGAAAATTATCTCTTCGGCCTGCGCGGTTACCTGCACCTCGAGGGGCGCCTACCACCGATGAGGTCCAGGATCTCAAACTGGCGGTGGGCGACCGCGCCCTCGACCGCCCTGCGGAACTGTGGACGGTGCGGTCCGGGAAGTAGATTGCCAACACGCCTCGCGGACATGAATGAACCGGTGCTTGGCGCATTGGCGCAACACTCTTTTTACCGAGGTAGCGACATGAAAAGTTGGCACGGTGTGCAGGGAATGATCGGCATAATCGCCCTATCCCTGGTGAGTGTCTCCGGTGGTGACGATGGAGGCAAAGAAATTATCGCGCCGGTTTCGACGGGCGACTCCTACCGACCCCGGATCCCTGATCAGGCGCGTAGCGAGCTTGTTGAGCGGGGGATTCAATATTCACAAGACTCCTTCTTCGAGCGTGTGAGAAAGGGAGACCTGTTTGCAGTACAGCTATTTATAGATGCCGGAATGGCCATTGACGCCCGGACTGAAAAGGGAAAAACCGCCCTGATGTTGGCCGCCAAGGGTAACAATTTAGACATGGTGCGTTTTTTGGTGGAGCGAGATGCCGAGATCAATGCCCAAGATAATAGGGGTAATACCGCAATGCACTTGGCCGCTTCGCGCAGCTATGAGGTAGTGCAGTTTCTGGAGGACAGCGGAGCCGATGTGAACGCCCGAAATGACTACGGCGGGACGGCCTTGATGTCGGTCGCCGGTAGTTGGATTGTCGATAAGAAAAAGGCAGAGACAGTGCGCTTTTTAGTGACTAATGGGGCCGAAGTTAACGACCAGGATAAATACGGTATGACAGCCTTGATGTTAGCTGCCGGGGAGGGCGCTTTAAAAACAGTACGTATTTTGGTAGACAACGGCGCTGACATAACCGCCCAGAATGATCTCGGTAGGACAGCTTTGCACAAGGCTGTCTCGGGCAACGATGAGGGAGGGGGAGGTCATTTGGAGGTGGTGCGTTTCCTGGTGGAAGGCTGGGTGGCGGATGCGGGGGCGAATGCCCGGACTGAGGACGGTAAGACGGTATTGATGTGGGCAGCTACGGGTGGCGATGTAGAGATGATGCCCTTCTTGGTAGAGAAAGGTGCCTATATCAACGCACAGGACAAACGAGGTTGGACTGCCTTGCACTGGGCCGCCCCTTGGGGCCATTTAGAAGTGGTGCGTTTTTTAGTGGAGGGAGATGTCAATATCAACGCACAGGATGATCGCGGTCGGACGGCTTTGATGTCGGCCGCACAGGAGGGCGAAGTAGAGATAGTGCGTTTTTTAGTGGACCATGGGGCCGATATCCACGCCCGAGATCACAATGGCCAGACGGCCTTGCACTGGGTCGCCGAGTTAACTGCGAAGACAGAGGGCTCTGACCCGAACGATGCAGAGATAGTGCGCTTCTTGCTGGACCATGGGGCCGATATCAATGCACAGGATAAACGAGGGTGGACTGCCTTGCAGTATGCAGTCGTGCGGGTGGAATATGCCGATGATCGGGTTGAAATAGTGCGTCTTCTGGTGGATGGCGGCGCCGATATCCACGCCCAAGGTGGATGGGGAGAGACAGTTTTAATGAAGGCGGCTCTGCATGGCTATTTGAAAGTGGTGCGCTTCTTGGTGGAGAGGGGCGCAGATATCCACGCCCGAACTGACCGTGGTGAGACGGTTTTAATGGAGGCTGTTCGGGGTGGCAATGTGGAGGTGGTGGGTTTTTTGTTGGACAATGATGTCGACATCCACGCCCGAACCGACCATGGTGAGACGGCCTTGAGATTTGCCATTAGTAGGGTGGTTGCCTGGGAAGGTGCCTTAGGAATGGTACTTTATTTGGTGGAGAGGGGCGCCGATACCAACATCCATGATAGATTCCGCAGGACGCCTTTGCACTGGGCCGCCGGGTTGGGTCGTCTGGAGGTGGCAGGTTTTTTGATTGACAGAGGCACCGAGATCAACTTCCGGGATGAAGATGGCAGGACGCCTTTGCACTGGGCCGCCGGGTCGTCCGCTCCTCCCAATTCGTCCACCCGTCCCGGGCCGGCCGGCGCTCGGCGTTCTGTGGAGGTGGCGCGTTATTTGGTGGAGAGAGGTGCCGATATCAACGTGCAGGATAAATTTGGCAGAACGGCTTTGGGATTGGCCGAAGAAAAAGGCCTGCAAGAGATGGTTGACTTTCTCAAAGAAGCTGAAGCCACAGAACAGAAACAGTTACCAACCAAATGAGCAAACTGGCGGTGGCCGACCGCGTCCTCGACCACTTTACGGAACTGTGGGCAGAGCGCTCTGGGAATAATTCAAAGCCTTCAACCGCATCGTCGCCGCTGTGCCGGACCCCTGATCCCGCACAACTGGCACAACGGCCTGATGACGATGGCCAACGCCCACATGGTCGCGGCGCTGCCCGACCCG
>JAGWBY010000169.1:985-13123 GCA_021295675.1 Candidatus Latescibacterota bacterium | reverse complement strand
GCCCGACGCCCCGGGCTTCGGCGTCGAACTGGCCGACGACCTCGAGGCGCGCTTCCCGTACATCGAAGGCTCCTGGGGCAATCCCATCCAGCGCTGAGGATTCATGGTCACGGACCTTGAAAATTATCTCTTCGACCTGCGCGGCTACCTGCACCTAGAAGGAGCGCTTACCGCCGATGAGATCAAAGATCTCAACGATTGCCTCGATGCCATCCCGCCGCTAGAGCCGGGCGACTGGTACGGGCACATCCACGCCCATACCTATGGCACGATTGACGGCCTCAACTTGCAGCAAATCTACGAGGCGGGCGAGCCTTTTGAGCGGATCGAGAAAGTCAAGCACTTCGTCGGCGGCGAGGGCACGTTCGACTACGCACACGGGCCGCTCTTTATCGACGAAAACTTTGCCAACTTCCGCCAGCCTGGGGAGGCCATCGGCCTGCACTCGGGCGGCTATCCTCCCATCATGCGCAACCAATTCCGCTACCACCGCGGACGCTACATGTGCGGCCAAATCAACATCCTCGTCGCGCTCACGGACATCGGTCCGGGCGACGGCGGCACCATGCTAATCCCCGGCAGCCACAAGTCCAACTTCACGCATCCCGACTTAGACCGGCATCGCATGCGGCCTGAAGGCGCTACCGTTGAGGGCATCACCGGCGCGGTGGAGTGCCATATGGCCAAGGGTGACGCCTTGCTCTTCGTCGATGGCCTCTCGCACGGCTCAGCTCGGCGCCAGAAAGAGGGTACGCGCCGGATTTTCGTCTATCGCTACGGACCCTCCTGGGGCAATTTCCGCCACGGCTATCACCCCTCGGACGAGCTGCTGGCACGCCTGACGCCCGAGCGGCGGCAGATCGTCTGGCCGCAGAGGCCCCGTCCCCAAGGACCGCAAAAAAAGGGCATTGAGTAGATCCATGAAGGGCATCATTCTCGCCGGCGGCCAAGGCACGCGCCTTTACCCCTTGACCGTATCGGTCTCCAAGCAAATCCTGCCGATCTTCGACAAGCCGATGATCTACTACCCGCTCTCGGTGCTGATGCTGGCCGATATCCGCGAGATTCTCATCATTTCCAGTCCAGAGCACATCGATCTCTATCGTCAGCTCTTTGGCGACGGTAGTAGGTTAGGGCTGGATATCGAATACGCGGTCCAGCCCCGGCCTGAAGGCCAAGCCCAAGCTTTTATCGTCGGTGCTGACTTTGCCGCTGGGGGGCCCTGTGCTTTAATATTCGGCGACAACTTCCTCTACGGACACGGCCTGACTGCGATTCTACAGCGCGCCAGCCAACTGAGAGAAGGAGGATTGGTCTTCGCCTACTACGTAAGCGATCCCACGCGCTACGGGGTCGTCGAATTTGACGGCGAGGGCAACGCCATCAGCATTGAAGAGAAGCCGCAAAACCCCAAGTCCAACTACGCGGTCATCGGCCTTTATTTTTACGACGAGGAAGTCGTTGACATCGTCCGCGGTCTCAAACCCTCGGCCCGCGGCGAACTTGATATTACGGATGTCAACATCGAGTATCTCCGTCGCAAACAGCTCGGGGTCGAGGTGCTAGGGCGGGGCTTTGCCTGGTTCGACACCGGCACGCACGAAAGCCTCCTAGAGGCCAACAACTTCGTCCAAACCATCGAGCACCGGCAGGGGCTCAAAGTGGGCTGCGTCGAGGAAATAGCGTACCGCAAGGGCTACATTGGCAAAGAACAGCTCCTCCGCATCGCCAATTATTCCAACGACAATGCGTATTGTCTCTATCTGAAGCACCTCGTCGAACAGTCCGGGCCGACGTTCTAACGCCTTTTGACTTATCGGCCCGCCGCCATACCTTAATGTTTTTCACTTTCCGCACAGCCACTTAGATATGAAGCAACTCGCACTCGACAATCCTCTCGCACAGGGATTAGACCTAGCCTTCGTGGGCATGAGCATCGTCTTCACTGCCCTAGTATTAGTCAGCATTTTTATCGCTGTCTTGCCGAGGATCCTCGCCGCGATCCACCCCTATATTCCCCCGGCCCAACTGCACACGCAGAGTCATAGCAAAGAAAACGACGCACCCGCCATCGCCGCGGCCATCGGCTTCGCCCTGCACGCGCGCCGCCAAAACGACTAATCGGCCATGGAGATTCTCCTCGAATTCCTCTCCACCACGGCCGTAGCCAACATGTCGGGCGGCAATCTGTTGATGATCGTTATCGGCGCGATCTTCATTTCTCTCGCCATCCGCAAAGACTACGAGCCGCTGCTGCTGTTACCCATCGGCTTTGGCTGCATCGTGGGCAATCTCCCGTCTATCGCCAGCATGGCCATCGGCGTGTACGACCAAGGCAGCGTGCTCTACTACATCTACTTCGGCGTCAGCCAGGGGATCTTCCCGCCGCTGATCTTTCTCGGCATCGGCGCGATGACCGACTTCTCGACCATGCTCTCCAGTCCCCGGCTGGTGCTGCTGGGGGCCGCGGCGCAGACGGGCATATTCCTGACCTTGATCGGTGCGCTTTACCTAGGCTTCACTCCGGCCGAGGCCGGGGCCATCGGCATTATCGGCGGGGCCGACGGGCCAACGGCGATCTTTCTGTACCTGCTCGGGGCCATTGCCATTGCCGCGTACTCCTATATGGCCCTCGTACCGGTTATTCAGCCGCCGGTGATGAAACTCTTGACCACCCGCAAGGAACGGCTGATTCGCATGAAGCCCCCGCGCGAGGTCTCACAGCGCGAAAAGATCATCTTTCCCATTGTCGCTTTCCTCATCTGCGCGCTCCTCGCCCCGGGTGCAATCGGGCTACTCGGCATGCTGTTTTTCGGCAATCTGCTCAAGGAAAGCGGCGTCACCGAGCGCTTGGCCCAGACCGCCCGCACTTCGATGGTCGATATCGTCACCATCCTCCTCGGGTTCTCGGTCGGCTGCTCGACCCAAGCTCAGACCTTTCTCACGCCGCAGTCGGTACTCATCTTCAGCCTCGGCGCCTTGTCCTTTGCCGTCGCCACGGCCAGCGGCGTGCTTTTTGCCAAGTTTTTGAACCTCTTCACCAAAGACAAAATCAACGGCCGTGCCCGACTCGGCCCGCGTGGTGCAGATGATGGGCCAGCGCGAAGACCCCAATAACTACCTGCTGATGCACGCAATGGCCCCTAACGTCGCCGGGGTCATCGGCTCGGCGGTAGGTGCCGGGGTCTTGTGGTCCGTGCTGGTGGGATAGACAACGAGGATGCGACCGTGAACAAGAAGAAAGTTCGCTTCATGTGTACCGCCTTCCGCGACGGCTTCCAGTCGGTCTATGGCGCGCGTGTTTTCACGTCCGATTTTTTGCCGGCCGTCGCCGCGGCCAAGGAAGCTGGCATCGACTATTTTGAAGCCGGCGGCGGGGCCTGTTTCCAATCGTTCTACTTCTACTGCGGCGAAGACGCCTTTGCTGCGATGGATGCCTTTCGCGCCACGGTCGGCCCGGACGCCGACTTGCAGACCTTGGCGCGGGGGGTCAACGTGGTCGGCCTCGAATCGCAGCCGAGCGACATCATCAAGCTCCACGCCGAACTCTTCAAAAAGCACGGCATCACCACCATCCGCAATTTCGACGCGCTCAACGACGTCGATAACCTCATCTACTCAGGGCAGTGCATTGTGGACGCTGGGCTTAAACACCAGGTCTGTGTCACGCTGATGGAACTGCCGCCGGGCTGCGCCGGTGCCCACGACGCGGCCTTTTACACCAAGACCTTGCGCCAGATATTAGACGCTGGCATCCCGTACGACGCAGTCTGCTTCAAGGATGCCTCGGGCACGGCCGTGCCCTCTAAGGTCTATGAGACCATCTCCGAGGCACGTGTCATGCTGCCCGAGGACACCTTCATCCACTTCCACACGCACGAAACAGCCGGCATTGGCGTCAGTGCCAACATGGCCGCCCTCGACGCGGGTGCCGACGCCATCGACCTATCTATGGCTCCCTGCTCCGGCGGCACCTGCCAGCCCGACATCATCGTCATGTGGCACGCGCTGCGCGGCTCCGACTACGACCTCGACATCGACATCGACAAAATCCGCGACGCCGAGGAAGTCTTCAAGGAGTGCATGGCCGACTACTTCCTGCCGCCCGAAGCCGTGGCCGTGGAGCCGATGATTCCCTGGAGCCCCATGCCCGGCGGCGCACTGACGGCCAACACCCAGATGCTGCGCGACAACGGCATCATGGACAAGTACCCGGATATGATCAAGGCCATGCGCGAAGTAGTAGAAAAGGGCGGGTTCGGCACCTCGGTAACGCCGGTCTCGCAGTTTTACTTTCAGCAGGCTTTCAACAACGTCATGTTCGGCCCGTGGGAGCGGATCGCCGCGCCCTACGGCCAGATGGTCTTGGGCTACTTCGGCAAGACGCCGGTCGCGCCCGACCCCTCAGTCGTCGAGATCGCCGCCCAACAGCTCGAGCTAGAGCCAACGACCCAAAAGCCGCTCGAACGCAACGACGCCGACCCGAACAAGGGCGTCGAACCGGTCCGCAAACAACTACGGGAAGCTGGCCTTGAAGAGACGGACGAAAACATTTTTAGCCTCGCCTTCCTCAAGGGAGAAGGCGAAATCGGCGTGCGCAAGGTCGAAAAAGAGCAAGAGAAGGAAGCACCGGCTGAAGGTCCAGCGCACTATGCGATCACCGTCGATGGCCGTAGCTACGCCGTAGCCATTGACGGCGACACAGCCACGGTGGATGGCCGCCGCTTTCAAGTCAGCCTAGAACAATCGACAGAATCGACCGATGTGGCGGCTCCTTCCTCACCGACACCCAAGGCCGGAGATGGCGCACCGGTGCAAGCCCAGATGCCCGGGAAAGTAATCCGCCACCTAGTCCAAGTCGGCGACCACGTAGAAGCGGGCGATGGAATCCTCGTGCTCGAAGCTATGAAGATGGAAATGCCGGTAACGGCTCCCGTCGGGGGCACAGTCGCCGATATTTTGGTCCATGCCGGTGATCAAGTGTCCGACGGACAGGTGCTGGCACGCATAACCTAAGCCACATCCCCGGTCCACACCTCGCGCCGCGTCCCATCGTCCTCGCGCAGCAGCAGTTGCCCGGCTGCGCCAAAGCCCAGCACCACGCCCGTGTACTCGCCGACTGCGACGTACTGGCCCAAGTTGGCACGCACTCAGCGCCGCAAAGCCGCCTTTTTCCCAGCGCCCGATCCACACCTGCAAATGCGCCAGCAGTTCGTCCAATGCCTCCTCGACATCGCGCTCAACCCCCGTCTCAATCCGCAGCGAGGTAGCGGGCTGATCGATAGCCACCGCCTCGTCGGCATCCATGTTGACGTTGAGGCCGATTCCAAGGACGACCCCATTGCAGCGTTCGGCTAAAATGCCGCAAATCTTGCGGCCGCCCACTAGCACATCGTTGGGCCACTTGGTCTGCGCCGCCAAACCATTCTCCTCCAAATAGGCCACCACGCCCAAGGCCGCAGCCTGCGGCAGCGACAGAAACTGCAACGGCGACGCAGCGGTCTGCAATAGCGCGGAAAAGGTCAGGTTGCGGCCAGGCCGAGCGAGCCACTGCCGCTCGTAGCGACCCCGGCCAGCGGTCTGAGAACGAGCAGCCAGCACGAAGCCGTCGGGCAGGTCCCGGCCCTCCCGCAGCCACTCAACCAAGGTCGTATTGGTCGAGGGCAGTTCGTCGTGCCATTGGGGTTTTTGGAATCGCATCGTTTTAATATACGGACGCCGGGAAAGCTCGCATTTGACCATGAGATGCGCCTTGGTATCTTTGTACAAGTCCCCTTCGAGCCGATCTCATGCCTGTTAGCTATCGGAGCCGATCTCATGCCCGTTTCTAGACGCCAATTCCTCAAAAGCGCGGCAGCCGTTTCCATCGGCTTTGCCGGTCTCCACCGCCACCTCGCTTGGGGCGCTCCAGCGCCCGAAAATAGCTTTGGGCCGCTCGTGCATGACCCCGAAGGCATCCTCGACCTACCCGAGGGATTTAGCTACCGAGTTCTCTCGCGCGCTGGCGAACTCATGGACGACGGCCTGCGGTTGCCGGGTGCCGCTGACGGGATGGCTGCCTTCCCCGGGCCAGAGGGCCGCGTCGTTTTGGTGCGCAACCACGAACTGAGCCCCGGGGCAAAGGAGGCCGGTGCCTTTGGCGACGACAACGAGAATCTGGGCAAACTGCCCAAAGAAGACCTGTACGACTGGGGCCAAGGCAAGATGCCGGGTTTGGGCGGCACCACAACCCTCGTGTACAACGCGCAAACCGGCGCAGTGGAGCGGGAATTCCTCAGCCTAGCCGGCACTGCGGTCAACTGCGCCGGAGGGCCGACTCCGTGGGGTAGCTGGGTTAGCTGCGAAGAGAATACCCAGCGGATCGATGGGCCGATCGAAAGAGACCACGGCTACAACTTTGAGGTCCCCGCTACCACAGAAATCCGCCGCGCCGCGCCCGTGCCGCTCAAGGCTATGGGGCGCTTCAGGCACGAGGCCATCGCCGTTGATCCCCGCTCGGGCATCGTCTATCAGACCGAAGATACCGGGGACTGCTTGATCTACCGCTACATCCCCGACGCACCGGGCAAACTAATAGCCGGGCGGCTGCAAGCCTTGGCCGTAATTGACCATCCCCGTCTGGACACCCGCAACTGGGAAAAAGAGCTGGTGAGCCGAGGCGAGTCGCTCGCCGTGCGCTGGGTCGATATAGAAAACGTCGAGTCGCCGAAAGACGACCTGCGCTTCCAAGGGTTTGACGGCAAGGGCTGCGCCCGCTTTGCCCGCAGCGAGGGCATGTGGTACGGCCGCGAAGCGATTTACTTTGCCTGCACCAGCGGCGGCCGCAAAAAGAAAGGGCAGATCTTCCGCTACCAGCCCAGCCCGCACGAGGGCACAGCCGACGAAGCCAAGGCACCGGGGACGCTCGAACTGTTCGTCGAGCCAAACGACGGCGACCTCGTCGATAACGCCGACAATCTCACGGTCTCGCCTTTTGGCGATTTGATCGTCTGCGAGGACGGCAGCGGAGAAAACAACCTAGTCGGCGTAACGCCCGCAGGCCAGCTCTACCGCTTCGGGCACAATCGCATGAACAATTCCGAATTCGCCGGCGCGACCTTCTCGCCCGACGGCCAAGTGCTCTTCGTCAACATCCAGCATCCCGGCACCACGCTGGCCATCTACGGCCCCTGGGATCAGCGGCGGTCCTGAACGCCCAAACGCGACGACTAGCTCTCTGAGCAGCCTCTTGAAATTCCCCATTACGTGTTAACGTGAGCTTGGGTTGAGCGTGGTCCAATTGGAGCCTTCCCTCGGTTTTTAGGACTGATTTTTTCGGTCGGTTGGCGGCAATAGGCAATTAATCCTCCTAGGAGATTAACCCTTGTGTTATGAATCTGGTTTCACTACAATAGGCCCATTGATGAAACTGGAACCTGTCGACTTTCTCTAAAAATAACGTAAGTCGTTAAAAAAACAAATGTTTATCCCCCCCACTTATTTTGCCACTCGGCTGACCTTTCTTCGGCTCTTCATTCAGGGCCGAATTCTCTTTCCACCACCATCGCTTCGGTCGTTTCTACAAGGGTCGGAGTCTGTCTTCGCTAACAATGGGCACGTCGTGGCGTGCCCATTTTCTCGTGAGTCCTTCATACCCTCTCCCGCATAGTGAGCACGCCATTTGGCGTGCCTCTTTTCAAGGAAGGAATTTCCTATGCAGTGCTTTATGAGCCTTTTCATCGGCCTGCTTGTGAGCGTCAGCGTCAGCGCGGAGCCCCTGCTTGAAGGCCAAGTGCGGCTGGAGCGCAAGTGCGGCTTTTTGACCTGACCAATCTGCACCAATCCGTCGGCACCACCACCGACGAGACTGGCCATTTCACCCGGACGCTGCCAGCCGCTGCGTCCGGGTCGGCGCTGCCGCAAGGCTTCGCCCTCGGGCAGAATTACCCCAATCCGTTCAATCCTTCCACCGTCATCCCCTACCAAATACCGACCGCCGCCCACGTGCGTTTGGAGGTGTTCAATGTCCTCGGACAGCGCGTTGCGACGTTGGTGGATGCGGAGCGGCCGGCGGGCTTTCACACGGCGCAATGGACGGCTACCGATGCAACGGGCCGGGCCGTCGGCGCAGGGGTGTACATCTACCGGCTGCGGGGCGGTGAGCACGCGGTGAGTCGGCGCATGGTGCTGATTGACGGGCAGGCCGGGATTCCGGCGGTGGGAGCGGGATCGCCACCGATGCGAGCGGCGGCACTAGAGCGAGTGGAAGCGGATGCAGGAGTCTATGGGTTGACCGTGGCGGGCGCAGGCTTGGTCGCCTATGTGGACCCGGCTTTTCGGGTGGGGGTTGACGAAGTCGAGATTGTGCTTGAAGCAGCAAGCGGCAGTCCGCGGATGAAGCGCACCGCAGACGGGATTTTAGGCGATGTCAACAACGACGGGCAAGTCGATGCCTCTGATGCGCTGTATGTGCTGCTGTATATCGAAGACAACTCCATCATTCTTCCCAACAACGGCGACATTTCCCTCGGCGACCTAAACGAAGATGGTATAGTTGATTTCGCCGACGCCGTGCTCTTTGTCCGCTATCTCGCCGATCCGTCCGATCCGCTATTGCCGACCGGCATCGGCGACGATCACGGCGACACTATCTCGGAGGCGACGGCGGTATCTTTGGGGAGTTCGACTTCTGGCTCGCTATCGGAGGAGGATGTGGATTACTTCGTCATTGAGATAAGCAATGACGGCACCTTATTAGCCACTACGACGGGCGACACGGATACCAAAGGCTCTATTTTGGATAGCTCTGGCAACGTCTTGGCTGATGATAGCTTTTCTGGTACGGGTAGCAATTTCTTGGTTGCTGTTCCTGTTAGTCCAGGCACCTACTACATCCGAGTAGAGGGTAGATTTTCTTGGGCAACAGGCGACTATACTATCGAGGTGCGCGATAATTCTCCGGATTTGGTCGTCGAGTCGCCTTCGGTCAGCCCAAGTTCCCTGTCGGCTGGGGACCGGTTCGCGCGAGTTACGCTACGGGCGACGGTGCACAATCAAGGGGCCGGTCGCGCTGCCTCGACGACGCTGACTTGGTATCGCTCGGACGACGCGACCATCGACGCTACCGACGTAGTACTTGACACCGACTATGTCTTTAGGCTCGATGCTGCGGAAACGAGTGAGGAGTCGAATTCCTTCGTGTCGGTTCCAGAGGATGCGGGCACCTACTACTACGGAGCCTGCGTCGATCCCGTCGGCGGCGAGAGCAACACCGACAACAACTGCTCCAGTGCTGTGACCGTCACCGTCGAGCAAAATGGTGATGGTGACGACGGCGACGGTGACGACAGCGGCGATGAGGACGGCGGCGGCGATGAGGACGGCGGCGGCGGTACGACCTATGAGGTTGGTAAGACACTCCCCAATTATCCATCAGGTTTCTTTGTTCCAGCAATACTTAGCGGTGCAAGTCTTAGGAGTAGTGGTGGCCGCACGACACTCAGCTTCAACAATGGCGGATTTGTAGAGCTACAAGATGGAACTAGATATACCTGTATTGCCTCGGAGGGATGTAGTATTGAGAGTGGGCGCGTCACTGCGGGCACGATTAGAGTGACGAGTGGCGATGAGGGCGACGGCGGTGGCGGTGGCGGCGGCAATGGCGGCGGCGGCGATGGGGGCGGCGACGATGGCGACGGTGACAGTGACGACGATGGTAGTGGCGACGACGACGACGGTGCTGCGGTTACGGGAAGAATTACGGAATGTTCGGGTACACGTGATTCCTTCACAGGTATTGTTACTGTGACAATGGGGGGCATTGTTGAAGCCCATCGTCCAGTGTCATTTTTGCGAGTTACCGGATATGTTAACGGCCAGACGCTAGGCATTGATTTTCTAGATGATATGTCAGCAGGTCAATCACAGAATTTCAGTATTTCCGGCATCGCCTCCATATCTGGGACGAGCATCACTTGCGACGCTAGTATAGATTACCACCTTACCGGCAGTAGTGCCAAGGTAATCGCCGGAGATGCGGAGTCGTCGGAGCAGGTCCGGGGGCAGGGGAGTCTGTCCCCGGCATCCGCAATACTCAACCGAAAACAATCGCTCGAATAACCCTAAAGCGAAGGGGATACCTATGAAATCCTGTATCGTCCTTTTCATCGGCCTGCTTGTGAGTATCAGCGTCAGCGCGGAGCCCCTGCTTGAAGGCCAAGTGCGGCTGGGCGCAAGTGCGGCTTTTTGACCTGACCAATCTGCACCAATCCGTCGGCACCACCACCGACGAGACTGGCCATTTCACCCTGTCGCTGCCAGCCTTTGCGTCCGGGTCGGCGCTGCCGCAAGGCTTCGCCCTCGGGCAGAATTACCCCAATCCGTTCAATCCTTCCAAAAAGGAGAAGTAACATGAAGACAATCGTTTTGTTCCTCGCCCTCGCGCTAGCGTCCGCCGCTTTCGCGGACGAATACACGCCGATTAACTGGATCGAAATAACTGAAGATGGAGGGATTTCAGTGACCATCGGTGGCTTTTTTGGAACCGGAGGGGGCCCCTGGAAGCTGTGCTACATTTAACGCGGAGAGGATCACCATTAACGATGTGGAGTATTCTTTCGATATGTCCAAATGGCAGAGGATCGGAGCAGACTCCGAATGGATAGACGTACCAAGAACAGAGGTTAATAACCAATTGTGTGGCCTGAGTCCGGAGTATCAGGTGCCGGGCGAATACCGGTGGGTCATAGAGATGACAATCGATGGCGAAAACAAAAAATATACGAGCAGAAACACGCTGGTCGTAGCCGGTGATCCCGAAGCAGCGACCGAGGACGAGACAGCCGACAAGGAAGCTGAAGACGAGACAGCCGTCGAGGCCGTCACGTGGGGATTCCTCAAATCGAGGGCGACCCCCTGACCTAAGTCACACCGACATCTTGGCGCAAAAGGGATACGGGATTTATCTACCCGTATCCCTTTTTTATATAAAATCTGATTCGCCAATTGCAAGGGTCTTAGACCGACTTATATTTTTTGCTCCGTCAGATGCTACCACGCCGATTCAAGCCTTTCGCATGACCGAACATAAAAACGTCCTCTTTCTCAACGACGCCTCCTCCCTCAAGCCTCCACCAGCCGTTCTCGACGCCGCGCTGGGCCGGCTCGGCTTTGAGCGTTTTCTGTCCGGCCAACGCGAGGCCATCGAAACCCTGCTCGACATCGGTCGCCTGCTTTTGGTCGCCCCCACCGGCGGCGGCAAGAGCTTGACCTACCAGTTACCCGCAGCCCTTCTGCCGGGCACTGCCTTAGTGGTCTCGCCGCTCATCGCCCTGATGCACGATCAAGTCCAAGCACTACAGCGACGCGGCCTCGCCGCTACGTACCTATCCTCGACTCTCGACGGCGACGAGTTGCGCCGCCGCATGTACGGGGTGGCCCAAGGCCAGTACAAGCTGGTTTATGCCGCGCCCGAGCGGCTGACCTACTCCGGCTTCCGCGCCCTCCTGAGCCAAATCAAGTGCTCGCTCATTGCCGTGGACGAGGCCCACTGCATCAGCGAGTGGGGGCACGACTTCCGGCCCGAATACTTGCAGATTGGCGAGTTGGTCCGCGAGTTACCCGATTGTCGGGTCCTCGCCTGCACCGCCACGGCCACGCCGGTGGTGCGCGACGAAATCCTCGAACGCCTCGGGCTGCCGAGCGACACCCCACAATTAGTACACGGCTTTGCCCGGCCCAACCTCGCGCTGCGAGTCGCCGAAATCAACAGCGCCGCCGAGCGGCGACAGCGGGTTGATGCGCTGCTAGCCGAAGCCCTCGGTGCACCCGACCAAAGGCCGGGTACCGCCATCGTCTATGCCCCTACCCGCAAGAGCACCGAGGAAGAAGCCTCCCGGCTCCAAGGAGCAGGCTGGCGCGCCTTGGCCTATCACGCCGGCATGGCCGGACCGGACCGCGACGAGGTCCAGCGTGCCTTCATCGAAGACCAAATACAGGTTGTCGTCGCGACCAATGCCTTTGGCATGGGCATCGACCGCGCCGATGTGCGCGCCATCGCCCATCTGGCCCCGCCCAGCTCAATTGAAGCGTACTATCAGGAAGTAGGCCGCGCCGGGCGCGACGGCCAAGACGCCTACTGCCTGCTGCTGGTCTCCCCCG
>JAGWBY010000169.1:0-855 GCA_021295675.1 Candidatus Latescibacterota bacterium | reverse complement strand
GCTACTTCGGCGACGAGGAGGAAACGCTCTCGGGCTGCGGCCGCTGCGACGTCTGCCGTAATCTCTCCCATGCCGAGGCCGGCGACGCCACAGAAGTCACCACCACCGTGCGCAAAGCCCTCTGCGCGGTCGCCCGCCTGCACGGACGCTACGGTATCCAAATGGCGGCCAAGCTCCTGCGCGGCACCACAGACGCCCGCCTTGCCCGCGACGGCCTAGATCGGACCCCGACCTTTGGCATTCTCAAGGAACATTCTGAGCGGTGGATTTTGCAGCTTTTGCGCCGACTGGTCACGGCTGGTTGGGCCGATTTTTCCGGTGGCGAGCGACCGGTCGTGGTCCTCACGGAGGAAGGACGCCAAGTCATTTATGCCGAGCGGCCCGCGCGCTTACTCCTGCCGCTGAAGTCGGCTCCGCTCCCAACAGCCCGCACCGCGCGCGTCCGTCCTTCGGCTGAGTTGGGGTCGAAGCCTCGCACCCCCGACCCCAGCGAGGAATTCGACGAAAACGCCCAAGCCCTCTTCGATGCACTACGCCATCACCGCATGACGCTGGCCCGCGACGAAAAAGTTCCACCCTACGTCATCGCCAGCGACCGCACGCTCCGCGATATCGTCCTACTGCGACCTACCAACCTCGAAGAGCTCAAGCTGGCGCACGGCATCGGTCCGGCCAAAGCCGAAAAATACGGCGACGGCCTGCTCGCCGTCGTTGAGAGCACGGGTGGTGTAGCCGGGCCACAGTTCGGTGCTGTTTGACGTAGCCGGTCTACGCCGGGGGCCGGTGGGGCAAGCCACCACCGATGAGACGGGACAGTTTGCGCTGCCGTTGGCGGCGGGTGGGGCTTTCATGTTG
>JAGWBY010000029.1:34436-35565 GCA_021295675.1 Candidatus Latescibacterota bacterium | reverse complement strand
CCCCGTTGGCCGCGGTAAAATCCGTCAGCATCCAGATGGTGTTGATCATCCACGGCACATCGGGCACTTGGGCAAACGAGCCCGCAGAATCGACGTGTAAATGCTGGGCAGGAGCCCCGGGCCAAGTCGGCTTGGAGCACGCTTCGACGACGCGGCAGCGCGGCCCCAAAAAGTGCCGCGCAAGGGCCACGGTATCCGGGTGGAAGGCGCAGGTCCAAACCTCGTCGTCTTGGTTGAGCATGCCGAACAAGGTCTGATAGTACTCGTCGCCCACGACATACTCCTGACAGCGCGGGTCGCTGTGCAGGGCCAGACAGCGGCGACCCAACGCCAAGGCGGCCTCGCGGGGTATGCGGTCCTTTAGCACGCAGTACCCATACGCGTCCAAATGCTGGGCCGCGACTTGCAATTCTTCGTTCACGTCTCTACCTCCACGTCGGCTCGGAATCGTCTCGTCATCCGTCCGCAGATCTCACTCCACGACAAAAGTCGCCGTACCCAATGCGGATCGCCTTGGCCCGCAAGGTGGTCGTCCCAGCTTCCATGCGCAACGGCTCGGTGTAGAGGTGCCAGAGATCGTCGTCCACGGCGTACGCCATAGAAGCCCCCTGTGTGGCGCAGTGGAGTTGCACCAGCAGCGGCCCCCGGAATGTACCGCCTTCCAGCGCCGGCTCAGTCCCAAGGCTGTCGGCGTAGATGGGCACGCACACCGGCGGAGCCGTCTGCGGCTGTTGGCCATCGGGATACCACTGCCGCACCATTTCGCTTTCCGCCATGCGGCCCATGTCGCCTACTTCTTCCAGCCATTCGTCCAAGGCTCCGCGCAGGCGATCCCGCTCCGGCTGGTACTGGGGATCGGCCGCCAAGTTGTCGATCTCGTGCGGGTCGGCTTCGGTGTCGTACAGCTCTTCGACCGGCCTCGGGTAGCGGAACATGGCCGATTGCGTCTCGTCCAATTCGTCGGCCAAGTGCAAGCGCCACATTTCCTGCACAATGGGGTGCCGATTGCGGTAGGGGATCCACGCCAAGTAGGGAAGGTCTGGTCGATAGTTGCGGATGTACTTAAAGCGGCGGTCGCGCACGGCCCGCACCATGTCGTACGCCTCGTCGTGCCGGTCGCGGCTCGCGT
>JAGWBY010000029.1:1077-34251 GCA_021295675.1 Candidatus Latescibacterota bacterium | reverse complement strand
TGCCGCGCGGCAGCGGGCCGTGATCGCTCCAGTGAAAGACGTACGTATTCTCGGACAAGCCGTCTTCGTCGAGTTGTTGTAGAAGCTGGGCCAGCTCTTGGTCGCTATGCGCAATGTGCGTGTACATCCGCGCCATAGCTTGGCGCACTACGGGGGTATCGGGGAAATAGGGCGGCAGCGGGATGGCATCCGGGTCGAACTCCGGGTCGGGACACTTCTCCGGCCACATGCCGCTTTCGTGGGTGCGCGTGGGGTTGAAGACCGCGAAAAACGGCTGGTCTGGGTCGGGACGGTCGCGCCAGTGGGCGTGCGAGCCGAGCGCGTCCCAAGCCGTCAGCGGGGGAGTAAACTGGTAGTCGGTCTTGGCGTTGTTGGAGCAGTAATACCCAGCCGCTCGCAGGTATTCCGTGAAGCACTTTGCGTAGTGCGGCACAACGGCCGAATACGGCGTGGGCATCTCCGGCGTAGCGCGATTGGCGTGCGTCGTGCGCATGTGATGAGTGCCGATCGAGACCGCGTACATGCCGGTGATGATGGCCGAGCGAGCCGGGGCGCAGACGCCGGCCGTGGAGAAACAGCGCGTCCAGCGGCAGCCCTCGGCGGCGAGCCGATCCAATGTAGGCGTGCGCGCCACGGGGTCGCCGTAGCAGCCGTACCGGGGGTTGGTATCCTCAAATGAAATCCACAGGAAATTGGGTTTGCGATCCCTAGCCATAAACTCCTTGCCTTAGTTTTTGCTAACAAAATGATGGAACCTCCCACGTCGCGCCGAAAATTGCAGCCGGACGCGGTGCTCTGTCAAGCGCGCGATTCATCTGCACCTCGACCGCTTGCTCACTGGCGCAGGGTTGTTTTCGGCCTACTCGTTGTGCATAATATGCGCTGCCAATTCTCACAAACAGACGACGCTAGAATAGAAGAAATCACCATGAATGCCTATCGTCGCATAGAAGCACTACTCAAAGAGGCCGACGTGCGCATCGGCGGAGATCGGCCTTGGGATATAGCAGTCCACGACGACCGCTTTTTCGCGCACCTACTGGGTCACGGATCGCTGGGTGCCGGCGAGTCGTACATGGAGGGGTGGTGGGACTCCCCTCAGCTAGACGAACTTTGCGCGCGGATCTTGCGCGCCCGACTGGGACTGAAGTTGCGCGGGCGGCATCTGCTTTTGCCCTCTCTGAAGGCGCGGCTGCTCAACCTGCAAACGCCTGCTCGGGCCTTCCAAGTCGGCCAGCGCCACTACGATATCGGCAACGACCTGTACCGGGCGATGCTCGACCAGCGCATGATCTATAGCTGCGGGTATTGGCGCAATGCCGCCAACTTAGATGAAGCGCAAGAAGCCAAGCTCGACTTGTGCTGCCGCAAGCTGGGGCTGGAGCCGGGGATGAGCCTACTCGACATCGGCTGCGGCTGGGGCGGCACCCTGCGGTTTGCCGTCCAGCGCTACGGCGTCAAAGGGGTGGGCGTCACCGTCTCCAAGGAGCAGGCAAAACTGGCTCAGGAGATGTGCCAAGGGCTGCCGGTAGAGATTCGCCTGCAGGATTACCGCGACCTAGACGAGCGTTTTGACCGCATCTTGTCGATCGGCATGTTCGAGCATGTGGGCGTCAAGAACTACTCGATCTTTATGCAAACGGTCAAACGCTGCCTCACTCCAGACGGGCGCTTTTTATTGCACACCATCGGCCGCAGCACCTCGGCCATCAAAAACGATCCGTGGATTGAGCGCTATATCTTCCCCAACTCTCTGCTGCCTTCGGCCAAGCAGAACTTCGTCTTAGAGGACTGGCACGCCTTCGGCCAGCATTACGACCGGACGCTGATGGCTTGGCACGCCAACTTCAACGAGGCTTGGAGCGAACTCAAGGCCCGCTACGACGAGCGCTTCTACCGGATGTGGACGTTCTACTTGCTGTCCTCCGCCGGCTCCTTCCGCGCCCGGGCGAACCAACTCTGGCAAGTGCTCTTCTCGTCCAATGGGATTGAAGGGTCCTACGAAGTGCCGCGATAAAAAGTGATTGCAGAGACAACACATTCAGGAGGTCAATCTTGTCCGAAGTGAAACATCTGTCCACAGAAGCGCTAACCGCCGGGCTAGACTACATCCGTCAGTCGCCCAAAGCCGGCGGCGTCTTGGAGTTGATCGTGCGGCGGCCACAGACCGAGGCGCGGGAAGTCTTAGACGTGGGGGAGCTCGATCTAGTCGAAGGGCTGGTGGGCGACAATTGGCAACAGCGCGGCAGCTCGCAAACCGCAGACGGATCGGCGCACCCAGACATGCAGCTCACGCTGACCAATGCCCGCTTGACGGCCCTAGTGGCCCAAGACAAGCGGCATTGGCCCCTAGCCGGAGATCAGCTATATATCGACTTCGACCTAAGCGTGGATAACGTGCCGCCCGGGACTCGTCTGTCCATAGGCGCGGCCGTGATCCAAATCACCGAGCCGCCCCACACTGGCTGTAAAAAATACGCCGCGCGCTTTGGATTGGACGCCCTGAAATTCATCAGTTCTCCAGCGGGCAAACAGCTTCAGCTACGCGGCGTCAACGCCAAGGTCATTCGCCCGGGCGCGATACGGGTTGGAGACGCCGTAAAGAAGCTGTGAACACGCCCTAGCCTCTGCCGATTTGCTGGACCATCTTGCTGTTGGACTGGTCGCGTGGCCCTAAAACCCACCACCCTGCGGACCGCCTCCACCCCCTCGCGGCCCACCGCGCTGGCGCTGACCCTGCTGCATGTGCGCCTTTAGCGCTTCGATCTGCTCTGCGTCTAATGCCGTGGTGAGCGCAGCCATCATCTTCTCGCGCATCTTGCTTTGCTGCTCGCGCATTTTCTCGCGCAGAGCCCGAAAATCGGTCTCGCCGCCGCGGCTGCCGCTGAACATTTCCGCCATCATCTGCCGTTGCTCGACGTATAGCGGCCCAAGCACCTCCCGCAGCGCCAATAGCTGCTGGTCGGTCACTTTGAACTTCTCATCAAAGGCCAAGAGCGAAAAAACCTGCTCTGGGGACACGCCACCGCCCGAGCCACCACGCCTACTTCCTGGCTGGGCTTCGAGCGTCACGGCGCTCGACAAACAAATAGCGACAATCCATAAGGCCACCTTGCGAATGCGCATCTCGATTCTCCTTGTAAAAGTTTTGCGGAACACTACGGCTAATTAGACACGCTATCGCCGCGATTCATTCCCGCGCTTTTGCGGTTGTTAATTCGATCTGCGAGGTTGGGGCGGTATTCGTTGCCGATTCCAAGAGGACGTTGCTAGACTTTGATATCAAATTTACAATAATCTATTCTCACTCGGTCCTAGGCTAAAGCAAATCGAACGTTTTACAATTGTTTTGCAATTGAAGAGGAGATACTATGACGGAAAACCTGACCCTTCAAATCGAGGAAATTCGCGACAGTTTGACGCGGGGGGACTTTGCCAGTGAAGCCCAAATCTCCCGCAGCGTGGTGATGCGTCTCCTGATTACACTGGGTTGGAACGTCTGGGATCCTAAAGTGGTGATTCCCGAATTTCCAATCAAGACCGAGTCTCCCACCAAGACACTCAAAGTCGATTACGTACTGTGTCATCCACCCGGCAAGCCGTCCGTCTTGATCGAGGTCAAAGACGTCGGCAAGGCAAACGCACAAGGCGAAAAGCAGCTCTTTGATTACTGCTTTAGGCAGGGAGTTCCGATCGCCGTGCTGACCGACGGGCGTTCTTGGGGGTTCTTTTTTCCAGCAGGACAGGGCAGCTACCAAGAACGGCGCTTTGCCACGGTGGACTTGGTTGATGACGACGCGGCTGAAGGTGCCGAGAGAATAAGCCGCTATCTCGCCTTTGAGGCCGTGCGGGTCGGGGAAGCGCACCGACGCGCCCATGACGACTACTACGCGTTTCGACAGCAGAGCGAAGCGGCTGCGAACTTTGAGACGGTGTGGGCCGAACTTCTCCGCGAGCCACCCAAGTTCCTTAAGGACTGGTTCTGTGAGGAAGTGGAACGGACCAGCAGTGTGCGACCGGACCTTCGCCGCGTGGAGGAGTTTATTCGGGGTCAAGGTTCCAAATCATCGCCAAGACGTTCTCAAACGGTGAAGACTTCTGAGGTCCCACTGGAGCATCCTCAAGCAGTTTCCGAACTCCCCAAGGGCCGACAGGGGAAAGAGTTTTCGTTCACCTTCCGCGGGCAAACGGAATGGTTCCGCAACGGCAAGGAATTATTGGTGGGAATCTTCGAGCGGCTTTTACAAGAGGATGCCCGGTTCTGCGAGAAATTGGAACCGGACTTGAGGGGGAGTAAGCGGCAGTACCTTGCACGAGATCAGTATGCCCTCTATCCCGACAATCCCGAGTTGGCCGAGACACATTCAGCTCTCCTATCCAACGGGTGGTGGCTGGGGACGCACAGTAATAAAAAGATGAAAAGGGGCCAAATTCAGATAGCGTGCCGAGTCGCCGGCATCAAGTTCGACAGAGATCTAATCGTCAAACTCGGTGAGTAGAGAGAACTTTGTTTCGGCTTCCTCGGCAATCTTGTCAATCGCCTGAATCGCGCCCTTAGCTTCTTCTTGCAATATGTGCGGTTTCAATTCCGTCAGCCGCGTGGCTCTTTCATCAACCGAAGTTTTATCCTCTCGAAGATTTACGTAGAACGCGGTTGCCAGACGCTCGAGCTCGCTGACGCCTTTGTTGCTGAGCCGGTTGGCCACGAACGCAACGGCGGTCCCGTACTTCTCCAATGTCCTAGGATACAGGCCCTCTATGTATTCGCTCTGGGGCGTAGGGGAGATACGGGGACCGTAGGGCCATTGCGTTTCAAGCTTCAATAATCCGTCCGCACGTAGAGCAGTGAGTTCATCTCTCAAGTCGAACGAGAACGGTCCATGCTTGTACAGGATGAAATCGAAGCCCAGCGGAATTCCGGCAAGCTCCTGCGCAAGAAACGTGGCTTTCTGAACATGTGTCTCGCCGCACCAGCTTCCGTTGTTGCGAAGCTCCTCTATCAGTCGCGTCAATAGCCCAGCCCTTCTCAGTCTATCCATCTTGTTTCTCCTCTTCCTGTTTGTCGATAATTGTGAGACGGTTGTCGTTCAGCCATGTATTTGCCTTGGCGAAAAACTGCCGATTAGCGAAGACGTAGTCGATTGAAACCACAGGTATATTTCTTAACACCTCGGAAAAAGTGATAGACGATACAATCCGACCGTCACGCATTCGCACAGGGAAATCCGGCGCACCGCTTTTCTGACGATAACGGTCATGACGGAAGTGTTCCTCGCCGTATTGATCCGCTAACGCCTTAAAAACTAATTCTCCTGACTCCGGATTGATGGTGACATCTTCGGGATTCCGTCGGTATAGGCACTTGAAGTGCTCGCGCCGTACGATGCGGCATGCATGTGTAGAACCAACCTTCTCCTCAAAAGCAGCTTCCCATAAAGCAGCCGTCACTTCGCTGTCCGTCATTTTTAGATGACTCTCCAAGTCAGTCGCAAATGCGCCACTATCGAGCCATTCCTTAAGAAAATCCGTTAGATGAATGTTGTAAATTCGACGCACGGGATGAAAGTAAACCTGCGAGTACATAAAGTATCGTGCAAGCATCAACGCTTCCGCTGACTGAATGCCGCCTTCTTCCACACCAAGTGCTGGCTCTTGAGATTCCCCTTTCTCGCCCGACTGGGCCGGCGGCAAAATACGCAGAGAATCGATCAGCCGATGGTGGTCAAACTTTCCATAGGCGACTCCTACATGGTGCGAGTCCCGTAACAGATAGTCCATGCGGTCGACGCCGAACGCATCTCCAACGATAATTTCCGTCAAGACCGTCTCCCAATCTGTGAACTTTATGTCGGTAGCCTTCTTCGGTCCAATGGCCAGTTTTTCGATGTCTTCAGGACGAAGCGGGGGAGTGACAGAGTCCCAAATTGTTTTCATTTCGTCGCTAACAATAATCTCCCGCGTCAATTTTTCGTGATCCCAGTCATATGGTAAAAGCTCCTTTTCAGCCGCGTGAGAGAACGGCAGATGGCCGATGTCGTGGCAGAGAGCTGCTATACGAATCACCCGCCGCCAATACGCTCGGTTATCAGGAGCATTGAGCGGTTCCAGCAAATGCTTGATTTCATCCGTGACATTGTCTGGATCCGTGACAACATCGAAGACCCGTCCGGCGAGTTCCATAACGCCTAGCGAATGCTCAAATCGCTTATGTGTTGCACCAGGATAAATAAGATAGGTCATTGCCAGTTGGTGAATATGACGTAGTCTTTGGAACGGACGGGAGTCAAGAACTTTGCGTTCGTCGCTGTCCAAACGAATAAATACATGAATTGGGTCTCTAATTTCGTGAGTATACTTCACGGAATTTTATTCCTTATGGAAAAATCAGTCGGGCCACCCACCTAACAGGTTTTACCCAGCACAGGACCTACATCGACGGGGTGATGAGCAAAAACTTTCAGTACTGGAACTAGCAACTTATTATCTTGTCAAAGAACTACATTGCGATAAAAAGCCTACGAGTGACATATATCCGAGTCAAGAGGATTGTGTCGCTATTCGCACCCTTTGCACTAATTCTCCCACACCAAAAGCTGGATATTATAGATGTTGATCTTATAAACCGGATACTTCCGGCTCGCAGCAAGACCAAGCTCAGTACGTCCACTGCCGTGGCAGCGGCCGCTCGCGCTCTAGCAGCCGCTCTAGCAGTCGCTTGCGGGCCGCTTGCAACCGGTCGGCGTATTCGCTCTCGCCCGCCACGTCCTCGTAGGCAAGCGGGTCGCGCTCCAAGTCGAAGAGTGCCTCCGCTCCGCTGGCATCCACCACGTAGCGCAACCCCTCCACGCGCAGCGTTTTCCAGTGTCGCTCGGGCTGGGTCATTTCCGTAATGGCGCAGCCGCGACCGTCGCCCTCCTCGCCGCGCAAATCGGCCAAGAGAGAACTGCCTTGCAACGCGTCCGGCCGCTGAATTGCGGCGGCTTCCAGCAGCGTCGGCACCACGTCTAACGCCTCGACGACGCGAGAGCAATGCCCACCGGCCCTTGCTCCGCCGGGCCAGCGCACTAGCAGGGGGACGCGCGAGGCCGCGTCGTGCCCGGGGTAGCCCTTGCCGTAGCGCAGGTGTTCGCCGAGCCACTCGCCGTGGTCGGACGTGAAGACGACGATAGTATTGTCTGCAAGGCCGAGCCCGTCGAGCCGATCGAGAATGCGGCCGACGTGGTGATCGACCTCGGACACCATCGCGTAATAGCCGTGGCGTGCAGAGCGCAATTCGTCGTCGGAAAAGTGCTGTGGTCCTCGGCGGGCGTCGAGGGCCGGTGGGAAGGGCGGCAACGTCAGCGCGGCTGGGTCGTAGAGATCGAGGAACTCCTCGGGGGCCACCCACGGATCGTGCGGCGAATAGAAGCCAGCGATGCAGAGAAAAGGGCCGTCCTGGTGGCGCGTCAAAAACTCCATGGTCTGCTCGGCGACAAACGCCGTGTGGGTCAGGTCGCTGCGGCAGCGGCTGGCCAAGGCGCGTTTGACAAAGCGCTCTTCTGGATGCTCGATCCCGTCGCGGACGTTCATAATCCGCTTCCACTCGATTGAACTGGGTGCCTCACCGAGGCTGATGTGGTCGAGCTGCTCAGGGGCCTGCGCCGCCACCCAAGCGCGGTAGGCATCGTGGTAGGAACCTGGCTCGTCCGAGATTTCCAAGTGGTCGAATCCGTAGTCGGGATGGGTCTCGCGGTGGTCGCGGTTGGCGTGCGGCAGAAAGTGCAGCTTGCCTATCTGGCCGCTACAATAGCCGTAGTTGCGCAGCAAGCGCGGCAAGGTCGGCGCATCCTCGGGCACGGGCACGCCCATGTGCGAGAGTCCCAGCGTGGATGGATACTGCCCGGTGAGAAAGCTCACGCGGCTGGGCATGCAGACCGGATTCTGCACAAAGCAATGGTCGAAATTTACCCCGGTGGCAGCGAGCCGGTCTAAGTGCGGCGTGCGGATTTCGGGATTGCCGCTGGCACCGAGGGCGTCCCACCGCTGCTGGTCGGTGTAGAGTATGAGGATATTCGGTCGCTGCATGGCTGGCATGGATTCCTTGGAGATGCTGTGTGGATGAGTCTATAGACTGGTCTGTGTCGGCGTCCGCTTGGTACGCGTTAGTTTTCGCCAGCCCCTACGCAGCAAGCGCTGCGGAAAATCCGGGCCGATGATCGGACTCAGCGGAAACCACAGCAGCGCGTGGACGACCTTGACTATTTTGTACAAGACGTTTTTCATGGCTTTTCTTTCTCGGCAAAGAGTTGCTCGGTTACTGCGGCCATCAGCTCTGGGCCGTCGCTCTGGCGGAAGAGGAATCGCACCTTGCCCTGCTGATCGATCAGGTAGGTATAGGTCGAGTGATCGACTAAGTAGGAGGCCTGCTCCTCTCCAAGAGAATAGTAGGCACCATACTGACGCACCACTTGGTCGATTTCTTCCTTGTTACCGCGCAGGCCAATCGCATCAATGGCGAAGTAGGAGAGGTATTCCGCCAGCTTCTCCTGCGTATCGCGCTTGGGGTCAACGGTGACAAAGAGAGTCGTCAACTCCTGCTGGGGCGCGTCTAAGAGCTGATAGACGCGCCCCATCTTCGACAGGGTCACCGGGCAAATGTCGGGGCAGTAGGTATAGCCGAAGAAGAGCATAGCGGCTTGGCCGCGCAAACCTTGCAACTCAAAGGACGCGCCATGCTGATCCACAAGCGCGAAGTCTCCGCCAATGCCACCGTAATCCTGCAAAGGAGGCACCTCCACGGGGGCGGGGGTTTCGGCGACCGGGTCCTTTTGGGCCTCTGGCTGCGCGCCGCAAGCTGCGAGCAGCGCAAAAACCGCGCAAAAAATCAGCGCGTCACTCGCTCTCATAAAGACCTTTCTTCTGCACCGGCATTTGTACGCGCCTTTCCGTTCCATCGCCAAAGCGCAGCACCAGCTCCACCTCGTCGCCGTCTCGCAGCGGCTGACGCAACTCCATCAGCATCAGGTGGGTACCGCCCGGCTTCAGCGCAACCTCTTCGCCCGCTGGAACCTGTAGCTCTGCGACTTGGCGCATCGTCATCCGGTCGTCTTTGTGTTCCATTACGTGTATCTCGGCTCGCTCGGCAGCCTCGGTTGCCACCGCGACCAATGCGACGGGTTCGCCGCCTCGGTTTTCAATGACCAAATAACCAGCGGCCGGGCTGCGCGGCGGCGGCTCGCGGATCCAAGCGTCGCGCACGACGATGGGGTCGCCGGTATGCTCTTGTCCGCATCCGATGATGACGAGTAACAGCGCGGAGACGATTTTCACCGGATGTTTCCTTTTGTACACGGCGATCGACACTCAGACCTTGACGCCAATCACGCCGACCATGGGCGGCGATGAAATGCTAGCGTGCGGATCGCGGGCGTTTGCCTGCCACTCTTCCCAATGCGCGGCGCACTCTTCCTCGCGCAATGCGCCACGCACCACAAGCTCGGGCAGGTACACGCGCAGGAACTGCTCTATCCAGCGCCAGATGCGGTTGCCTGGGCGGGCAATACCGCCGATGGGGACGACCTCCACGGTCTCCAAGCCACACCGCGCCATTAGCTCCGGCAGCTTCCCACCGATATCCAACCTCTCTTCAAAACTCTCATGGACCGCCTGCAGCACGCGCCGCAAGTGAGGATGTTCAATCCGGGCGACAAACGCCCCATAAGCGCAGTAATCCACAACCACTAAGCGACCGCCCGTTTTCAACACCCGCGCCACCCGCTCTATCACCCCTTGCGGCTCTTCTATGAAGCAGAGCAACCAGCGGGCAAACGCAGCGTCCATAGAAGCGGCCGGCAGGTCGAGGGTGCGGACATCCGCTACCGCTACCTCGACTTGCTGCAAGCCGGTTGACGCGGCGCGGTGCCGGAGAAAATCCGCGAACTTCGGCGACCCATCAACCGCCAAAATGCGCCCCTCTGCCCCCACGCGCTCGGCCAGTTCTAAGCTGATAAAGCCCGGTCCGCAACCTAGATCGAGAATCGCCTGCCCGACATTGAAATCGGCACGCTCCCACAAGTCTGCGGTTTCGGAGAGCCACGTGTCGTGCTGCGCTTGCAGGCGGCGCAGTTCCTCGTCGTCGGTTCCCAATAAGTAATCGCGTTCGGCAGCGGTGCTCACGGGTGCTTACTCCGGTGGCAGGATCAAATACTCGCCCTCGCGGATCCCATAGCTGTCGCCGAGTTCTGGGTAGTCGATCCCCGCGCGGCCATTCCAATCCCAGACCACTTCGCCGTCCTTGACCGTCAGCTCGCATAACAGCCGCTGGTGGCCGTCCAACCGGCCGTCGAACGAATCGGCGTAGCCAAAATTCCCCTCCATCAGCTTCAAGACCGCGACATCGGCCACGGCACCCACCGATAGATGTCCCAACTCGGGGTGGCCAATCTCCTGCGCCGGATTGATGGTTGAGGCGCGGATGACCTCGCCGAGCGGCATGCCCATCACCAGAAATTTCGACATGGTCGTCGCCATGTCGAGCATACCCATATTCATGCAGAGGACGTGCAAGTCGGTCGAAATCGAGTCTGGATAGAATCCCTGGGCGATGGCTGGGACCGCGTTGCGGAAACAGAAACTGCCGCCACCGTGCCCCACGTCCAAGATGACGCCTTTCGCCCGCGCCTCGTGCAGGTAGGGCAGCACCTTGCCCTCGGCGTCAAACCACGGCGTCGGTCCGCGGAAGATGTGGGTGCTTATGTCGCCTGGACGCAGTCTTTCGCCCAAGAGTTGGTAGTAGGGCCGCTCCTTTCTGAAGTAGCCGAAGTCGATCATCACCCGCGTCGCGGCCTTTTCGGCGGCCGCGAGCGTGCGATCGACCGAAATCCACTCGGGGCCGATGTAGTGCGCCGTCTTGATGCCTACTACCACGTCCTCGTTCTCTCGCGCCACGCTCGCTGTCTTGTCGGGATCCATGTCGTACGGATTCTGCTCGTGGTCGATAGAGGTCATCCCGGTCCCGGCGATGTTGACCAGAGCGGTCGATTACCCGATAGCGAAAATCCTCAAAATTGCGCCAGCCCGCGCTTCCGGTATCCACCAGCGTCGTCACGCCGGTGCGGAAACTAAAGCCGTCGGGCAGGATGCTGTTGTCGCCGGCCCACGTGTCGCGGTGGCCGGCCGTGGCATAGGCGTGGATGTGGATATCTACCAGCCCCGGCGTCACGTAGAGTCCGCTCACGTCGATGACCTGCCCAGCACCCTCCGTCGGCAAATCTGCATCTACAGCCGCGACCGCCTTCCCCTTGATGCCGATGTCCTTGGGTGCGTCAATGCCGTTTTGGGGGTCGATCAGATGACCGCCCTTGAGTACGAGATCAAACTGCATGGTGAATTTCTCCGAGAATTTGATAGAGGCTAAAAGATAAAAAATGGCACTGTTGTCTGCTATGCGCCCAGCGGTCCGGCCTCAGCACTGGGGCCGCAACTTCAGGCCGATACCTCCGCATGCGAAGGCAGCTTGCGCGTAAATCGCGCAAACAGTGCTTTGAGCGCCACGTCGCTGCGCGCCGCAAGGCTGGTCACGATCACGGTTGCCCACACGCTGCGCCGCGAAATTTTGACCTGCTGCCCACTGGTAAAATCCGCGTGGGCGTGAATGCGGCGCAACGTCAGTACGGCCATGCCCAACGCCCAAAGGCAGAACCGGCGAATACCGGCTTCGCGCCCGGGGATGAGCAACGTGAACGCCAGCGCATTGCCGAGGTGCATCCGGGCCAAGCCGATCAGTTCGCTCAGCGCCGTGCGGAACGCGGGATTCGTCCGGTCGGCTTCGAGTGAGTGCAGATCAAACCCGGATTGCTGGAATACGTCTCGCGGCAGCCAACACGCGCCGCGCTCCCGATCGTCCCAGATGTCCTTGAGAATGTTGGTCATCTGCAAGCCTTGGCCGAACGACACCGCGAGTTGCAGCAACTTCTTGCGCTGGCGGTCGATTTCCGCCGAATAATCGCAGAACAGCTCGGTGAGCATCTCGCCGACGACGCCAGCGACGTGATAGCAATAGCGGTCGAGATGGGGGAGGTCATCTAGGCCCTTGAGACCTGGGCTTTGCTGGAATTCGGCCATGCCGCGCGACATGATCCGCACGCAGCGCACGAGGGCGGCGCGCTGCCGGTCGGAAAACCCTTGCGTGATCCGCAGCACCCGAGGGGTGTTGGCCACAAGCTGGCGTTCGCCGAGCAGCATGCTGTCGGACAGGCGCGGCGCGAGTTGCTCGGCAAATGGGGCGGGCGGCTCCTCGCCCGCGACGACCCGGATGAATCGCTCGGAAAATTCGCGTTTCTCGTCGGCTGAGAGAGTCGGCTCATCCTCGATGGTGTCGGCGATGCGGCACAGCAGATACGCGTTGCCGACGACATCGCGCAGGCCCGACGGAAGCTGCGGAATGGTGAGCGCAAACGTGCGCGAGACATCTTGCAGGATCGCGTGCTGCCACGCTAGGTCAGCGGTATGTTCGTCAGTTGTCATGGGTAGTCAACCCTAAAGGGTCAGTGGAGTTCGACGTGTTTTTGTATAATGCTTCTACTATTTCAGCGAGCCTGTCAATCAGGTAAACCGGTATGTGGATCACCTTCAGACCTGTAGATGTCGTGAGTTTCCCCGGCATAGCGAGATTGACGAGAACGCCCAATTTGCTTCCATGCCGCGCAGCGTATTCCGCCAGACCCCCTGTATCCCGCGGTCTTGTAACAAGTGATGCTTTGCATTCAATGGGTATGGTATCGCCCATTGTCATGCGATAAATAAAATCGACTTCGGAACTATTGACGCCTTTTTTCCAACCCGTCAAACTCTGTCCCAAGGCCACGAGTTCGGTCGCCAGCACGTTCTCTACAATACCCCCAATGGGCGTGCGCTGAGCAGCGTCGAGACTTGAGAGGATATCGATACGCGGCAGCGCAGTCAGTCGCAGATCATTGGCCAATCCCGGATCGTAAAGATAGCGTTTGGGCGCAAAGCCCTTCTGCTCTGGGCGCGTGCCCCGGGTATCGGACTTGTAGATGAGTTTCCACGACTCAAGTAATTCCAGAAAATCCGCTACCCTTCTGTAAAGAGCTGATGTCGTCCCCACCATCTGCGCGTATTTGCTTGGGCTGCCGAGATTTGATGCCACGCCGCGCAAACATTGATCGAATAAAGATGCTTCGGTTGCCGAAAAAATTCTAGCAAAATCTGAACGGATGAATCTTCGCTTTTCAACAAAAACTAGCTAAAAATTGTCATATTTTCAACGAAAATTAGCCAACCACACTCCGCGACAACAAACATCCCCTTGTGTCGGTGTTCTCTTTGCGCTATGTCTTTTGATATGCACAACGTAGGGGCGACTCTTAGAGTCGCCCCTACACCGAACTGCGTAACATCACTTAAATACTATGGAAATAGATCTCAATCACCGCTTCAAAGACGTCAACTACATCGAATCGCCCAACCAAGGCGGCCTATTTGCCCCGGGGCTGCCGGACACCATCGTCATCCACTATACGGCCGGTGCCAACGCCGAGTCGGCTATCCACACCCTCTGTGACCGAGAGCGCAAGGTCTCGGCTCACTTGGTCGTCGACCGCGACGGTGCCGTGACGCAGCTTTTGCCCTTTAACACCGTCGGCTGGCACGCCGGCCGCAGCCAGTGGCGCGAGCGCACTAGCTTCAACCAGTACTCCATCGGCATCGAGATCGACAACGCGGGCCAACTCTCGGAACGAGATGGCCGCTACGAGTCGTGGTTCGGGCAGACGTATCCGGTCGCAGAGGTCGTGCGCGGCGCACACCGCAACCAGAACCTGCCCGGTGCCCATCCGCAGATTCGTCAGCCTGTTTGCTATTGGCATCGTTATGCGCAAGTACAACTCGAAGTCGTCGAGGCTATTTGCGCCGCGCTGATTGCGGCCTACGGGATACACTACATCCTCGGTCACGAGGAGATCGCCCCCGACCGCAAGGTCGATCCCGGCCCGGCCTTTCCCCTCGACGAAATGCGCGATCGGCTCTGCGGTCGCTCCCTCGCCTAGGATTCGGGCATCTTCGGTAATGGAGACGCGCCGCTAGCTGATTTTCCCTGTTAATCCTTTCGGTTATATTGCACTCCTGAATGACTTGAACGATTACGAAATGTGGATCGTCTTGTTTCTACTCTTCTGCGTCCATCTGCCTCCATCTGCTGATCCCCTCTAACCCGGAGACGCGAAACCCCTTGGCAGCACCCGCCATTGATGTCCGCGAATTGAGCAAGACCTATGAGGTCCCCGTGCGCGAAGGCGGCTTGGCCGCGGCGCTCAAGAGCCTCGTACAGCGCCAGACGCGCCAGGTCGAGGCGGTCAAGCAGATCAGCTTTGCGGTCGCTCCCGGCGAAATCGTCGGCTTTTTGGGACCGAATGGCGCGGGCAAGACCACCAGCCTCAAGATGCTTTCGGGCCTCCTACACCCCTCCGGCGGGCAAGGGCAAGTCCTTGGTTTTGAGCCGTTCAAAAGGCAGCGCGATTTCCTCCGCCAGATCACCTTGGTAATGGGCAATCGCAACCAGCTACTGTGGGACATCCCCGTAATCGACTCCTTTGAGCGGAGCGAATACCAACAAACGGTCGAAGAATTGACCGCGCTGCTCGACCTAGACGCGCTCCTCGACAAGCCCGTGCGCAATCTTTCCTTGGGCGAGCGCATGAAGTGCGAAATTGCCGCCGCGCTTTTGCACAAGCCGCAAGTCCTCTTCCTAGATGAACCGACCATCGGCCTCGACGTGACCATGCAGCGGCGGATCCGCGCCTTTTTAACCGAATACAATCAGCGCTACGGCGCCACCGTACTCCTCACCAGCCACTACATGGCCGACGTCGAGGCGCTGTGTAAACGAGTGGTAGTCATCCATCGCGGACTGCTGCTGTTTGACGGCCAACTCACCGAGCTTGTGCAGCGCTTCTCACCGCACAAGACGATCATCGTCGAACTGGAAAACGGGCACGGTGACCTCGGCAACTATGGAGAGATCGTCGCCAGTAGCGAGGGGCGCGTATCGCTGCGAGTACCCAAGGCAGAGACGGCGCAGGTGACTGGGCGGCTCCTCAGCGAGCAACCCGTCCTCGATCTGACGGTGGAGGACCCGCCGATTGAGGACGTGATCGAAGAGGTCTTTGAACGAGCATGAGGGGGCTAGCGGACATCTACTCCACGCTCTTCCGCACCGATCTGGCTGTGCAGTTCCAGTACCGGGCGGCGATGGTGATCTGGCTGATCGGGCGCATCGTCGATACCCTGGTCTTCCTTTCGGTGTGGACCGCTGTGGCCCACTCTAGGGGAGGGCAGGTGGGGGACTTTTCCAGCGGGGACTTCGCCGCCTACTACATTATCATGATGATGATGGGGCACCTGACGTTTACTTGGTTCATGTTCGAGTTTGAATATCGGGTGCGGTCGGGGGCCTTCTCGCCGCTCCTGCTCCAACCCTTGCATCCGATCCACCGCGACATCGCCCAGAATATCTCCTACAAGTTCCTGACCCTAGCGGTCATGCTGCCGACGCTGGGTCTAATGATCTGGATCTTCAATCCGGTCTTCGACCCGCCGACTTGGGCCATTTGGGCTGCGATACCCGTCGTCCTGCTGGCCTTCCTGATGCGCTTTTTCGTCGAGTGGGCACTGGCTTTGGTGGCCCTGTGGACCACGCGCACGGCCGCGGCTAACCAGCTCTACTTCGCGGCCTTGCTTTTCTTTTCAGGTCAGATGGCACCGCTGTCGCTGTTGCCCGAATGGCTCCAGACGCTGGCCGCAATTTTGCCCTTCCGCTGGATGCTGGCCTTTCCCACCGAACTCCTGCTCGGCCGCCTCACGCCCACCGAGGTGCTCTGGGGCGCGGCCACGCAGGTGGCGTGGCTGGGGCTGAGTTGGGGGATTTTGTCCGCGGTCTGGTCGCGCGGCGTGCGCAGATACTCGGCGGTCGGCTCGTGAACTACTTGCGGCTCCTGTGGATCTTCCTGCGCATCGGCGCAATGAACGAGCTGGCGTACCGAGCCAACTTCTGGGTGCAGCTCTTGCAGAGCTTGCTCAATTTGGGCGTCGCGCTGGCGGGTTTGGCGGTGATTTTTTCGCACACCGAAGAACTAGGCGGCTGGCAGCCAGCCGAATTGGTGGCTCTTTTGGGGGTGTTCTTCCTGATGAGCGGCCTGATTGGCGCGCTGATCCAGCCGTCAATGCAGCGCTTTATGGAGGACATCCGCCTCGGCACGCTGGACTTTACTCTCACCAAGCCGGAAGACGCACAAGTGCTAGTGAGCGTCGGCGAGGTGCGGATCTGGAAGTTCTTGGACGTAGTGCAGGGGATGGCACTGATTGCGGTGGCCCTCGTCGAAATCGGGATGCGGACGGGCCTTGCCCACGCCGCGGGATTTGCCCTGACGCTTGCGGCTGGCGCGGCAATCGTCTACAGTTTTTGGCTGGTGCTAGCAACGACTGCGTTCTGGTTTATCAGAGCGGAGAACATCCTCGTCATCTTCCAAGCCGTTTACAGCGCTGGCAAGTATCCGGTGGCTATATACCCGCACTGGCTCAAGCTGGCGATGACCTTTCTGGTGCCGGTGGCCTTTGCGGTGACCGTGCCTTCGGAAGCCTTGGTGGGGCGGTTGTCGTCGGAGGTGCTGTGGGGCGCGTTGGCGATGGCGGCAGGGATGTTGGTGGGAGCGCGGGCGTTTTGGTTGTGGGGGGTGCGGCACTATTCAGGAGCGTCGGCGTAACGTAGGACAACGAAACCACTAGCGGTTGACCAGATTGGCGTAGGGGCAACCCTTGGGGTTGGCCACCTGCGGAATAACTGCAAAATCCAAAAGGAGCAACGGACATGAGTGACGGACAAAGCGGCATGCACGTCGGAGTGCAGGGAATCGGGACCTCAAAGGTGGAGCTGGAGTTTCTGGTGCGACACGGGGTGACGCACATGGACGCCAGTGTTGAGGACAACGAGGTCGAGACCTTAGTGCGGCACAAGGAGGAAGCGGCAGCCTACGGGGTGAGTATGGAGGCGATCCACATCGGCGTGCCCAAAAGCATCACGCTGGCGCAGGACCCGCAGCGAGACCGGGACCTCGACGAGGTTTGCCGCTGGATCGAAAACGCGGGCAAGGCCGGGCTGCGGGCCTTGCTCTACAATTTCTGCATCCTGCCACACCAGCGCACCGAGCCTACGCCCGGGCGCGGGGGCGTGACGTACAGCTCATTTGACCTAGCAAAATTCGACAACGAAACGCTGAGCGAGGCGGGCGTGGTCAGCCGCGAAGAAGCGTTTGCGCGGGCGGCCTACTGGCTGGAGCGCGTTATTCCGGTCGCCGAGGAAAACAAGGTCCAGATGGCCTGCCATCTCAACGACCCACCCGCTCCCATCCTGCGCGGCGTCGAGCGCTGGAACTGGCCAGTGATGGAGGGACTCAAGCGCTTTTCCGAGCTGGTTGATAGCCCGTATCACGGCTTTAATTTCTGCTGTGGCGTGGCGTCCGAGGGGTTGGAGAATCCGGCCGAGGAACTCTGCGACATCGTGCGCTACTTCGGCGAGCGCGGGAAACTCTTCAACATCCACTACCGCAACATCAAAGGCGGGCTGCACAATTTCCAAGAAGTCTGGCCCGACGAAGGCGACGTGGATATGCACGAGGTGGCGCGCACCTTACGGGACGTAGGCTATGAATACATGCTGATGCCCGACCACGCGCCGTCCCATCCCGACGACAAGGCTCCCGAGGGCGTATCGGGCCGGGTGCGCCAAGCCTGGGCCTTTCAGTTCGGATATATCATCGCCATGATCCAAGCGGTGAACAAAGAGCGGTCCGGCCGCAGCATTGGGGCCGCAGCGCAAACTGCCTAGGGCTGAAACGGAAACTGCGGCATGTCGATTCATTGGCTGAGAGCAGTACTATTGCTGGTCCTGCTCAGCTCGTTTAGCGGAGCGCAGCCCCGAGCCGAACAGGCATCGAAGCAGGACCTGCAGGCGTTGAAGGGAGTCGTCTATATGGTGGGCTTGGCCAGTGGAGCGGCCCTGCTGGTCTCGCTGGGGCTACTCGTTGCGCGGTGGCGGATGGGGACGGTACGGGCACAGCGCTTTGTCTTGCGCGGCGACGAGGGCCAGCCAATCGCTCAATTGGTGCAAGGCCCTAATGGCGGCGGCGAGTTGGAGCTGAGGGATGCCGACGGTGAACTCACCGCGGTGTTGGGCAGCGGACTTAAGTTGTGCGACCGAGCAGGACGGGTGCGGGCCGACTTGCGGCTGGAGAGCGATAAGGCCCCGCTGCTGGAACTCTACGACGAGCGGGGCGAAGTGCGGGCGGGCTTTTCGCTGAGCGAGGACGGGGCCGGCAGCTTGGCCTTTTACGACGAGACCGGGCGGCCTCGCGCAGGTCTGGGAAGCGGCCACGCCGGCGCAATGCGGTTGAGTTTTTTCGATAAGCAAGGACGGATGCGGCTGCAAAGCGGCATCGAAGACGAAGAAGTGCCTTCGTTCAAGCTCTACGATGCCCAAGGCGAGGTGCGCGGTGCCTTGAGCGTGCGGGCCGATGGCATGACCTTGCTCGAAATGCGCGACCAAGACGGCCACACGCGCACCATCGTCGGCGTCCTAGAAGATGGAATTGCTTGGCTTGGGGTTCTCGATGAGGAACAGCGTTTTCGCGCGGGATTAGGTGCACCGACCGGCGGCAACCCGAGGCTGGACTTCTACGACGAAGACGGGGAAACGCGGGCCTCTTTGCGCATCGACAACCAAGGCCGCTTTAAGACCGATCCAGACTCTTAAGGGAGAACGTTGTGGATATAGCGGGGAAAAGTCTGGTTGCTCTTAGAGACCACTATCGGCATTACCTCTTTGAAGAGTACCTGCCCTTTTGGGACAAGTATGGCATAGACCACGAGTTGGGCGGGTTTATCTGCGCTCTAGATCGCGACGGAACTCTCGTAGAAGACAGCAAAAACATCTGGTATCAGGGGCGCGGTCTGTGGACCTACTCGTACCTGTACCAGCACTTTGGCGGGGAGGAACACTTGCAGGTGGCGCGCAAGGCCCGCGACTTTCTCCTCGTGCACGGTCGAGACCAAGCCGGCGATTGGGTAACGGCATTGGATCGGAGCGGGCGAGTCATCTCCCCGGCGACGAAGCGGGGCTACGAGGGCCTTTTCGTCGCTGAAGGGCTACAAGCCAGCCGGCGACGCAGAGGCCCTCGAAACGGCCATCGCCGGCCTCTGGCGCTCGGTTGCTCTTTTTGACGATCCCGAGCGCTTCGCAGAAGAAAGTTACATCCCGCACAACTATCCAAGGATGCGGGTACTGGGCAACCACATGGTTCTCGTGTTGGTTCTGACCCAGCTACTCGAACAGGTTGCCGACCCCAAACTGGAAGCGCTCTCCGACCGAGTCGTCGATGCGATTGTCCAGCGCTTCTGGCATCCCGAGTACCGCCTGATGAACGAGGCACTAGACCACGATTACAGACGGCCCAACGACCCCAATGAGGACTTTATCTACCTGGGCCACGCCATCGAGACGCTGTGGATGCTCCTGCCCGAGGCGATGCGCCGCAGAGATCGCGCGCTCTTTGATCTGGCCGCCGCGCGCTTCCGCCGCCATCTCGAAGTGGCTTGGGATGATGTCTATGGTGGGCTTTTCCGCGCGATGCACGTACACGGCACCTACACCTTCGACAAGGTGCTCTGGTTGCAGGAAGAGGCCCTGATCGGCTGTCTGATTCTGCTAGAACACGCAGGACTGGAGTGGGCCGGGGAGTGGTTTGGACGCGTTTTCAATTACGTAGAAGAGCGGTTTTCGCTCAGGCAGTACGGGTATCCATTGTATTTGTATGGCGGGGACCGCAAGGGGAATTATATCGACCACGTCTCCCGCAAAGAGCACTACCACCATCCGCGATGCGTGATGCGGAACCTACTGGCGTTGGAGAGGATGATCGCGCGGGATGGTGCCGTATCGGACTTCTGGAGCGCGGAGACTAACTAAAAAACGTTCACAACTCGTCGTACCGCGGCACCTGGTCGATGAAACCGCGATCCGTGACATAGCAGTAGTGGACTAGGCCATTGGTGACCAAAAGACAGCGGGCTTGGACCACGCGGTTGTACGCGGCAATTTGGTCGAAGGTCTGCTGGCTGATCGAAACGTCCGACTCTTTGCACTCGGCCATTAGTACGGCACCGCCCGCGTGGTCGTGGACGACAACATCCGCGCGAAACCGCTTGCCGTGAAGGTCAATGCTCTTCTCAATGGCGATCAACCCGCGCGGGTAGCCCAAGTCCGAGATTAGATATTGCACCAAGTGCTGCCGCACCCACTCCTCGGGCGTCAATCGCACGTACTTGCGGCGCAACGGGTCGAGTATCTCGCGCTTGCCTTCGACTTGGCGGATGTCAAAGGTCGCGGCCGGAAGGTTGAGGCGCTGCATGACTATTTGAGCAACAGCATCTTGTGGACTAATGCGACGCGGCCCCTCTGGAGACGCGCTAGATAAACGCCTGTGGCCACAGGTTTTCCGCTGGCGTCCAATCCATCCCATTCAACTTGGTAAACGCCCGGTCCTACATCGCCGGCGGCGAGCGTCTTCACCTTCTGGCCCTGTACGTCGAAAATTTCCAAGCGCACCCGTCCCGGCTCTGCGAGGCGATAGCGGATGGTGGTGGAGCTATTGAACGGGTTGGGATAGTTCGGGTCTAAGGCAAATTCTCGCGGCGCAGCGATTCGATCGTCCTCTTCCAGCACAGCCGTAACACCTCCAGAGTACTGGGCGGCGACCAAGCGGATTTCGTCGAGATAGAAAGTTCCGCGCAGGCTGCCGATTAAGCGCAGCGACTCAATGGGGCCGTCGAGGGCCAGTTCGTTCAAGGCGATCTCGACAGTCTGCCACTGGTCCAAGTCCAGATCAATTTGGTCAATGAGGCTCAGCGGGCGGGCAGTCTCGCCATTGACGACAAGGCCAAAGGAGGGCCGGAAGCCGCCGGCGGCGGTGCCCGGATGCAAGGCCATGCGCAGCGCGGTATAGCCGACTTGGGCGACCGACGCACGAGGTAGGAACTCAATGGTAAAACCTCGGGCATCCACCCGCAGCGCTCGCTGGCCAGCGAACACGGTATCGGCATGGGTCGGGTCGAGTTGCGCGCTGTAAAGTGCGCCTTGCTCCCATGCAAGGTCGTCGGCAAAGAGGATTTGATCGGCTGTGGGCAACACGACGATAGAATGCACTAATTTGGTCGCCTCGTCGCCTTGTGCGAGATACACCACCAGTTTCTTGTGGCCATTGTACTCACCAGCCGACAGATCGGCTTCAAGGCGATAGGTCTGGTCGTCTATTCGTTGCAACGGCAACGCCTCTGGGCCGCCTAGAGCAGCCAGATTGGCCGTCAACTGAGCTGGCGCTGCGTCTGCCACCTGCCGCTGGAGGCGAATCGTCGAACGCAAAGGTAGCGCTGCCCCAGCGAGTAACGTGTCGGGGGGCGGATTTTCCCACATGCCTTGGAGGGGGCTGGCTTCGATGCGGAAGATCGCCTGCGTGAAGCGGTCGCTCGTCAGATAGAGAACGCCCTGTTCGTCGGTGGTCAGCCCGACCGGCGTCCCCCAGAAGGAATCGCGGTTGGGGTCGGGACGGAAGCCGGTGAGAAAATCGGCGATGCGAGCGTTGGACCCATCCGGCTCGGCAAAGAGCACCATGACCTTGTAGCCGAGATCGTTGCCCAAGACACCCGCGCGGAAGGCGACAAACGCGGCGTGTTTGTACTGGGGAGGAAACTGGTCGTACTTGTAGAAATGCAGACCCATCGGTGCCAAGTGGGCGGGGACGAGAGCCGCCGGACGCTCCATGCTGGCAACCAATAGCGAGTCAGCATCGGTCAGCGGGAAGATCGCTCGACGGTAGGCACCAATGGAGAAATCGGTCCAGACCTGATAGGCGTACGCCAACGGCCAGCCATAGAAGCCGCCGTCGCGGAGAGGAGCGATCCACTCCGGCGGCAAGGCTCGACCCTCGCGGTCGTGTCCATTGCCAGCGCCCCACAGTTCGCCGGTGACTGGGTGCAAGTCGAGGCCGATGGCATTGCGCAGTCCTGAAGCAAAGATCCGCCGACCCGTGCCGTCGGTGTTCATTTGGATGACCGTGGCCCGCTCCGGGTCGTCTTCGCGGCAAAGGTCGCAACCCGAACCGGCGTGGAAGTAGAGCTTGTCGTTGGACTCATCGAAAACCAGCGTATGCGTCACGTGCTCAGAGGAGCGGCCCATAAAGCCGGGTACCTCGGCGAAAACGGCGCGCTTCTCGTAAAATCCATCCGCGTCCCGGTCTTCAAGGCGGTAGATCGCATCGTCGTCAGCGACGAAGAGCGCCCCCTCGTAGAAGGCGACGCTGTGCGGCCAGTGAAAGTCGGCGGCGGCCTTGTACACGGTGTCGGCGCGGCCATCGCCGTCTTTGTCGGGCAAGGCCAATACGGTGCTTTGGCGGCCAGAGGCCGGACTCCATTGATTGCTTCCCCGAGTCTTCATGTTGGCCACGTGCAAGACGCCGTGGTCGTCCCATGCCATAAAGCGAGCTTTATCTACTTGGTCGGAGAAGAGTTTGACCTTAAAGCCGGGCGGAAGGTTGAGCATACGGTCGGGGAGTCCCTCGATTGACGTTGGTTCAAGGTGGAGGTCAATCTTGGGCGTCAAGCGGATCTGACCGGGAGGATACTCGGCGTAGAGGGCCGTGCTGGCGAGAAGGATACAGAACAGGTAGGCGAGCATGGAACTTTTCCTATAGACGGGTAGAACGGACATGAGAGCTTCCCGTCGCCAGTATTGGCGACGCAATTCCGGTGGTTTGAGGTCTAGCGGTCGCGGCTGGCGTCTAAGAGGATTGCCGAAGTGAGAAAGTGCTTGGGGGCCGGTGGTCCTGGGGCCGGGCGGGCGCGGCTCTCGGCGATTATACGCAAGCGCACAAAGCCTTGGGCATCGGCTGGGATCTCCAGCGTCCATTCGCAGCGCCCAGCGGGCCGGGACGCTAGGCACTCCAGCACGGCGGGCGCGGCATTCGGCTGCCACCGGCCAATCAGTTCGACCTTTTCGACCGCTTCGGTTGCCTCAAAGACAACGCGCAAAACGCCGGAGCCTCCCGTCCAAGTATCGCCAATAAAACGGTCATCAACTGAAAAATCACTGAGGTCGAGCCAGTGTCCTTGGGAGGCACACGTGCGCCCTCGGCGCAGGCCAGCGAAGATCGCCTCTGGGGTAGGTGAATGCCCCGCCTCCACGCCGACCCGGATGTGATTGAAGACGCCCAGCGGATAATCGGGCTGGTGCCATTGCTTGTGGACGTGGAAGTCGGAGTTCAACAGCAGGGAAAATGGCCGCTGGCCGGCGTACACTTGATCAACCAAGCCGCCGATAGCTCCTCCTGGATAGGCACACGGGTCCATCGCCGCGACTTTGGCGTGAGCTTGGTGTCCGTGCAAGGCTTCGATGCCGACGACAAGGCCCGCCGCCTCTACGCTGCCCAACGCGCCATCAGCGGCGAGATAGCGATTGATGCTCTCCGTGGACCACTGGCCAGCAGCAGGGTGGTTGAAGAAGAGGACGGGACGTTCCACCGCCGACAATGCGTTCAAGTGAGTTAAAGCCGCTTCTACGCTGCTAGAAGTCGTAGCCCCCAGCCGGTCGTGGGCGGCGGCAAAGGCATAGGCATTTTCGGCCTCGCGCGCGCCGACCGGAAAGACGAGTCCTGCGTGGCCTCCCATCGGCGCGTTCCACTCTAACCCGAAGAAAATGGGGAATCCCGGCAAAATGCGGCGCGCTTGCTCAATCATGCGGTGTTGCTCAAAAAAGACGGGCTTTTGCGCGTGGTTGGTCAGTGCGATAAAATCGAGTGTGTCGCCTGCCCCAGACAAGTGTTCGGCGACCAAGGCGTGATCTTCGCAGTGGTTGTGCATATCGCCGCGGAGCCACCTCAGCGGCCCGCGCGTTATTTTGTCGGCCATGGGCAAAACGGACGGTTGCGTATATTCTCTAATGTCGCCTCTCGGCTTGAGCTTGAGACACAAGCCTTATAGATTAAGCGAAAACTTGGACCGCGTAAAAGAGTCGCTGGCAACCTAGGCGACTGGCTCAAGGAGTAAAACAGTGTACAAATGGTCAATTCTCATCGCGCTTGCGCTTTCTACCGCACCGGCAGCCGCCCAGATTTCGCTGTGGAAAATGGGCGGCCAAGGCTTGGCTTGGAGCCAGAATGACAGCAGCGAAGTCTTTATCGACTTCCAGACCTTTCCCGGCTCAATAGCGCCGACCTACTTCGACGGCGAGGAAAATATCCTTTCCCAGCTTCCCTTTTGGTCGCCCTTCAAGTTCCCCACCGACTTGGGCTACGAAGACGGCCTCATTCCGCGAGTTTGGCGCGCAGCCAACGGCTTTTATTGGTTCACGGCCGGAACCCTTACTACCCAGTGGGTCGATGGCGACAGCTCCTCTTACAGCCCGCCGGTAGCGCGCGGCATCAATTCGGAGTGGTACACTTTCGACGTGGGGGTTCCAGTGCCCGCCAACGTGGTCGGGTTCTACACGCCGCCGCACGGTTTTCGCGCCGACGGTACGCTCCTCCGCGACGACATCTTCAAGGCGTTTGAAGTCTCAATCGCCGAAGAGTTCGATCCGGTCCTCAACCTCGAAAACAACGACAACGACTATCACCGCTTGGAAACCTTGATCGCCGATGTGCCGCTCAATTTCGACGCCAATGTCCAGCTCGAATTTCCCAAACAGTACGTGCGTTTCATCCGCCTGCGGCGCAATCCATCTATCGACGACAAAGCCTTTGCCTCGGGCCAAGCCAATGTCCAGCAGGGAACCATCGGCGAATTCGAGCTCAAGGGCGAAGGGGTGCCCAAGCGGGTATTTTATCTCTCTAAGATCATCTCCCTAGGCCGCACAGTGAATTTCGGGCGTCTATTCTGGGACGCCACACCCATGCGAATGGTCAAAGGGGTCCCTACTCCCGTTGACGATACCCAAGCCCGACTTAGGATCTCCGTGCGCTCTGGCCGCGACGACGACCCCAACGTCTATCACGAATTCACCGACACCGGTGCCGAGCGCACGGTCTCGCGCGCGCGCTTCGAGAAAGAACTCAAGCAACCAGACCAAACTACTCAAGGCCAGATCCAAGAAGGCAAGCCCGGCCTTAGAGCCTCTATCATTTACGACCAAGACAACTGGACCTTCTGGTCTTTTCCCATCGCCGAGTCTGGGCAGCCCGCCCCGCTGGAGCGCGGCAACCACATCCAAGTGAGACTCACCTTCGAGAGCAGTTCCTTCTTCGACTTCGTGCGGCTCGATTCGCTGTGGATTGAGACCGCACCGCCGTTGGCCTCGCAAGTCATCGGCGAGGTCGCCCGCTTTGACGAGCCGACGCCCGACGGCGGCCTAACCGAAGTGTACCTAGGTGAGATGACGGACTTTACCTACGATATGCGTGCCCAGTTCGACGGGGCGAGCCAGCCGGGCTTCGATACCATCCGGATCCGCACAGGTAGCCGCCCCCAGTTCAAACGGCTAGAGATGGGCCAGCCACTCCAAGTCATAGAACCGACCGAGGTGACAGAGGCGGAGAGTGAGCTAGTAGTGCGCTTGCCGCAGTCGATCACGCGCAGCCGCAATGAACCCGTACGGCTGGTCTTCGGCACCGAGGTCTTCATCTTTGCCAACACGTTCGCCGGCGAGGTGTTTGACGCGAACGAGGAGAGCCTACCGCAGCAGATTGAGGCCGGTAACGCCTCCGACGAAGTCAACACCAACAGCCTGCGGGTGTTGGGTGGCGCACAAGATGCCGGGGCACCCATCGAAAACCTAGCTTTTTCAAGCAAGGTTTTGACCCCCAACGGCGACGGTGCCAACGATGTGCTGGCCATCAGTTATACCTTGTTTCGCCTGCCCGGCCCGGTGCCTGTGGCTCTCAACATCTACGACTTGCGCGGCATCCGGGTCGGCGACCTCGAACTCGGAATGCAAGGGGCCGGGCCGCAAACCGTGCATTGGGATGGCCGCGACGCGAGCGGCGAGTTGTTGGTCCCGGGTCTGTATGTGATGGAGATCGCCCTCAAGGCGGAATTCAAAACCTTCCGCCACCAGCAGCCGCTGGGCTTGGCCTACTAGGCTCGACCGCGCTTGGTCCAAACGCGCCTATTCAATGCCTCCTATAGATATAAGCCGCTTGGGCGAAGACATTGTATTCGAAGAGAACCTCCGGGGGCGCACTTTTACCTTCCACTCTACTTGGGGTCTTTTCAATCCCAAACGCATTGACCCAGGGACGCGGCTGCTCATCAACCACATCAAAGCTGGACCTGCCGATTGCTGCCTCGACTTAGGGTGCGGATATGGTCCCATCGGCTTGGCTTTGGGCCATATCTGCCCCGAGGGCGAGGTTCATCTGATCGACAAGGACTTCGTCGCTGTTGACTACGCGGCGCAAAACGCCGCACGCAACGGACTGACCAACTGTCGCGCCTATTTGAGCAACGCCTTCAGCCACGTGCCCGCCCACGTGCGCTTTGACACCATTGCCTCCAACTTGCCCGCGAAAACGGGCAACGAACTCCTGACGATCATCATGCACGACGCCTGCGCCCGCCTCAAGCCGGGCGGACACCTGTGGGTCGTCACCATCGCCGGGCTAAAGGAGTACATCAAGCGCAATTTCAAGGAAGTTTTCGGCAATTACAAAAAGATCAAACAGCGAGGGACCTACCTGTTATCTGTGGCGGTTAAAGAGTAGAGGTTCTTTCTCCCCGCCTCTGCGTCCATCTGCGGATACCTAGAGCAGCTCTTCGTTCACCCCGACGCCAAATCCCGAGCCTTCGGGCAGTACTAAGTGACCTTCCTGCGGTTGCGGCTCACCTAGCCACAGTTTGTCGCGCACCGCATTGCGCCGGCCCATGACCATCTCGGCCAAATTGTCGCCGTAGCCAGCCGCCAAAAAGTGCAGGCCCCAAATCTCGCCGCCGCGGTGAGGCACCAAGGGGACGCCGTGGGTTTGGGCCAGCTTGGCAACGCGCAGCACCGCCGTCAAACCGCCGCACCAAGTGACATCCGGTTGCCACAAGTCCAGTGCCTGCACCTTGGCGATGTGACTGAAATCCCGCGCAGTGAATTCGTGTTCGCCGCCAGCCAACAAAACGGGGTGGATCTGCGGCCGCAACGCCGCCAAGCCGTCTAGGTCGTCGGGGAGTAGCACGTCTTCAAACCAGTAGATATTGAACGGCGCGAGTTGCTGCGCCACGGCCACGGCAAAGTCGGGCGACCACGACATGTACGCGTCAATCATCAAGAGCGCGTCTTCGCCTAGGGTCTGGCGCGCCCCTTCGGCCCACTCAAGTATGCGCGCCGCATCTGCGGCTTGGCTACCTTGCCTCGTCTGCGAAGACTTATGGGCACTAAAGCCCAAGTCGCGATACCAAGCGCAATCTGGGCCTGTGGCGTAGGTCCGCACCTCGTCCCGCTGCCGACCACCCAACAAGTCGCAGACGGACTTTCCTTCGGCCCGGCCCAAGACATCCCACAGCGCCAAATCTACGCCGCTGATGGCCATAACGGCGATCCCGCTGCGGCCGTAGGGCACGCTGGCCTTGTACTGGCCGTCCCAGAGCCGAGCGATATCTTCAATGCTGTTGATGCTGCGCCCCACTAGCAACTCTCGCAAGTGGCGGTTAATCACCTCTACGGCAGCAATCCCACCGCCCCCCGCTCCCCAGCCGCTGACGCCGATATCCGTATCGATGCGCACAACCATCTGCCAGAAGTACCGACGCCAAGCCGCGGGCGCGACGCGATAGCGGGGATAAACTGATTGCACTTCGGTTATTTTCATGCGTAACTCCTTGTGTACATTTTGTTTTTATTGCCTTCCGTTTTGGTAATCAGTCGCTTCGTGTCGTATTATTTACATATCAAACACCTTGTATTCTATATCCCCATTATAGGAACAGTCCATGCCCTTAGGACGCAACCTGAAAGAGCTGCGACAGAAACAATCGCTCAACCAGAAAGACCTCTCAGATCGCTCCGGCGTCTCCCAAGCCACCATCTCTCGCATTGAAACCGGCCGCGTGCGCCAGCCAGGCTCGTCGGCCTTAAAAAGTTTAGCTGACGCCCTCGGCATCTCGACCGACTCCCTAATGGACGATACGGCGCACTTGGCCCGAGTCCACAAAGACCGTTTGCATCAAATCACCGAGGCCCTCAAAGCCTTTGTCATCCACGAAAACGGACACTTGCGCTTCATCAGCCAGACCTTGGCCGACCTATTGGGTTATCGCGAGGAAGAATTGCTAGCCAAAGACGGCATTGAGCTACTGTTCGCTCCCCAGTCTCGTCCCACAGCTCGGCACATGGTCGCCAGCGGCTCGTCCAATGCCTATGAAACGCTCATGGTGCGCGGTGACGGCAGCTTTCTTCCCGTCGAGATCACCAACGTCAATATCAGCGAAAAAGAGCGCTTGGTCATTGCGCGCGACATTACCACTCACTGCTGCCAGCAAGGGGCCTTTCGCGTCTTGCAGGCTGGTTGCGAAACCGACAAGGTACGCGATCTAGGCAAGGTCGTGCGCATCCTCGGCGACGAGTTAGAGGCTATGGGAGTCCAATTCGAGGCAGTTAGCCTACAGGTCATCGACGAACAAAGAAACCTCTTGGTCTGCTATCGCGCCTATTCTGCAGCGCGTGGTTACCGCCCTTTACAGAACGTAGTAAATCTCCAAGAATCGCTCGATCACTTTGCCTCGCTGCGGAGGTTGGTTAGCTACTGGAATCGAGACAAGATCTGGGAGCACGAGGCCGACGAGGATTTTCGCCAGATGACCCAAGAAATCTTCTCGGACTCGACGTATCGCCCCGGACTGTTGATCGACGTGCCGTTTGCACAGGGCATGCTAGGTCTGGGGCTGCCCATGAGCGGACCTGGTCACCCCGAACAGCTAGCNCGCTCTATCTCTTTAGTTGTCAAGCGGCTGTTTGAGCTTCAATCGCTGCGCGAAAAGCTGGACCAACAGCAGAACTAAATCGCCGACTAAGAACGCGCTTCCTCAGGGCTAACCTTCCGCTGGCCAGAGCGGCGCTGCTCGGCCTCTTTGATGTGGGGGCGAGCCTCTCCAGCTTCTTCCATGCGTCTCAAGAGTCGTTCTCGCATTACTTGGGCCACTTCTCGATGCGACTCGTGGCCGACTAGGTTGTTCAGTTCATAGGGATCTGCCTGTAGATCGTAGAGATACTGCTCCTCGTAGCGATCGGCTCCTGCCACATCTCTTCCTTGCTCGCCGGGAGCATCCACTCCGTACTTCCACCGATGCGTGCGAACGGCCCGTCCCACTTGGGCTTCGCTGATCTGCACGAAGACCTCTGCGGGCCAATCGGTTCCTCCACCGCGCAAAAGCGGCATGAGCGAGCGGCCCTGCATCTGATCTGGGACTTCCAAGCCGGCCGCATCCAAAAGCGTTGGCGGCAGGTCAATTAAGCTGACCAACTCCTGCAATTGGCCGCCGCGAAAACCGGGTCCTGTCAAAACCGTCGGCACGCGGATCGAGCTTTCGTGACAAGAGCGCTTGTACTCGTTGTTGCGCGTCTTGAAGTGACAGCCGTGATCCGAAGTGAAGAGCACGATGGTGTCGTCGGCCAGTACCAAGCTCTTGAGCGCATCGTGCAGGCGGCCATAGGCTTCATCAAGCCGCTTGACCATCCCGTAATAGCCGCCTAAGTGCTGGTGCGTCGAGCCGCCCAATGCCGCGAGATCGGGCGGAATCCAGCCGCCGGAATAGGTTTCCCGGTAGCCATCAGGGGGTGGATAGTCGTCCAAGTGGTTCTGGTGATGGGGTTCGATATAGGAGACAAACAGGAAAAAGGGACGATCTTGATGCGCATCCACGTAGCGAATTGCGGCATCTGTGACCGCATCTACGCGATAACCGGGTAGGCGGACGGGTTGTTCGTCATTGTCGTAAAGAACCGTGCTATAGGCGTCGGAAGTAAATTCGAGCACATTCGACGCCAACCAGTACTGGTAGCCAAAGCGACCCGCTGCCGGCACAGGACCAGTGGTCCCTCGGTCGTGGAGATGCCACTTGCCGATATATCCCGTGTCGTAGCCTGCCGCGGCAAAGTAGTGGGCGAGGGTCTGGCTGTCCGCGGGCAGGGGAATGCCGTTGCGGTAGCAGCCTGTAGTCGTGGCGTAGAGACCCGTTTGCAGGCAAGAGCGCGCCGGGCCGCAGACGGGTTGGCACGTAAAGGAATGGGCCGCGTGGGTGTACTCGCGAGCCAAGCGATCGAGATTCGGCGTAAGGCCCAGCGGATTGCCGTGTAGCCCCGTTGTATCCCACCGCTGTTGGTCTGTGAAAAAGACTATGACGTTTGGTTGTCTATTGTTTCCGACCATTTTACGCTTACTCTCCTTTTTTGCCTACGGCTCAAGCGTCCGATTTGCTGCGCGCTGTAACTCCTCTATTACCAGCTCGACGTCCCCGCCTTCAATCGCCTCGATCATCGCCTCTCGAATCAAGCGCCGCACCCGTTCATACCCTGCCATCGTCGGCTCTGACTTCCCGTAGTCCAACATGCCAAACGCCACTCCGTAGTGCGGGTTTTCCGCAAAATAGCTTTCCAGCTCGCGTGCCGTACTTTTGCGCACCGGAAAGTAGTTGCTTGCCCGCACCCACCGCGCTTGTTGCTCCGGGGCCGTAAACCACTTGAGAAAAAGCCAGGTCGCTAGCTGTTTTTCGGGCGTACCGGCACAGATCGACACGCTAGCTCCGTACACGTCAACAACTGGCCTCGAGCCGGTCTGCGGCGGATGGGTTACTCCCCACTCAAAGGCCAGCCCAGAGTCTTCAATGCCGCTCTTGTAAAAGGGCAACCCAGAGGAAGAGTCCTGCGAGAAGAGGATCTGACCGGTGACGAACTCGTTTAGCTCGACATCCCGCTCGCCTGCGATGTCCATCGCATCGTCCCGCGCTAGTTCCTGCAACAGTACTAGGACCGCTTTAACTTCGGGCGAGTCCAGCGCATAGGCAGTGCTGGTCGCATCTACTAGATCCCCGCCGCGGCTAAAGACCATCGCAGCGAATCGGCTGGCGTCCACATCGAGCAAAAAACCCAAACTGCGCGCGGGGTTTTCGTTTTTGCTAAAGGGTTGCTCTTTGGCCCGGCGGCACATCGCAGCAAAATCGTCCCATGTCGCCGGCGGGGCGTCGTAACCCAACTCGCGCAACCAATCAGCATTGTAGTAGAGCAGCTCCATCGAGCGATTCGGTGGGAAACCAACCTGCACTCCACCGATATTGTCCTGCGCCAGAAACGCTTGGACGTAGTCGCTGCGCTCTTGGGGCGACAAGCCCCATTTGGGCGAATCCATATAGGGCGCTATATCCACTATGCCGTCGGCTTGGTAGTAGGCAAGGGCTTGATTTTGGTAGGCTACTACCAAGCTAGCGGCCAGCGAACCGCTCTGGAGACCCACGTTCATCTTGTTGTAGATGTCCCCATAGCGCCCCATGTACTCGCCGCGAACCTCAATTCCATAGCGATTGGTCTGGTTAAAGTCGGCAATCAGCTCTTGCAGGGCATCTTCGCGCTGGCCGGTGTGTTGGTACCAAAAGACGATTTGCTGGCCCTGTGGATCGAGGGCTTCGAGACGGGTCGGCTGCTCGTCAACAGCCTCTTGCTGGCCACCACAGGCCCACAAAAAGGCACACCAAACCAACGTCATCGCACTTCTCGGTTTCATCGCGTTATCCTTTGAGTCCAGATATGGAAATGCCTTCGGTGAATTCTCGCTGAATGAGAAAATACGCCAAAAGTACGGGAGCCGTCGCAATGACAGCTCCGGCCATTTGCAGGTGGACCTCGGTCCCGGCCTCACTGGCAAACTGCTGCAACCCCACGGCGATCGGCCGCCAATCCGGCGTATTAGTCACAAGTAAGGGCCAAGCTAGGGCGTTCCATGAACCAATAAACGTAAACATACCGACCGTCAAAAGGGGTGCTCGGCACAAGGGGACCGCGATCTGAAACAAAAAGCGCACGTGGCCGGCTCCCTCAATCCGGGCCGCATCCCACAGTTCGTTGGGCAGGCCTCGCATAAACTGGCGCAAGAGAAAGATGCTAAAAGCACTAGCCATAAAGGGAATGGTCAGGGCCGGCCAACTATTGAGCCAAGCAAACGGCGTATTGTGGTGCAACCACGTCACGACGAGAAAATTCGGCACGATGGTCACGGCCTCGGGGATCATCAGCGTAGCCAAGACGCCGGTAAACACCACATCTCGTCCGCGGAACTGCATCCGCGCCAGCGGGTAAGCCGCCATCAGCGAGAAAAGCAAGGTTCCGCTAACTTGTAGGACGGCGATGATCAGCGAGTTCTCAAAGTAGAGACCAAAATCCGCCTCTTGCCATGCTTCGATATAATTGTCCCATTGTACGCGTTCGGGCAGCAAGACCCGCCGCAGCGATTCGCCGCGGCTCATAAAAGAGGCCAACAGCATCCACGCGAACGGAAAGCCCGCAGCCAGCCCCCCCAAGCTCAGGCCGCAGTAAATCAGCTTAGCTTGGCCGCTCCTAGTCGCCATAAAACACCCGCCTGCCGAGTACCCGGTTTTGCAGCAGCGTCAACGCCAAAATCGCGATGAAGAGCACAAAGGCCATCGCAGAGGCATAGCCCGCGTTGTGGTACTCAAAAACTTGGTCGAAAATGGCAATACTGAGCACATCGACCGAGTCGCGGGCACCCGGAGTCCGTAGGATATACACGTGATTAAAGGCCTTGAAGGTCCCAATGACGGCCACCATCGACAAAAAGAACAGGGTTGGCGAGACCAAAGGTAGGGTAATGTGGCGGAAGACTTGCCACTCGCCAGCGCCGTCCATCTCCGCGGCCTCGTAGTATTGCTTGGGGATGGCACTGAGGCCGGCCAGTAAAATCACCGTGTCGTAGCCGACATAAACCCAAATGTTGTAGAGGATAATCGAGGTCAGGGCTAAGCTCGGGAAGACGCTGTCCACCCACGCGGGGTACGAAGCAAAGCCGGCCCCTTCTAGTAACAGGGCTACGACGGACTTGCTCTCGTAGAGCCAGCGCTGATTCTCCAGCCCCCAAAGGCTCCAGAAGC